>NC_015422.1:300000-600000 GCF_000204645.1 Alicycliphilus denitrificans K601 | reverse complement strand
CGTATAGCGCCCGGTTCAGGCCGGGGTTGGCGCGCGCCGCGGCCTTCTCGGCATCGGTGAGCGGCGCGGGCGCGGGCGCGGGCGTGACGCGTGCGCCCAGTTCCTCCAGCGCCAGCTGCTCGTAGAAGCCCGTGGTGCCGGCGATGCGCTCGTACAGCTGGCGCGCCGCGGCGCGGTCTTCCTCGCTGGCGCGTCCCGCGGTGAGCGAGCGGGCCTTCCAGTACACCCAGGTGCTGTCCTGGCGCGCGCGGGCGCTCATGGCGTCGATGCTGCGGCCCACCAGCTTCCACTGGCCGGCGCGCAGCGCGGCGCGCACCTTCCAGGCCAGCATGTCGTCGTTCAGGTCGGTGTCGCGGCCCACGTTGCCGAAATAGGCGAGCGCATCGGGCGACAGCGACAGCGCGGCCTGCTTGCCGATCAGGCCCCAGAGCCAGTTGCGCTCCTCGGCCGAAAGGTGCACGCCCCATTTGCTGTCCAGCAGGCCCGCCGCGGCGCCGGCGTCGCTCATGGCCATGCGCACCAGGGCCAGCACCACGAGTTCCTGCCGCTCCTTGCCCCGGGCCGTGGCGCGGCCGGTGAGGTACTTGGTGGGGGAGTCCAGCGCCTCGCGCAGCTGCGCCAGGGCGTCGGGCGCGACGATCTCCACCGCCTTGCGCGCCATGCGCAGGCGGTTGGCCTCGGCGGCCAGGCGCGCCTTGCGCCACACGTCCAGGGGCTTGATCTTCCTGGCCGCCAGCATCTCGGCGGCGGCGTTGGAGCAACCGTCGTCCAGGTCGCGCAGCGCGTACCAGTTGCTCAGCACCTCGGCGCCGGCATCCTCGGCGGCCGTGCCCTTGATCTGATCGATGGCGAGCGCGTAGCAGCGCACCTCGCGGTCGTCGCCCATGCGGTAGTACGGGTGCAGATCGGCGAACTGGTCCCAGTCGCGGCGCTGGCCCAGCAGCAGCAGCCAGTCGTTGCGCAGGCGGTCCTCCTGGTAGGTGCCGGCAAAGCGCTGCAGGAAGGCGTTCACCTGGTCGCTCTGGGCCTGGTCCAGCCGCGCGCGCAGCTCCCAGTAGGCGGCCCAGGGTTCCAGCGGGTGGCCGCGCACCGTGGGCAGCAGCGCGGTCAGTCTTGACTTGTCGCCCTTGCGGAAGGCCTGCTGCATCTCCAGCAGGGTATCGTCGCCACGGTTCTGGGCCGCGGCCCACGGGGCGGCGGCGGCCAGCGCGGCCCCTGCGATCAGCGGTGTCAAAATCTTGAGCCAATGCATTGGGGGATTATGTAATGGACAAAGCAGCCCTGCGCCGCACTTTGGTAGCACAACGCCTGGACATGCCCGACCGGCTGCGGCGCGCCGACCTGCTGCAGCGCGTGATGCGCATCTGGCTCGTGGACCGCCCGGACACCGTGATCGGCGCCTACTGGCCCATCAAGGGCGAGTTCGACCCCCTGCCCGCCCTGCACCGCTGGAAGGAGGACGGCGAGCTGCTGGACGAGCCCCAGCGCCGCCGCATCGGCCTGCCGGTGGTCAACAAGCAGCACCGCACGCTGACCTTTCACGCCTGGTACCCCGGCTGCGAGATGGAGGAGGACGCCTACGGCATCCCCAAGCCCAAGGACACCGAGGTCATCGTGCCCACGCTGCTGTTCGTGCCCTGCGTGGGCTACGGCCCCGGCGGCTACCGGCTGGGCTACGGCGGCGGCTTCTACGACCGCACGCTGGCCACGCTGCAGCCCCGGCCCTTCACCGTGGGCCTGGGCTTCACCCAGGGCTACCTGGACGACTTCGAGCCCGAGGCGCACGACATGCCGCTGGACGCCATCCTCAACGACAACGGCGTGGTCTGGCCCGTATGAGCAGGCTCTGATCGGAAAACTCCTCGCCCGACATGGACAAGCACAAGCGGCCCACACTCTTGCGGCATCCACCGAAAGGAACCCCGCCATGCTCCAGCTCTACATCGGCAACAAGAACTATTCGTCGTGGTCCATGCGCCCCTGGGTGCTGCTGCGCCAGGCCGGCATCGCGTTCGAGGAAGTGCCCGTGCGCTTCGACAGCTTCGACGCCAATTCCCAGTTCAAGCGCCGGCTCAAGGCCGTGAGCCCCACGGCCAAGGTGCCGGTGCTGGTCGATGGCGGCCTCACGGTCTGGGACAGTCTGGCGATCGCCGAATACCTGGCCGAGACCCACCCCGACAAGCGGCTGTGGCCCGAGGACCGCGCCGCGCGCGCCCACGCCCGCAGCGTGACGGCCGAGATGCACAGCGGCTTCACCGCGCTGCGCGGCCACTGCCCCATGAACATCGAGGCGCGCCTGCCCGAGGTGGGCGCCATCCTCTGGCGCGACCAGGCCGGTGTGCGCGCCGACGTGCAGCGCCTGGCGGACATGTGGGGCGAGCTGCTCGCGCGCCATGGCGGCCCCATGCTGTTCGGCCATTTCACGATCGCCGATGCGTTCTACGCGCCCGTGTGCATGCGCCTGGCCACCTATGCCCTGCCGCTGCCCCGGCCCATCGCCGACTACGTGCAGCGCGTGCGGCAGCTGCCGGGGGTCAAGGCCTGGATCGACGGCGCGCTGGCCGAGCAGGACTTCCTGGACTTCGAGGAGCCGTACCGCGCGCGCCGCGGCTGAACCGCGGGGGACGCCGCCATGAGACTGCACATCCTGTCGGACCTGCACCTGGGCGTGCAGGGCATGGAGCACCCACGCACCGACGCCGACGTGGTCGTGCTGGCCGGCGACATCGCCCGGCCCGAGCAGGCCGTCGCCTGGGCCCGGGGCTTCGGCAAGCCGGTGCTGTACGTGCCGGGCAACCACGAGTTCTATGGCGCGAGCCTGCAGCAGACCGCGCGCACGCTGCGGGCGCTGTGCGCGGATGGCCCCGTGCAGCTGCTGGACAACCGCAGCCTCGCGCTGCGGGGCGTGCGCTTCGTCGGCAGCACGCTGTGGAGCGACTTCCGCATCGCCGGCGAGGGCCAGGCGCGCGCCGATGCCATGCAAGAGGCGCGGCGCCTCGTGCGCGACTTCCAGCGCATACACACCACGGAGCAGCCGGACGCCCCCCTGTTCAGCCCCCAGGATGCGGCCGCGCTGTACGACGCCAACGTGCAATGGCTGGAGCGCGAGCTGGCGCGGCCCTTCGACGGGCCCACGGTGGTCATCACCCACCACGCGCCCTCGCCGCGCAGCATCCACCCGCGCTTCGCCGGCTCGCCGCTGAACGCCATCTTCGTGTCCGACGCAGAAAACCTGGTCGCCGCCAGCGGCGCGCGGCTGTGGATACACGGCCACACGCACGACAGCTTCGACTACCTGCTGCACGGCACGCGCGTGCTGTGCAACCCGCGCGGCTACGGCAAGGACGGGATGAACGAGAACCCGCTGTTCGACCCGGCACTGGTGGCCGAGGTGGCCGCCTGAGTCATTCCGCGACGATCCTGTGGCGCGCCGCCAGCCGCTTCCACATGCCCAGCTCATCCCGCAGCCGGGCCGCGAAGGCCTCGGCCGTCAGCCCTGCGGGCACCGCACCGTCGGGGTTGAGGATGGCCGCCAGCTCCGCGGATGCGGCGATCTCGTTGATCTCGCGGTTGTAGCGCTCCACCAGCGCCGCCGGCGTTCCCGCCGGGGCGAACACCCCCACCCAGATGTCGATGGCATAGCCGGGAACGGTGGCCGCCAGCGGCGCCAGCGTGGGGAACGCCGGATGCGCCTGCCGGGACGTTACGGCCAGCGGCCGCACCTTGCCGCCGGACATCAGTGCGGCCATGGAGCTCTGGTTGCCGATCATCACGTCGATCTGCCCGCCCGCAAGGTCGGCCAGCGCGTTGGCCGCCCCCTTGTAGGGAACGTGCAGCAGCTTGATGTGCGCCGCATCGCCCAGCAGCTCCGTCGCCAGGTGCCCCACCGAGCCGACTCCGGCGCTGCCGTAGGTCAGGGTGCCCGGACTGGCCTGCGCGGCGGCCACCAGGTCGGCGGGCGATTTGAATGGCGCGGCCCCCGACACCGCCAGCACCAGGGGCCCCTGGGCCACCATGGCCACCGGCGCGAACGCGCCGACCGGATCGAAAGGCAGGCGCGGCTGGGTCGCCGCCGCGGTCAGGAAGGTGGAGGAGGTCAGCAGCAGCACCGAGCCATCTGCGGGCGACTTGGCCACCGCGTCGGCCCCGATCACGCCGGCCGCGCCCGCCTTGTTCTCCACGATCACCGTCGTGTGCAGCCGCCTGGCGAGGGGCACGGCAATGGCGCGGGCTATCGCGTCGTTGCTGGCCCCCGCCGAGAAGGGCACGACGATCTTCACCAGCCTGGGCACGGCCGCCTGCTGGGCATGGGTTGGCGCGGCCGCGGCGCTCAGCAGGCCGGCGAGCAGCCCCAGGGAAGCAATCCAATGGCGCATGGCAAGTCCTTTTCTCGCGTTGCAATGGGATGGGCGGTCAGGCGGGGATGGGCAGGTCCAGCAGCGGCGCGTACTGCTGCGCGCCGAAGATGTCGCCGTCGCCCGCGCTGCCGCTGGGCCGCAGGCGGTAGATCGTGAATTTGATGGCGTAGCCGGGGTCGTATTCGACGAAGTCAGAGATCCGTTCCGGCGGTATGCGAAACAGCCCGGCCATGCCTTCGCGCGTCAGCACGCGGCTGCGCTTGACGCGCTCGTAGGTGGCGCCATCGCGGAAGATTATGTCGAAGGTGATCTTGTTGACGCCCGCGTTCTTGCTGCGGATGGTCTTGGCGAGTTCACTGAGTTTCTGCGTGGTCATGGGTATCTTCCGAATCAGGCGCCGGCTTCGGTCATGTGGGTGGGGAACAGCTCCAGGCCGCTGTCCACGGCCACGGTGTGGTTCAGGGTCCAGCGGTAGGCAGCGCTCGCGTGCAGCACCTCGTCCAGGGGGAACGAGACCGAGCCGGCCGTGCCCTTCACGTCGGGCAGGCGCGCGTAGAACATCTGGCGCAGTCCGATCAGGGTGACCTCCTCGGCCATCTCCCGCGTGGGCGCGACCCCCTGCACCATCACGCACAGCTCGTGGCCCGGCTGGTTGCGCAGAGGCTCCAGCTCGCCCATCACGCCGTCGCGGCCATAGACTTTGTAGTGCAGCTCGTAGCCGCCGTCCCCGAAGCGCGCGCGCACCTGCTCGCGCGCCCATTCGATCACCCGGTCCACATGGGCGATGGTGTAGGGGTCGCGGATGCCGCACAGGCCCACGTAGCGCTCGCCCACCTTGCCCGAGCCTTCCAGCTTGACGCGGATCTTCTCGGACGGGACGAAGCGCGAGCCCGTGATGCGCGTGGTGCGCTCGTCGAACTGCTCGTAATGGCAATGGCGCATGTCCAGCCGCCCGCCCGCGAAGAATTCGTCGTAGGGGTTGGAGCGCTCGTACATCGCATGCCCGGCCACCGATGCGATGGTGCAGCGCTGTGCCGGCAGCATGGCGGTCACCTTCACGTCGCCGTGGGAGATCTCGCCCATCACGGTCTCCTTGCCGCCGTAGGGCTCGGCGCAGAACGACGCGCACTCCAGCACCTTGCCCAGGTAGTAGGCATAGTCCGCCGGAAAGCCGTGGTGCAGCGCGGGCGCGGCGAACACCGCGGCATCGGAGCTGCGGCCGCCGATGATCACGTCGGCCCCCTGGCGCAGCAGCTCCATGTAGGGGTGCACGCCGGCCATCCCCACGATGCGGTCGGTCGCGTCGAGCTCGGACTCCACCAGGTCGGCAAAGCCGTCCAGGCCCTGGATCGCCTCGCCCGCGCGCATCTTGCGGCGCAGCAGCTCCTTGTCCACCTCGGAATAGAAGTAGCCGAGCTTGAACTTCTTCAGGCCATGCTTTTGCGCCAGCTCGCGGATGATGCGCACGTACAGGTCCACGCGACTGTTCGATCCGGTGTCGCCGGCCGAGCCGATGATCATCGGCACGCCGAGCCGGCGCGCGGCCAGCAGCATGGCCTCCAGGTCGTGGCGCTGCCAGGCCTCGGGGCTGGTCGAGGTGTCGGAGCCCAGGGGCACGGGCCCCACGTCGTCGCTGCCGGAGTCGGCGGCGATGTAGTCGGGCCCGGCCTGCACCCCGAGGTGAAAGCTCTCTGTGCGCAAGGGCGCAAAGCCCAGGTGGCCGTTGGGGCAGATGATCTTCAAAGATTGCATGCGGTTTTCTCCTTGTGGCCGGTCCGCCGGATACCCCGGCGTCCGTGCGCAGAACCCATTGCATGCACCGTGCCAGTCAGGCACGCAGAAAAAACTCTTTTATTTCAGGCACTTGGAGACTCCCCGCAGTCGCCGCGAGCCATATGCGCGTGAATATCACGCGGCGTGCGTGATATTCACGCAATCAAGTGACCTGGTCCGCCCCGTCCCTTGCCGGTGCCATTCCCAGCTTGATCATCTGGTGGCGCAGGGCATGCCGCGAGAGCGCCAGGCGCTCGGCCGCGGCTCCCATGTGCCCTTGCGCGCGCGCCAGGGCCTGGGCGATCAGGGTGCGCTGGAACTGCGCGGTGGCCTCCAGGTAGCCCTGCGCCGGCACGCCGCCACCAGCCGCGGCCGGGCGCGCAGCCCGCGCCTCGCGCAGGATGCGCTGGGGCAGGTGCGACGCCTCGACGCAGTCCCCGTCCTCCAGGATGCAGATGCGCTCCAGCAGGTTCTCCAGCTCGCGCACGTTGCCCGGCCACTGGTAGGCGCGGAAGATCTGCTCCACCTCCGGCGACAGCCTGCGCACCGTGCTGCCGTACACCGCGTTGTACTTGGCCAGGAAGCGGTCGGCCAGGATGAAGATGTCGTCGCCGCGTTCGCGCAGCGGCGGGATATTGATGGCGATCACCTGCAGCCGGTAGTACAGGTCGTCCCGGAACTTGCCGTCCTTGACCTCCGATAGCAGGATCCTGTTGGTCGCGGCGATGAAGCGCACGTCCACCGAGATCGGATGCACCGATCCCAGGCGGCGAAAGCGCCGGGTATCCAGCAGGGTGAGGATCTTGGCCTGCATCACGGGATCGAGCTCGCGGATCTCGTCGAGGAACACCGTGCCCCCGTTGGCCGACTCGATCAGGCCTTCCTTCTTGCCCGCGGCCCCCGTGAACGCGCCCCGCTCGTAGCCGAACAGTTCCGACTCCAGCAGGTCCCCGGGAATGGCCGCGCAGTTGATGTCGATGAACTCCCGCTCGCAGCGCTCGGAATGCCGGTGGAGCATGCGCGCCACCAGCCCCTTGCCCGTGCCGGTCTCGCCGTAGATGAGCACCGTGCTGGCCTTGCTGCGGGCCACGCGCAGCACCAGCTGGCGCAGGGCCACGATGGAAGCATGCTCGCCGATCAGGTCCATGGCGGAAAACGTTGCGAGGGCAAGGCCCGGGGTATCCATCTTAGATGGCGCCGATACACTCGATCCATGCAAATCTACATGGTGGGCGGCGCCGTGCGCGACCGGCTTCTGGGCCGCCCCGTCAATGACCACGACTGGGTCGTCGTGGGCGCCCGGCCCGAGGACATGGTGGCGCGCGGCTTCGTGCCCGTGGGGCGCGACTTTCCCGTGTTCCTGCACCCCGAGACGCACGAGGAATACGCGCTGGCGCGCACCGAGCGCAAGAGCGGGCGCGGCTACCGCGGCTTCGTCGTGCAGGCCTCGCCCGACGTGACGCTGGAGGAAGATCTCTCGCGGCGCGACCTCACTATCAATGCGATAGCTGCCAGCGCAGACTGGATAGGCGCCGAGGGCCTTTTCGACCCCTATGGCGGCGCGCGCGACCTGGAGCGGCGCGTGCTGCGCCACGTGACCGACGCCTTCCGCGAAGACCCCGTGCGCATCCTGCGCGTGGCGCGCTTCGCGGCGCGCTTCACCGACTTCACGGTCGCGCCCGAGACGATGGCGCTGATGCGCGAGATGGTGCAGGCCGGCGAGGCCAACCACCTCGTGGCCGAGCGCGTATGGCAGGAGCTCTCGCGCGGGCTGATGGAGGAAAAGCCCTCGCGCATGTTCGACGTGCTGCGCGCGTGCGGCGCGCTGGCCGTGGTGCTGCCCGAGGTGGAGCGCCTGTGGGGCGTGCCCCAGCGCCCCGAGCACCACCCCGAGGTGGACACCGGCGTGCACCTGATGATGGTGCTGGACATGGCCGCGCGCCTCTCGGCGCCGCTGGCCGTGCGCTTCGCCTGCCTCACGCACGACCTGGGCAAGGGCACGACGCCGGCCGACGTGCTGCCGCGCCACATCGGCCACGAGCAGCGCAGCGGCAAACTGCTCAAGGCCGTGGCCGAGCGCCTGCGCGTGCCCGTGGACTGCCGCGAGCTGGCCGACGTGGTGGCGCGCGAGCACGGCAACATCCACAGGAGCGGCGAGCTCGGCGCGGCCGCGCTGGTGCGCCTGCTGGAGCGCTGCGACGCGATCCGCAAGCCCGCGCGGCTGGACGACATCCTGCTGGCCTGCGAATGCGACGCGCGCGGGCGCCTGGGCTTCGAGGACGCGCCCTACCCGCAGCGCGCGCGCCTGAACGCGGCGCTGGCGGCGGTGCAATCGGTTGCTACCAGCGTGATAGCTGCCTGCGCTGCATCCATGGGCGTTACGGGCCAAAAAGTGGGCGAGATGATCCACGCCGCGCGCGTGCAGGCCGTGGCCGACTGGCTGGCCACATTAGCCGACTGAATTCACCCAGCGCGCGATGTCGGCCGCGCCCAGCGCGCCCGAGACGCGCGCCGCCTCCCGCCCGCCCTTGAACAGGATCATGGTCGGGATGCTGCGGATGCCGTAGCGCCCGGCGATCTGCGGGTGCGCCTCGGTATCGAGCTTGGCCAGGCGCACATGGGGTTCGAGGGTACGCGCCGCCTGCGCGAAGGCCGGCGCCATCTGGCGGCACGGGCCGCACCAGGGCGCCCAGAAGTCCACCACCACGGGTACGTGGCTGCGCCCCACGTGCCGGTCGAACGTGGCGGCGTCCAGCGCCAGCGGCTCGCCCGTGAACAGCGGGCGGTGGCAGCTGCCGCAGTCGGGCGCGCTGCCCAGCTGCGCGGCCTGCACGCGGTTGGTGGTGTGGCAGTGGGGACAGACGATGTGCAGTGCTTCGGTGGTCATGGGGGCCATCTGCGGGCCGGGGCGCGGATTTCAACGGGCGCCACGCCCGAATGGGCCCACAGAGCAACAAACTGTGAACTACTGTTCTTTCCAGGCCCAATGCGCCGATGGCCTACAGCCCGCGCGCCCTGAAGTGGCTAAGGTGACGGCGATGCCCATACCCCCCCTGCCCACCGCGAACCACGCGCTGTTCCTCGACTTCGACGGCACCCTGGCCGACATCGCCGCGCAGCCCGGCGCCGTGCGGGTGCAGCCCGAGGTGATAGACAGCCTGCGCGACCTGCACGCCGCGCTCGGCGGCGCGATGGCCATCGCCACCGGCCGCACCGAGGCCGACATCGACCGATTCCTGCGCCCCCTGCGCCTGCCGCTGGCCTGCGAGCACGGTGCACAGTACCGCCTGGGCAGCGGCCGCGCCGGCGGCGCGCACGCGATCGATCTTGCGGCGGTGCTGGGCGCCCTGCGCCCGCTCGTGGCCAGCCACCCGCAGCTGCTCGTGGAGGTCAAGAGCGCCGGCATCGCGCTGCACTACCGGCAGGCGCCGCACCTGGAGGCGCTGTGCCTGCGGGCGCTGGCGCAGGCCATGCACAGGGTGCGCGGCGCGGAGCTCATGCGCGGCAAGTGCGTGCTGGAGGTCAAGCCCGCCGGCCCGAGCAAGGGCCGCGCGATCGCGGACTTCATGCGCCAGGCGCCATTCGCGGGCCGCGTGCCCCTGTTCATCGGCGACGACGTGACCGACGAGGCGGGCTTCGCCGCCGTGCAGGCGCTGGGCGGCCTGGGCGTGAAGGTGGGCGAAGGCCCAACGCAGGCGCGCGCGCGCCTGGGCTCGCCGGGCGAGGTGCGCGACTGGCTGCGCGCCGCCGTGCGGGCCCTGGCGCAGCCCGTGCCCGCGCTGGCCGGGGGGTGACCTCCATGAGCGCCCCGCAGGCCGCGGCCGAGCCTTCGCTCGCGCTCGGCATGGTGGGCAACTGCGCGATCAGCGCGCTGGTCGATGCGCGCGCGTGCATCGTCTGGTGCTGCATGCCGCGCTTCGACGGCGACCCGGTGTTCAACGCGCTGCTGCAGCCCGGCGACGAGGGCAGCCGCTTCGCCATCGCGCTGGAGGACTTCGCCGCGAGCGAGCAGTGGTACGAGCCGAACACCGCCGTGCTGCGCACGCGCCTGACCGACCTGCACGGCAACTGCCTGGAGGTGACGGACTTCGCGCCGCGCTTCTACGCGCGCGCGCGGTTCTTCCGCCCCAACATGCTGGTGCGCCGCGTGCGGCCCGTGCGCGGAGCACCGCGCATCCGCGTGCTGCTTCGCGTCCTCTACGACTGGGGCCAGACGCGGCCCACGATCACGCGCGGCAGCAACCACGTGCGCTACGTGGGCAGCGCCTTCGCGCTGCGCCTGAACACCGACGCGCCAGTGACCTACGTGCTCTCGGGCCAGCCCTTCACGGCGCAGCGCGAGTACAACTTCCTGCTGGGCGCCGACGAGACGCTCGCCGAGGGCATAGGCGACACGGCACGCCACTGCGAGCAGGAGACCATCGCCTACTGGAAGCACTGGACGCAGCGCCTGCACCTGCCGCTCGAATGGCAGGACGCGGTGATCCGCGCGGCCATCACGCTCAAGATGTCGCTGTTCGAGGACACGGGCGCCATCGTCGCCGCTATGACCACGAGCATCCCCGAATCGGCCCGCAGCGGCCGCAACTGGGACTACCGCTACTGCTGGCTGCGCGACGCGTTCTTCGTCGTGCGCGCGCTCAACAGCCTGTCGGAAGTGGGCACGATGGAGGACTATCTGCGCTGGCTCGGCAACGTGGTCGCCAAGGCGGGCGAGGGGCACATCCAGCCGCTCTACGGCATAGGCCTGGAGCACGAGCTGCCCGAATCCATCGTGCCGCACATGGCGGGCTACCGCGGCATGGGCCCGGTGCGCGTGGGCAACCAGGCGACGGAGCATTTCCAGCACGACGTGTACGGCAACATCGTGCTCGGCGCCGCGCAGGCCTTCCACGACCGGCGCCTGCTGCACCCGGCGGGCAGCGCCGAGTTCGCGCGGCTGGAGAAGATCGGAGCGCTCGCCGTGCAGGTCTACGGCCAGCCCGACGCGGGCATGTGGGAGCTGCGCACCCGCGCGCGCGTGCACACCTCGTCGGCGCTCATGAGCTGGGCCGCGTGCGACCGGCTCGCAAAAATAGCCACCGCGCTGGGCCTGCCCGAGCGCGCGCGCTACTGGCAGCTGCACACGCAGCAGATGCAGGACGAGATCCTGGAGCGCTCCTGGAGCCCCGCGCGCCGGGCGTTCGCCGAGAGCTTCGGCGGCAGCGAGCTGGACGCGAGCGTGCTGCTGATGGCCGAGGTGGGCCTGATCCACCCCGCCGACCCGCGCTTCGCGAGCACGCTCGACGCGATGGAGAAGACGCTCTGCGACGGCCCCTACATGCGCCGCTACGAGGCCGCCGACGACTTCGGCAAGCCCGAGACCTCGTTCAACATCTGCACCTTCTGGCGCATCGACGCGCTCGCGCGCACCGGCCGCGGCCAGCAGGCGCGCGAGATCTTCGAGGCCATGCTGGCCGTGCGCAACCCGCTGGGCCTGCTGTCGGAGGACACGCACGCCGCCACGGGCGAGATGTGGGGCAACTTCCCGCAGACGTACTCGATGGTCGGCGTCATCAACGCGGCCATGCGCCTGTCCGCCCCGTGGGACACGGTGATATGAGCCGCCTCGTCGTCGTCTCCAACCGCCTGGCCGATCCGCGCAAGCCGGCCGCCGGGGGGCTGGCCGTTGCGCTGGGCGACGCGCTCGCGCGCACGGGCGGGCTCTGGTTCGGCTCCAGCGGCGCCACGGCCGCGGACCTCGCGCCCGGCGAGGGGCGCCTGCGCACGCGCCAGGCCGGCAAGGTGCTGCTGGCCAGCGTCGATCTCTGCGCAGAGGACCACGCCGCCTACTACCAGGGCTACGCCAACAGCGTGCTGTGGCCAGTGTTCCACTACCGGCTCGACTTGGCCCAGTTCGACCCCGCCTACCTCGTCGGCTACCGGCGCGTGAACCAGATGTTCGCGCGCAAGCTGCTGCCGCTGCTGCGCGAGAGCGACCTGATCTGGGTGCACGACTACCACCTGATCCCGCTGGCGGCCGAGCTGCGCGCGCTGGGCTGCCGCCAGCGCATCGGCTTCTTCCTGCACATCCCCGTGCCGCCGCCGCTCGTCATGGCCGCACTGCCGCAGCACGAATGGCTGATGCGCTCGTTCTTCGCCTACGACCTCGTGGGCCTGCAGAGCGAGGCCGACGTGGACCACTTCACGCGCAGCATGGTCACCGAGGCCGGCGCGCAGGAACTCGGCGCGCAGCGCCTGCACGCCTACGGCGCCACGGTGCGCGTGGCGGCCTTCCCCATCGGCATCGACGTGGAGGAATTCCAGGCCCTGGCCGCCGCGCCCGACGCGGTGCACACCTTCGAGGCCCTGCGCGCCGAATACTCGCGCCGCCAGCTGCTGCTGGGCATCGACCGGCTGGACTACTCAAAGGGCATCCCGCAACGCGTGCGGGCCTTTCGCCAGCTGCTGGAGCGCTACCCCGAGAACCGGAACAGCGCCACGCTGGTGATGATCGCCTCGCCCAGCCGCGACGACGTGCACGCCTACGCCGACCTGCGCCAGGAGCTGGAGGGCCTGTGCGGCGCGATCAATGGCGACTACGGCACCCTGGACTGGATGCCGCTGCGCTACATCCACCGCACCGTGGCGCGCAGGCGCGTGCCCGGCCTGTGCCGCGCCGCGCGCGTGGGGCTGGTCACGCCGCTGCGCGACGGCATGAACCTCGTGGCCAAGGAATACGTGGTGGCGCAGGACGAGGCCGACCCCGGCGTGCTCGTGCTCTCGCGCTTCGCGGGCGCGGCCGAGCAGCTCGAAGAGGCGCTGCTCGTCAACCCCTACGACACGCAGGGCATGGCCGGCGCCATCCAGGCCGCGCTGCACATGCCGCTGGCCGAACGCCAGTGGCGCCACCAGCGGCTGCTCGAACGCATACGCCGCCACGACGTGCACTGGTGGCGGCAGGGCTTCCTTCAGGCGCTGGAGGAGTCGAGCAGCGCCAGCGCCGCGTAGTCGCCCACCCGCTCGCCCAGACCCGCGCGCACCAGTTCCACCCCATCGGTCAGCACCGCGAAGTGGCGCACCAGCTCCGCGCGCAACAGCGGCAGCAGCAGCGCCTCGTGGTGCAGGAACACCGCGCCGCCGATGCTGATGCGCCGCAGGTCCAGCGTGGCCACCAGGTTGTAGAACAGCCGCCCCATGAGCGCGCACAGCCCGCGCACCTGCGCGAGCGCCGCCGCGTCGCCGCGCGCGGCGGCGTCCAGCAGGGCCTGCGCCTGCAGCCCCAGCCGGCGCGGCAGGGCATTGCCCGCGACGAGCGACTCCACATCGCCCCGGTTGCCGCAGCCGCACAGCGGGGGCTCGCCCGCCACATCGCCGACGAAGGAATGGCCCGCATGCCCCGCGTTGCCGTTCTTGCCGCGCAGTACGCGCCCGTCCACGCACAGGCCCACGCCGATGCCGGTGCTCCAGGTCACGTAGGCGCAGTCATCCACGCCGCGCAGCGCACCCCAGCGGCGCTCGGCGGCCAGCGCGGCCACCGCGTCGTTGGCCACCTGCACGCGCCCCTCGCCCATCGCCCGCGCCAGCGGCGCCTCCAGCGGCACGCAAGTCCAGCCATTGCCCAGGCCCCGCGGCGCGCCCGCGAGGCCGCCGCAGATGTTGGGGTTGCTCACCTCCACCCGGCCCGCGCGGCGCACGAACGGCCCGCACGATGCGACGCCCACGGCCGCCACGTCGCCGCGCGTCAGGCCCTGCGCGGCGCAGGCCGCGTCCAGCAGGCGCAGCACCTGCCGCGCGAGCGCATCGGCCTCGCCGGTCTTGACGGTGGGCTCGCTCAGGCGCGCGAGCAGCGCGGGCGGCTCGCCGGCGCCGGACGGCATGGCCAGGCACACGGCCACCTTGGTGCCGCCGAGGTCCACGCCGGCCAGCATGGGCGGCGACTGCAGGGGAAGGGATGGCTGCGACATGGCGCCCCATCATGGCGCATGCGCAGCGCGCCCCGTGTAGGGCAAGGGCTTTTCAGAATTGATAGCTATCAGCGCTTGATAGGCAAGCGCTGGAGCCCCAAAACACTCACAACCACTTCACCAGCATGCTCAGCAGGAAGCTCAGCAGCAGCGTGCTGGTCAGCGGAATGAACCAGTCGCGCCCGAACAGCCGGAACTGGAAATCCCCCGGCAGCCGCCCCAGCCCCAGGCGCTTGAGCCAGGGCGTGAGCCCGTTGATCAGCACCAGGGCGAGGAAGACGGCGATGACCCAGCGCAGCATGCGTCAGCCGCCGTAGCTGGCGACCTCGATCAGGTTGCCGTCCGGGTCGCGGCAGTAGACCGAGGTCATGGGGCCGAGCGCGCCGGTGCGCTCCACCGGCCCCACCTCGGGCACCACGCCCACGGCCGCGAAATGCGCGAGCACCTCGTCCGCCGTCTGTTCGGTGACGAAGCACAGGTCGTCGCTGCCGGGCGTGGGGTTGACGCCCGTGAACCAGGCCACGGCGTCCTCGCCCACGGGCCGCAGGTTGATCTTCTGGCGGCCGAACTTCATCGCCACGCGCGGGCCGGTGCGCGAGGCGAATTCCTCGCGCTCCATGCCCAGCACGCGCGCGTACCAGTCGGCGCTGGCCTGCACGTCCGCGACGTTGAGGACGATGTGGTCGAAGCGGTCGATCTTCAGGGACATGGGGTCAGGCCTTTCTGGATGGGAAATCAGAGCCGATGCGTGCGGTCGCCCTGCGCGAAGCCCACAGGCGTCCACGGCTCGCCCGGCCCCACGGCCAGCACCTTGAACAGCTCGCCCATCTCGTGCTCCAGCATCAATTTAGCCGCCAAGGCTCGCTGGGCAAGCGTGAGGCGCTCCATTTCCTGCAGCAAACCGCAGTTCAGCAGAAAGCGCGCCTGGCTCGTGTAGCCCAGCACGTTGAGGCCCGCGTCCTGCGCCGCCAGGGCCATGGCGGTGAAGTTCACGTGGGCGGTGATGTCCTTCTCGCCCACGTCGGCCAGCGGGTCGTCGTCCGCGCGGTGGGCGCGGTGGCACATTACCGTGCCCATGTGGCGCTGGGGGTGGTAGTACTCGTCCTCGCCGAAGCCGTAATCGATGAGGAGGGCCGCACCACGCGCGAGCCGCTCGCCCAGCGTGCGCATGAAGGCCTCGCCCTGGGGGTGGATCTCGGTCAGGTAGTCGTGGCCGCCCTCGATCTCCACGGGCGGACGCAGCGCGGTGGGCCGGTCGCTCCAGGCAAGAGCACCCCCGGCATCCAGCGCCACGCCGCGCTCGTGCCAGGCGCCCTGCACGCGATGCAGCAGCTGCACCGGCATGGCGTCGAGCAGCTCGTTGCCCACGACCACGCCTTCGATGGCCGCGGGCAGGCGCTCGGCCCAGTGCACGCGGCCGGCATGCGCGGCCAGGCGCTCCTGCTGGCGCGCGCGCAGGCTGCCCGACAGGTCCACGATGGTGTAGCGCCGCACGCGCTCGCCCAGGGCTTCGAGCAGTTGCCCGGCCAGCGCGCCGCTGCCGGCGCCGAACTCCCAGACCTCGTCGGTCCCCGTGGCGTCGAGCGCCTCACGCACCTGGGCGGCCAGCACCTTGCCAAACACGGGCGAGAGCTCGGGCGCGGTGACGAAGTCGCTACCGTCCTCGGGCATGCTGCCGAGCTTGCGCAGCCCGCCCGCGTAGTAGCCCAGGCCGGGGGTGTAGAGCGCCAGCTGCATGAAGCGGTCGAAGCCGATCCAGCCGCCGGCAGCGGCCAGGTCCTGTCGAATGTGCTGGAAAAGCGCGTCGGTGGGGGTGGTCATAATTGGCGATTCCGCGCACGCGTCACCCCTGAGTCTCATGAGCGATTCCCCTGGTTCTCCGGTCCCTGGCCCCATCTGTCCGGGCGCGTGGCATCCGGGCGATTGTATTTGTGGCCGCTATCTTCAAGGAGCAAGTGCATGAGCGAGAGCGTGCAGCAGGACGACTGGGTGCTGGTCACCGGCGCGGCCCACCGCCTGGGCCGCGAGATCTGCCTGGCCTTCGCCGCGGCGGGCTGGAACGTGCTGTGCCACTACCGTGCATCGCAGGCCGGCGCCCAGGACACGCAGGCCGCCGTGCAGGCGCTGGGGCGCGCCTGCCTGCTGGTACAGGCCGACCTGGCCCAGCCCCAGGCCGGCACGCAGCTGCTCGACCAGTGCGTGGCGCTCACGGGCCAGGCGCCGCGCTGCATCGTCAACAACGCCTCGATCTTCGAGGCCGACGACGCGCGCACGGCCAGCGCCCAGGGCCTGGTGCGGCATTTCCTGACCAACACGGCGACGCCCCTGCTGCTGGGCAACGCGCTCTCCGCCTGGCTGCGCGCGCAGGGCCGGCCCGCGACGGGCGGGTACAGCGTGGTCCACGTGCTCGACCAGAAGGTGCACAACCTCAACCCCGACTACTTCTCCTACACCGTGAGCAAGCTGGCGCTGGAGCGCAGCGTGGCCCTGCAAGCCCAGGCCCTGGCGCCCCACGTGCGCGTGTGCGGCCTGTCGCCAGGGCTGATCTACCTGAGCGGCCCGCAGACGCAGGACAACTTCGACCGCGCAGCCCAGGTCAACCTGCTGCGCAAGCGCATAGAGCCGGCCGACGTGGCGCGCTGCGCCGTGTTCATCGCGGGCAACGCCAGCCTGAACGGCTGCACGCTGCAGGCCGACAACGGGCAGCACCTGGTGCCCCTGGAGCGGGACGTGATGTTTGCCATAACGGAAAATCCGCGCCCATGAACTCCATACTGCTTGCCTTCGGCGCCATCGACGCGCGCCTGGCCACCGGGTGCCGCGCGTTGAGCCTGCGCCGCCACGAGGCGGCCGTGCGCATAGGCGTGCACGCGCACGAGCGGCTGGCCGCACAGCGCATGTGGTTCGACGTGGACCTGTGCGTCAAGCTCGACCACGCGCCCGCGGCCAGGGACCACATCTCCGAGACGCTGGACTACGACTTCATCCGCGACGTCATCGCCCGCGAGGTCGGCAGCCAGCACCACGAACTGCAGGAATCCCTGTGCGACGCCATTGCCGCGGCCCTGCTGCAGAGCCCTGGCGTGCACGCCGTGCGCGTGGCCACGCGCAAGCCCGACATTTATCCCGACAGCGCATCCATAGGGGTGGAGCGGGTATGCATCAAGCCCTGGTGAAACCGTGACCGAATTTTTCTATCATTCGCGCCCAGGCGAAGGCCGGCAGGCGCTTACGCTCACCGGCCTGCGCTTTCACGCCAACCTGGGCATCCTCGACCACGAAAAGACCGCCCCCCAGCCGATCCAGGTGGATGCCGAGCTCAACCTGGGCCCCCAGCCTCTGGCGCCGCGCGACGACGACATCCGCCATGTGCTGGACTACCGCAAGGTGCGCCAGATCATCATCGACGAGTGCACGGCCGAGCACGTGAACCTGCTCGAGAGCCTGATCGGCAAGCTGGCCCAGCGGCTCATGCATCTGCCCGGCGTGCTGGGCGTGCGCGTGAAGATCGCCAAGCTGGAAATTTTTGATGACTGCGAAGTCGCCATTCGCGTCGAAACCGGACAGTGGTAACCCCATGAACGCAACCCTGAATGCAGCCGACTGGATCGGCGAAGAACCCGCAACCGACAACCGCAAGATCGAGCGCGAGCAGATCAAGCTGGAAAAGCGCCTGTGCCGCGAGGTCGGCCGCGCCATCCTGGACTTCAACATGATCGAGGAAGGCGACCGCATCATGGTCTGCATGTCCGGCGGCAAGGACAGCTACACGCTGCTGGACATCCTGCGCCGCCTGCAGAAGCGCGCGCCGGTCAAGTTCGACATCGTGGCCGTCAACCTGGACCAGAAGCAGCCCGGCTTTCCCGAGCACGTGCTGCCCGACTACTTCAAGAGCATTGGCGTGGAGTACCACATCGAGAACCAGGACACCTACAGTGTCGTCAAGCGCGTGGTGCCCGAAGGCAAGACCACCTGCAGCCTGTGCTCGCGCCTGCGCCGCGCCATCCTCTACAAGGTGGCCGACGAACTCGGGTGCACCAAGCTGGCCCTGGGCCACCACCGCGACGACATCGTCGCCACGCTCATGCTCAACATGTTCTACGGCGGGCGCATGAAGGGCATGCCCCCGAAGCTCGTGAGCGACGACGGCCGGCACGTGGTGATCCGCCCCCTGTGCTACGTGCCCGAGAAGGACACGGCGCGCTGGGCGCAGTACCAGCAGTTCCCCATCATCCCCTGCAACCTGTGCGGCAGCCAGGAAGGCCTGCAGCGCGTGGTGGTGGGCGAGATGCTGCGCGAGTGGGACAAGAAATTCCCCGGCCGCATCGAGAGCATGCTGCGCGCCATGGGCCACGTCGTCACCACGCACCTGATGGACCCGAAGCTGCACGACTTCAGGAACGCCAAGGCCACCGGCATCGCCGACCCCGATGGCGACACCGCGTTCGACCACGAGGAGTTCCCGGCCGCGCCCGGCCTGCCGGGCATGCAGGTGGTGCAGATCGGCTGAGAACGTGCCTTTCGAGGTGTCGCGCCGTGACGAAGGCCCTGGCGCCGGTAAACGCCGGTAAATGTTGGGCGTCGAGGGGCCTGCAGGCGTTCACGCCGGGCCTTGAACGCATGGGCCCCGCAGTACCATCAGGGCGCATGGGGGGCCAGCCTCCCCCAAGGAGAGATACCACCATGACATACATGCGCCACCTCTGCACCCTCGTCCTGTGCGCCGCCATCGGGCTGCTGGCGGGCTGCGCGGGCCCGCGCCTGGTGGAGAGCGACGTCAGCAGCTTCTCCACCCTGACCACGCTGCCCAGCCCGCCCACCTACCGCATAGAGCGCCTGCCCTCGCAGCAGGCCCATGAAGCGACCTTCGCGCCCATCCAGGCGCAGGCCGAGGCGGCGCTGGCGCGCGTGGGCCTGCGGCGCGACGACGCCAACCCGCGCCTGATCGCGCAGCTGGGCGCCGAAGGCGGCTACGCCACGCCGCGCTACTGGTCCAACTACGGGCCGGACCCGTTCTACGGCCGCTGGGGTTGGGGCTGGGGCTACGGCGGTCGCTGGGGCTGGGGCATGAACTGGATGATGGACAGCCCGCCCACGCTGTACCACCGCAGGGTCAGCCTGGTGCTGCGCGACGCCGCCAGCCAGCAGGTGGTGTACGAAACCTCGGCCGTGTACGAGGACGTATGGACCAGCGACCCCGCCATCTACGGCGTGCTGTTCGACCAGGCGCTCACCGACTTCCCCCGCCCGCCCCAGGGGCCGCGCAAGCTGCGAACCGAACTCACGCCGCAACCCTGACATACCCATGAACCAGGCCACACGCATCATCGCCATACGCCACGGAGAAACCGCCTGGAACGTGGACACACGCATCCAGGGCCACCTGGACATCCCGCTCAACGACACCGGCCTGTGGCAGGCGCGCCAGGTGGGCCAGGCGCTGGCCGACGAGCCCGTGGCCGCCATCTATAGCAGCGACCTGCTGCGCGCCTGGGCCACCGCCCAGGCCGTGGCCCAGGCCACGGGCGCCCCCCTGAATCCCGAGCGCGGACTGCGCGAGCGCAGCTTCGGCAGCTTCCAGGGCCGTACCTTCGAGCAGATCGAAAGGGAAGTCCCCGAGCAGGCCCTGCGCTGGCGCAAGCGCGACCCCGACTTCGCGCCCGATGGCGGCGGCGAATCGCTGACCATGCTGCGCGAGCGCATCGCCTGCACCGTCCACCAGATCGCCGCGCGCCACAGCGGCCAGCAAATCGTGCTGGTAGCGCACGGCGGCGTGATGGACGTGCTGTACCGGCTGGCCACGCACCTGGACCTGCAGGCGCCGCGCACCTGGCAGCTGACCAACGCCGCCATCAACCGGCTGCTGTGGACCGGGGACCACGGCCTGGCACTGGTGGGCTGGGCGGACACGCAGCACCTGGAGGACAGCAGCCGCGATGAAATCCACTCCTGAGCACGCCGCCATCGGCCTGCGCGCAGACCAGATCGACACGCCCGCCGCCGTCATCGACCTGGACGCCATGGAGCGCAACATCCAGCGCATGGCCGCATTCGCGCGCCAGAACCAGGTGCGCTGGCGCCCACACGCCAAGATGCACAAGAGCGCCGCGATCGCCCTGCTGCTGGAGCAGGCCGGCGCCTGCGGACACTGCGTGCAGAAAACCTCAGAGGCCGAAGCCCTGGCCGCCGGCGGCGTGCGCGACCTGTTCATCAGCAACGAGGTCATCGCCCCCGCGAAGCTGCTGCGCGTGGCGCGCCTGGCCGCCCGGCTGGCCGCGGACGGCGGGCGCCTGGCCATTGCCGTGGACAGCCCGGAGGGTATCGCCCGCCTGGCCGGGGCCATGGACGCGGCCGGCAGCGACGCGGGCATCGACGTCCTCGTGGAGATTGACGTGGGCCAGGGCCGCTGCGGCGTGCCGCCCGGCCCCGAGGCCGTCGCGCTGGCCCGGGCCGTGGCCGCACGGCCACGCCTGCGCTTCGCGGGCCTGCACGCCTACCAGGGCGGCGCCCAGCACCTGCGCGCCACCGCCGAGCGGCGTGCCGCCATCGCCCATGCCGTGCACGCCGCGGCCGGCACACGCGCGCTCATCGAGGCCGCGGGCCTGCCCGTGCCGCTGGTCACGGGCGCAGGCACCGGCACGCTGGCGCACGAGGCCACGAGCGGCGTGTACGACGAGCTGCAGGCCGGGTCGTTCCTGTTCATGGACGCGGACTACGCCGCCAACGAGCCCGACACCACCCAGCCCGCCTTCGAGCACGCGCTGTTCATCAAGACCCAGGTGATCTCCACGCACCCGACCCACGCCGTGTGCGACGCGGGGCACAAGAGCCACGCCATCGACAGCGGCCTGCCGCTGGTGCACGGCCTGGCGCCCGCGCACGCACTGCACTACGCCAACGGCGGCGACGAGCACGGCATCCTGCACGCCGCCGGCCCCCAGGCCCGGCTGCCCGCGCTGGGCCAGACGCTGTGGCTCATCCCCGGCCACTGCGACCCCACGGTGAACCTGCACGACCGCCTGCTGGGCGTGCGCGGCGGGCTGGAACATGGCGTGGTGGAGCGCGTCATCGGGGTGGATGCGCGCGGCGCGCTGACCTGAATCGCCGCAGGCATGCCGCGCAGCACCCGCAACCTTGACCCGGTGGACCCGCGCAAGGGATAATGCGCGCTTCGCAAATTTTGGAGTCCCCCACGTGGACAGTGCCAGTTCAACCAGTGATGCAAGGCGCGCCGCAACGGCATCGCCGCTGGCCGACTGACCCGACTCCCGCAACGGGAGCCCCAGCCGGCAGCCCGAACCCGTTGCAGTTTTCCGCTTCTCCACCGTCCGCCCCACCGTTGGGCAGGGTGGCGTTCCCGCACCTTCACTGAGATCTCGCGCCCCGCCGGCGTGGGTGTTCGACACGTACTGGCTCTTTCCCGTGCCCGCACAGGAGACCGCCATGACCGCTTTCCGTCACCATGCCCCGCGCCGGCTGCCGCCGCGCATGTCCGCGCCCTGCACCGCCCAGCCGCCCGCCGCCCTGCCCGCGCTGGAGCAGGCGCTGGACCTGGACGCGCGCACCGTCTGGCCCACGCACCGCATCCGCAGCTTCCTCAGCACCCAGGCGGCCCCGGCGCACTGCAAGCCACGCTGATCCGGAGCCCCGCCATGGACCCCGTTCCCCCCACACTCCCCGCCGAAGGAACCGCGCGCCGCTGACGGCCTGCCCGGCTCCTTCGGCCAGCCCGAAAGGAGCCCCGCATGCTGCACCTGATCCGCCTGCGCGCGCTGCGCGCCCCGGCCGCCACCGGCCTGACCCACGCCATCGCCCCCGCCACGGCCGCCTGCGCGCTGGAGCGCGCCCTGCTCGCGGCGCTGGGCCAGCGGCGCCCGCACCTGCTGAACCACCTGGTGGACCAGGCCGGCCCGCAGGCCTTCGCGCAGGCGCTGGCCACGCTGGAGGCGCGCCAGATGGTGGAGGCGCTGTGCCTGCTGGCGGACGCGCCGCGCGCCTCCGTCTGCGCCCACCTGCCGCCATCGGCACGGCGCCGGTGGCCCACCGCGCAGGCGCGGCGCCCGCGCGGCTGGCGCGCCCTGCTGCGCCGGGCGTAACGGTCACGAGGCCGTGCCATGCTTTCCATCCACCCCAAAAACAACGACACCAACCATGCAGGCACTACACAACATCAACCTGGCGGCCACCCTGAACACCCTGGTCAGCCTGTTCTTCGCCTTCGTCTTCGGCAGCGTGATCGGGCTCGAGCGGCAGATACGCCAGCGCACGGCCGGGCTGCGCACGAACGCGCTGGTGGCCGTGGGCGCGGCGGTGTTCGTGGACCTGGCGATGCGGCTGGACGGCGCCGGCGGCGCCACGCGCGTGGTGGCCTACGTGGTGTCGGGCGTGGGCTTCCTGGGCGCTGGCGCGATCATGAAGGAGGGCATCAACGTCACCGGGCTGAACACGGCGGCCACGCTGTGGGGCTCGGCCGCCGTGGGCGCGTGCGCGGGCGCCAGCCTGGTCGTGGAGGCGGCGCTGGCCACCTTCTTCGTGCTCGCCAGCAACACGCTGCTGCGCCCGGTGGTGAACCACATCAACCGCCGCCCGGTGAGCGAGGCCGCGGCCGAGGCCACCTACCACGTCTACGCCATGTGCCGCCAGGCCGACCAGGCGGACGTGCACGAAAGGCTGCTGGAGCTGCTGGAGGCCGCGCAGTACCCGGTGCGCGCGGTGCAGAAGCACCCGTTCGGCAGCACCGACACGGAGATCGAGGCCGTGCTGTACGCCACCTCGGTGAACGCCGGGGAGCTGGACGGGGTGGTGCAGCGCATCGAGGAGCTGCCCGGCGTGCTGCAGGCCTACTGGAACTCCGGCACCGAGCCGACTTCCTAACCCATTCGGCTATTCGGAAAACAGCCCCCCGGCCGCGCGCGGCGGCGCCACGCCCAGGTGGCGGTAGGCGGCCAGCGTGGCCACGCGCCCGCGCGGCGTGCGCTGCAGGTAGCCCTGCTGGATGAGGTAGGGCTCGATCACGTCCTCGATGGTGCCGCTCTCCTCGCCGATGCTGGCGGCAATGTTGTCCAGCCCCACGGGGCCGCCGTCGAAGCGGTGCACCACGGCCTCCAGGAGCTTCCTGTCCATCACGTCGAAGCCCTGCGGGTCCACGTCGAGCAGCGTGAGCGCGCGGTTCGCCATGTCGAGCGTGATGCGGCCCGTGCCCTTCACGTCGGCGTAGTCGCGCACGCGGCGCAGCAGGCGGTTGGCGATGCGCGGCGTGCCGCGCGAGCGGCGCGCTATTTCGGCGCCGCCGGCGTCGTCGATGGGCGTGCCCAGCAGGCTGGCCGAGCGCATGACGATCAGCGCCAGTTCCTCGGGCGTGTAGAACTCCAGGCGCGCGACGATGCCGAAGCGGTCGCGCAGCGGGTTGGTGAGCATGCCCGCGCGCGTGGTGGCGCCCACCAGGGTGAAGGGCTGCAGGTCCAGCTTGATGCTGCGCGCCGCCGGGCCCTCGCCGATCATGATGTCGATCTGGTAGTCCTCCAGCGCCGGGTAGAGGATTTCCTCGACCACCGGCGAGAGGCGGTGGATCTCGTCGATGAACAGGACGTCGTTGCGCTCCAGGTTGGTGAGCAGCGCCGCCAGGTCCTTGGGCTTTTCCAGCACCGGGCCACTGGTCTGGCGCAGGTTCACGCCGAGCTCGGCGGCGATGATGTGGCTGAGCGTGGTCTTGCCCAGGCCGGGCGGGCCGAACAGCAGCACGTGGTCCAGCGCCTCGGAGCGCTTGCGCGCCGCGCCGATGAAGATCTCCAGCTGCTCGCGCGCCTTCGCCTGGCCCACGTATTCCTGCAGCAGCTTGGGGCGCAGGGCGCGCTCCAGCGCCTCCTCCTGCGGCGAGGCCGGCGCCGCCGACACCATGCGCTCGCGTGCCGGGGCCGGGGCGGGTGCGGGGGAAAAATCGTCGGTGTGGATGGTCATGCGGGGGCGATTGTCCCCCAACCGCCGCCGCGGGCCATGGCCATTCGGTAACATCGGCACCCTTTCCTTCCGGGCCGTGCCGCAGTGCCTTCGCACGGCCCCGCACGCCCCATGACCGAACAGACACCCCCCTCTTTCTTCAACCGCATCGCCATGGCCTTCGCCCTCGTGGGCGACGCGCGCCTGGCCGCGCGCGTGGCCCGCCTGCGCGGCGGCGAGCCGCTGGCCGCCGACGCCCCGCCGCGCGAGGTGCGCGTGGAAGTGCCCGTCGAGAAGATCGTCGAAGTCCGCGTGGAAGTGCCCGTGGAAAAGGTAGTCGAGAAGCGCGTGGAAGTGCCCGCCGCCACGGCCGCGCTGCAGCTGCTGGGCCTGCTGCAGCGCGAGGCGCGCTTCGTGGACTTCGTGCAGGAGGACGTGGCCGGCTACCAGGACGCCGAGATCGGCGCCGCCGCGCGCGTGGTGCACGAGGGCTGCCGCAAGGTGCTGCGCGAGCACGTGACGCTGGAGCCCGTGCGCCCCGAGGCCGAGGGCAGCCGCGTCACCCTGCCGCCGGGCTTCGACGCCAGCGCCGTGCGCGTGAGCGGCAACGTGGTCGGCCAGCCGCCGTTCACCGGCACGCTCGCGCACCGCGGCTGGCGCGCCGCCGCCGTGCGCCTGCCGCAGCTCACCGACACGCAGGCCGCCGCCATCATCGCCCAGGCCGAGGTCGAGCTGTGACTACCGAAACCATAGCTGCCAGCGCAGGCGGAGCAAGCGCCAGCGCCCGATTCAGCCTGGGAATCGACCTGGGCACCACGCACTGCGCCCTGTCCTGGGTGGACAAGGCCGCGAGCGACGGCGAGCGCGTGGCGCAGGGCGTGCTGGCCATTCCCCAGCTCACGGCGCCGGCCAGCGTGGAGGCGCGCGCGCTGCTGCCCTCGTTCCTGTACCTGCCGCACGAGAGCGAATTCAGCCCCGCCGACCTGGCCCTGCCCTGGGGCGCCAGCCAGGACGGCGTGGTGGGCGAATGCGCGCGCACGCGCGGCGCGGCCACGCCGATACGCCTGGTCAGCAGCGCCAAGAGCTGGCTGTGCCACCCCGGCGTGGACCGGCGCGCGCCGCTGCTGCCCGCCGACGCGCCGCCCGAGGTGCAGCGCGTCTCGCCCCTGGCGGCCAGCACGCGCTACCTGCAGCACCTGCGCCGCGCCTGGACCGAAGCCCACCCGGATGCGCCATTCGACGCGCAGGACGTCACCGTCACCATCCCCGCCTCGTTCGACCCGGCCGCGCGCGAGCTCACGGCCGAGGCCTGCAAGGCCGCCGGCTTCCAGAGGCTCACGCTGCTCGAAGAGCCCCAGGCCGCGCTCTACAGCTGGATACAGGCGAGCGCCGGCGCCTGGCGCAAGCAGGTGGCGCACGGCGACGTGATCCTCGTCGTGGACGTGGGCGGGGGCACGACCGACCTGTCGCTGATCGCCGTGCTGGAGCGCGGCGGCAACCTGGAGCTGCAGCGCGTGGCCGTGGGCGAGCACATCCTGCTGGGCGGCGACAACATGGACCTGGCCCTGGCCTACGGCGTGGCGCGCAAGCTGGCGCAAGAGGGCAGGCAGCTCGACGCCTGGCAGACCCGCGCCCTGGCGCACGGCTGCCGCGCGGCCAAGGAGCAGCTGCTGCAGGACGAGAGCCTGCAGTCCGTGCCCGTCGTCGTGCCCAGCCGCGGCAGCAAGCTCGTCGGTGGCAGCCTGCGCACCGAGGTCACGCGCGCCGAGGTGCTGCAACTGCTGGTCGAGGGTTTCTTCCCGCGCGTGTCCGTGGCCGACAGGCCGCAGACCCGCGCGCGCGCCGCGCTCACGCAGCTGGGCCTGCCCTACGCGCAGGACGCGGCCGTCACGCGCCACCTGGCGGCCTTCCTGTCGCGCCAGACCGGCGCCACGGGGCAGATCGAGGGCCTGCAGGGCACACAGGCGCAAGGCGCGTCCTTCCTGCACCCCACGGCCATCCTGTTCAACGGCGGCGTGCTCAAGGCCCCGCAGATCGAGCAGCGCATCCTGGAAGTTGTCAACGGCTGGCTTGCCGCCGAGGGCGCGCCGCCCGCCCGCCTGCTGGCGGGCGCCAACCTCGACCTGGCCGTGGCGCGCGGCGCCGCCTACTACGGCCACGTGGCGGCCTCGGGCCGCGGCGTGCGCATACGCGGCGGCACGGCGCAGAGCTATTACGTGGGCGTGGAATCCAACATGCCGGCCGTCCCCGGCATGGAGCCGCCGATCTCGGCCTTGTGCCTGGCGCCGTTCGGCATGGAGGAGGGCTCGGAGGTGGCGCTCGATGCCCAGGAATTCGGCCTGGTCGTGGGCGAGCCCGTGCGCCTGCGCTTCTTCGGCTCCAGCGTGCGGCGCAATGACACCGTGGGCACGCTGCTGGACTTCTGGGGCCCCGAGGAGCTGGTGGAGCTGCAGGAGATCGAAGCCCACCTGCCCGCCGAGGGCCGCACGCCGGGCGAGGTCGTCCCCGTCACCCTGCACGCACGCGTGACCGGCATCGGCACGCTGGAGCTCGATGCCGTGCCGGTCGGGGGCAGCGAGCGCTGGAAGGTGGAATTCGACGTGCGGGCCGACACCCCGGCCGCATGACCGCCGCCACCGGCAGCCACGCGCGCCACGCGGTCGGCATAGACCTGGGCACCAGCCACACCGTGGTGGCCCATGTGCCGCTCGATGGCAGCGCGGCCGACATCGCGCTGCTGGCCATTCCCCAGCGCGTCTCGGCCGCCGAGGTGCAGGCGCAGCCGCTGCTGCCCTCGGTGCGCTACCAGGCCGCGCCCGGGGAGCTGGGCGATGCCTGGCGCGCACCCTGGCCACCGCTGGATGCAACGGAAGAAGCGCCCGCCACCATCGGCCGCTGGGCGCGCGAGCTGGGCGCGGCCGTGCCGGCGCGGCTGGTGGGAAGCAGCAAGAGCTGGCTGTCGCACCCCGGCGTGGACCGCACCGCGCCCATCCTGCCCTGGGGCGCGCCCGAGGGCGTGGACAAGGTCTCGCCGCTCGCCGCGTCCGCCTCGTACCTCGCGCACGTGAAGGCCGCGTGGGATGCGTTTCAGCCCGACGCGCCGCTGCACCGGCAGGCCGTGGTGCTCACCGTGCCCGCATCGTTCGACGAAGGCGCACGCACGCTGACGCTGGAGGCCGCGCGGCTCGCGGGCCTGCCCGCCGTGCAACTGCTCGAAGAGCCCAAGGCGGCGTTCCACGACTGGCTGGTGCTGCAGGGCGACGCGCTGGCCGCGCGGCTGGCCAGCAGCCGCCTGGTGCTGGTGGTAGACGTGGGCGGCGGCACGACCGACCTGACGCTGATCCGCGTGGAGCCCTCGCCGGGCGGCCTGCCCACGCTCACGCGCACGGCCGTGGGCGAGCACCTGATGCTGGGCGGCGACAACATGGACCTGGCCCTGGCCCACCAGCTGGAGCCGCAGTTCAGCACCGGCGCGGGCGAGCGCCTGCCCGCCGCGCGCTTCGCCCAGCTGGTGCAGCGCTGCCGCCAGGCCAAGGAGCAGCTGCTGGCCGCGGCGGCGCCCGAGTCCGCCACCGTCACGCTGCTGGGCGGCGGATCGAAGCTGCTGGCGCAGGCGCGCTCGGCCACGCTCACGCGCGCGCAGGTGCTGCAATGCGTGGTGGATGGCTTCCTGCCGCCCGCGCGGCTCACCGACGCGCCCGCCCGGCGCCAGGGCGCGCTGCGCGGCCTGGGCCTGCCCTACCCGGCCGACGCCGCCATCTCGCGCCATCTGGCGCAGTTCCTGGCCCGGCATGCGGGCGGCGAGCTGCCGGACACGGTGCTGCTCAACGGCGGCGTGTTCCACGCGCATGCGCTGGCCGAGCGGCTCACGCAATTGCTCGGCGAATGGCGCGGCAGCCCCGTGCGCGTGCTGCACAACCCGCATCCGGACTGGGCCGTGGCGCGCGGCGCCGCAGCCCATGGTCTGGCGCAATACCAGTCAAATCAGCCTCGAGGGCATGCCGGACAAACGTCAACAACTCCCAAAACCATAGTACCGCGCATAGGCGGCGGCGCGGCGCGCAGCTACTGGCTGGTGCTGCCGGGCAAGGCCGGTGCCGCGCCCCAGGGCGTCTGCCTGCTGCCGCGCGGCACCGAGGAAGGCACGCGCCTGACGCTGGCCGGGCGGCGCTTCGCGCTGCAGCTGGGCCAGCCCGTGCGCTTCGCCCTGGTAGCGCGCAGCCAGGGGCAGGCGCAGGCCGGGCAGATCGCCTCCCTGCAGGGCGAGGGCTGGGTGGAGCTGCCGCCGCTGTCCACCGTGCTGCCCGCGCCCGAGGGCCGCGCCACGGCCAGGGCCGAGGTGCAGCTGCAGGCCTGCATGAGCGAGGTGGGCGTGCTGGAGCTGCGCTGCATCGACGCCCAGGACGCGGCCCGTTCGTGGCTGCTGCCCTTCGCCGTGCGCGGCGCGGCCGCGGGCCCTCGCCCGGAAGGAGAGGAAGAGAGCGAACCCAAAGGCCAGACAGCGCAGGCCATCGCCCTCATCGAGCGCATCTTCGGCAACCAGGCGCAGCAGGTGGCGCCCAAAGAGGTGCGCCAGCTGCGCGCGGCGCTGGAAAAGACCCTGGGCGCGCGCGAATCCTGGGGCCTGCCCCTGCTGCGTGCGCTGTTCGACGCGCTGCTGGAGCGCGCCAGGCGCCGCCGGCGCACGGCCGAGCACGAGCGCGCCTGGTTCAACCTGGCGGGCTGGTGCCTGCGCCCCGGCGTGGGCGCCGAGCTCGACGGCTGGCGCATCGGGCAGGTCTGGCAGCTGCACGCCCAGGGCCTGGGCCACGCCGGCGAGGCCGCCAACTGGACCGAGTGGTGGGTCTTCTGGCGCCGCGTGGCCGCGGGCCTGGGTGAAGAGCAGCAGATGCAGCTGCTCGAATCCGTGGCCGGCTGCATGCAGAAAACCGTGCAGCGCGGCCAGGGCAAGGCCGCCTGGGGCAGCTACGACGACATGCTGCGCCTGTTCGCCGCCATGGAGGCCGTGCCCTGGCAGTACCGCCAGGAGATGGGCCAGTGGATGCTGGCGCGCCTGAAGCGCCCCGGCGAGCCCCCGCAGACCTGGTGGGCCATAGGCCGCCTGGCGGCGCGCGTGCCGCTGGCCGCCAACGCCCACAAGGTCATGCCGCCCGAGGCGGCGCAGGAATTCCTCGACGCCGCGCTGGCGCAGGACTGGCGCCGCAACGAGCACGCGCTGTTCGCCGCCGTGCAGATCGCGCGCATGACGGGCGACCGCGCGCGCGACCTGTCCGACGCCCGGCGCGCGCTGGTGCTGGACAGGATGCGCGCCACGCACGCCCCCGCGCGCTGGATTGCCATGGTCGAGCAGGTGACGGACATGGACGCCGAGGACCAGCGGCGCAGCCTGGGCGACAGCCTGCCGCCGGGGCTGGTGCTGGTGGGGTGAGCGCCGCGGCGGGCTACCCCCCCGGCTTCAGCCATTTGTACAGCGCCGCCCGGTAGCTCAGGTCGAAGCGCCCGAAGTAGTCCACGCCGGTGGGCGCCGTGCAGCTGGCCGTGCCGCCGTAGAGCTGGCCGGTCACGTAGCGCTGCTCACCGATGGTGATGAACGCCGCCGCGCCGCTGCTGCCGCGCTCCGTGCTGCCCTGCTGCCAGTCCAGCACCAGGAAGCCGCCGCTGCCGGAATCGCTGGCGCCGCAGCTGCCGCCGCTGCAGTTGCCATAGCGCCGCAGCGTGCCCAGGCTGAGCTTCTGCAGGTCGCCCTCGGGATGGTGCACGCTGGCCAGCGCCGTGCCGACCGGGACGCCGCCGTAGTACGAGCCTGCATAGACGATGCCCGCGGGCGCCTGCCTGTTGAGCCGCATGAACGAGGTGTCGGTGGCGGCCGACGCGTACAGCAGCGTGGCGCCGCCCGTGAGCCGCCAGGCGCCGGAATTGACGCCGCCGCCGCAGCTGGCCGCGCGCAACAGCCAGTCGGTGACGAGCGTGGAGGCCGCCGCCTGGGTGGAGATGCAGTGGTTGGCGCCCAGGAAATACGGCGTGCCGGACGAGGCCGCGTCGTTCAGCAGCGTGCCCGTGCAGTAGAAGCTGGCGCCCGTTTCGTCCACGTAGGTCATGCGCGCCACCGAACGGCTCTGCTCCAGGTAGGCGGCGTCGCAGCTCACGTCGATCTCGCAGCTGCCGGCATCGCCCAGCGCCTTGGCGGTGACGCCCCCCTCCGCCTCGGCGGGCGAGACCGTGAAGTGCGACAGCCCGGGCACGGCCAGCTGCACGGCGGCGGGCGACGCGGCAGCGGGAATCTGCACCTCCAGCGTGGTCTGCGGGCCGCCGAAGTCGGGGCTCCAGTAGGTGCGCGCCACCGCGTCGGCAGCGCCGGCGCGGGCGTTGCGCTCGGCCACGTCCCGCAGCTCCTGCGCGCCGACCTCGACGGCCTCGTCCCGCGCCGCGCCGTAGAAGCGCAGCACGGCGCCCGGCGGCAGGGCCTGCACCAGCACGCCCAGGCGCACGCCGCGCGCGCCTTGCGACTCGAAGCGCAGGGCCGCCACCTGCGCGCCGTCCGGGCCGGGGTTCCAGCGCAGCAGCGCGGCGGTGGCCGCCACGCTGGCCGTGCCGGCCACGCTGCGCGGCTGGCCGATCTGGCGCGGCACGCCCGGCGCCGCGGGCGCGCCGGCGGCCGCCTTGGCAATGGACTCGGGCAGCGGCCCGAGGATGACGGCCCGCGTGTCCGCGGGGTCGGCCAGCGCGGAGGACGTCTGCGCCGCAGCCTTGGCCACGCCGGCTGACTTGCCGGGGTCGTAGGGCTCGATGCGCTCGCTCCATGCGGGCGCCTCCGGGGTGCCGCTGCCGCCGCCACCGCTGTCGCTACTGCCGCTGCCGCCGCCGCAGGCGGCCAGGGCCAATGCCATGGGCAGCGCGGCCCACCGGATTGTGCAAATGCGCATGTTTTTCACTCCTTCGTGCAAGAACGTGGCCGGAGCCCTACCGGGCCAGCGACTTCAGCGCCAGCTTGATCCCCTCGCTCACGCCCACGTCGGCCGGCAGCCCCTTGAGCGCCGCCGCGGCTTCCTTGTCGTTATAGCCGAGCGCCAGCAGCGCCTGGAGAATGTCGGCCTGGTCCGCGCTGGCCGCGTGCGGCCTGCCGCCCATGTCCGCGCCCAGCTTGCCCTTGAGCTCCAGCAGCAGGCGCTCGGCGGTCTTCTTGCCTATGCCCGGCACCTTGACCAGGCGGCCTGCCTCCTGCAACGACACGGCCTGCGCCAGGTCCGCCACGCCCAGCCCCGAGAGGATGGACAGCGCCGTGCGCGGCCCCACGCCGCTGACCTTGATGAGCTCGCGGAACGCCTGGCGCTCCTGCTGCGTGGCGAAGCCATAGAGCAGCTGCGCGTCCTCGCGCACGATGAACTGCGTGAGCAGGCTCACCGGCTGCCCCACGGCGGGCAGGTTGTAGAAGGTGCTCATGGGCACCAGCACCTCGTAGCCCACGCCATGGCAGTCCAGCAGCACCTCGGGGGGGTTCTTTTCCAGCAGCGCGCCGGTCAATTTGCCTATCATGCGAATCCTTTGCCGCGTCGCACGCGGCGTCCCACGGAATTATCAGCGTGATACTGCGCCACACCTTCACACCGCATAACAACCTGCGCCTGTCCCACCTGTGCGGCCCCGCCGACGTGCACCTGCGCACCATCGAGGCGGCGCTGCAGGTCAAGATCGCCCACCGCCACGAGCAGTTCAAGGTGGACGGCCCCAAGGCCCGCGCCGCCCAGGCCATGGAGCTTTTGCAGGCACTCTACGAGATGGCGGACCACCCCATCAAGGAAGACCACCTGCAGCTCATGCTGGCCGGCGACGCCAGCATGATGGACGAGGAGGACAGCCCCGCCCCGCTGACCACGCGCCGCGCCGACCTGCGCGCGCGCACGCCCACCCAAAGCCTGTACCTGCACAACATCGCCACGCACGACATCACCTTCGGCATAGGCCCGGCCGGCACCGGCAAGACCTACCTGGCCGTGGCCTGCGCGGTCGATGCGCTGGAGAGGAACGCGGTGCAGCGCATCGTGCTCACGCGCCCGGCCGTGGAGGCCGGCGAGCGCCTGGGCTTCCTGCCCGGCGACCTGACGCAGAAGGTGGACCCCTACCTGCGCCCGCTGTACGACGCGCTGTACGAGCTGATGGGGTTCGACCGCGTGCAGAAGGCCTTCGAGCGCAACGCGCTGGAGATCGCGCCGCTGGCCTTCATGCGCGGGCGCACGCTCAACAACGCCTTCGTGATCCTGGACGAGGCGCAGAACACCACGCCCGAGCAGATGAAGATGTTCCTCACGCGCATAGGCTTCGGCGCGCGCGCCGTGGTCACGGGCGACGTGAGCCAGATCGACCTGCCCAAGGGCTCCCTGAGCGGCCTGATCGACGCCGAGCGCGTCCTGAAGCGCGTCAAGGGCATCGCCGTGACGCGCTTCACCAGCGCCGACGTGGTGCGCCACCCGCTGGTGGCGCGCATCGTGGACGCCTACGACGCGCAGCGCAGCCGGCGTGGCACAGGCGAATGACTCCTGATTCGATAGCTTTCAGCGCTTACCTGAAGGGCGTCAAAGGCAAAAATGGCTCTTAACCACCTCACCCTCTCCCTGCAATTCGCGCGCGACGCCTCCACGCACCGCGCGGCACTGCCGCGCCACAAGGTGGCGCGCTGGATACGCCACGCGCTGGCCGTTGACGCCGAGATCACCGTGCGCATCGTCGGCAGCGAGGAAGGCCGGCGCCTGAACCGCGAGTTCCGCCGCAAGGACTACGCCACCAACGTGCTCACCTTCGACTACCAGCAGGAGCCCACGGTGCTGGCCGACCTCGTGCTGTGCGCTCCCGTGGTCGAGCGCGAGGCGCGCGAGCAGGGCAAGACGCTACAGGAGCACTACGCCCACCTGCTCGTGCACGGCGCGCTGCACGCCCAGGGCTGGGACCACGAGACCGGCGAGCAGGACGCGCAGGAGATGGAGGCCTACGAGACTGAAATCATGCGGGAGCTGGGCTTCGCCGACCCCTACGCCGGCTGATCAGATCGCGTAGTTCTCAGACGAGGCGCTCCTGCCCCTGCCAGAACTGCGCGCGCAGCGTCTTCTTGTCCACCTTGCCCAGCGGCGTGAGCGGCAGCGCCTCGGCAAACTGCACCGCCTTGGGCGCGAGCACCGGCCCCTTGTGCCGCTGCACGAAGGCCATCAGCTCCTGCGGCTCGGGGCAGGCCGCGCCGGGCCTGGGCACCACCACGGCCAGGACCGCCTCGCCCCACTTGGCGTTGGGGATGCCGATCACCGCCGACTGCGCCACCGCCGGGTGCAGCGCTAGGCAGGCCTCGACCTCGGTCGAATAGACGTTGAAGCCGCCGGTGATGATCATGTCCTTGGCGCGGTCCACCAGGTACAGGTAGCCCTGCTCGTCCATGCGCGCCATGTCGCCCGTGTGCAACCAGTCGCCGGCAAGGGCCTTGGCGGTCTCCTCGGGGCGGTTCAGGTAGCCGTCCATGACCAGCGGGCCGCGCACGCACAGTTCGCCGACCTCGCCGGGCGGCACCTCGCGCAGCTGCGCGTCCAGCAGCCGCACCTCGTTACCGGGCAGGGGGCGGCCGCAGGACTGCAGCAGCGCGGGCCGCTGCGGGTCGTGCTCGTCCCTGCGCAGATAGGCGATGGTCATGGGCGCCTCGGCCTGGCCGTAGATCTGGCCGAAGATGGGGCCAAACACGCGCAGCGCCTCGGCCAGCCGCGCCGGGGCAATGGGCGCCGCGCCGTAGAGCACGAGCTGCAGGCTCGACAGGTCGTAGCGCGCGCGGTCGGCGCAGTCGAGCAGCGCGTAGATCTGCGTCGGCACCAGAAAGGTCACGCTGATGCGCTCGTCCTGCACGGTCTGCAGGAGCGAAGCCGGCGAGAACTTGTCGGCCAGCACCAGCGTGCCGCCGCGCAGCAGGGTTGGCAGCACCAGCGAGCCGCCCGCGTGCGAGATGGGCGTGGCCACCAGGCAGCGCGCCGGCGCGGGCCACTCCCAGCCGCCCAGCTGCTGCAGCAGCATGGTCAGCGCCGTGCGCTGGCGGTGGACCACGCCCTTGGACCGGCCCGTGGTGCCGCCGGTGTAGGAGATCTTGTGCACGTCGTCGGGCTGGACCTCGATGGGCGTTTCCGAGCCGTCGAACGCCGCCGAGGCCGCGACCGCGTCGGCGCCGAACGGGGCGGGCCCCAGCGAGACCACCGTCCGGGCGATGCCCAGCGCTGCCAGCTCGGCCCCGCGCCCGGCAAAGCGCGCGCCGTCCACCACCAGCAGCCGGATGCCGGCGTCGCGCAGCACGAAGCCCTGGTCCTCCAGCGCCCCCATGGGGTGCAGCGCCGTGTAGCGCAGCCCCAGCAGCTGGGCCGCAATGACAACGACCACCGCCTCGGGCGTGTTGCCCGCCAGCATGGCGATGCCGTCCTGGCGCCCCAGGCCCAGGGACTGGAAATAGCGCGCCATGCGGTGGCAGCGCTCAGCGAGCCCGGCATAGGACCAGCGCACTCCGCCGCCTACCAGGGCCTCGCGGCCGGCAAAGGCCCGGAAGGCCGAACGATGCTGCGCGGCCATGGTGCCGCCGGTGTGGAGGTGGTTCATGCCGCCATCGTAGAGCAGCCCAGGCCCCCGGATTTCCCGGCGCAAGGCCCCCGGCTCAGCGCGCCGTATCCACCACCACCCGGCCGCGCACCTGTCCCGCCAGCAGGCGGGGCGCCAGCGCCACGACGTCGGCCAGCCCTGCCACTTCGGTATTGCGCTGCAGCACCTCGCGCGGCAACTCCTGCGCCAGGCGCTGCCAGGCCCGCTCGCGCCGCTGCACGGGGGCATAGACGCTGTCGATGCCCAGCAGGGACACGCCGCGCAGGATGAAGGGTGCGACCGTGGCTGGCAGGTCCATGCCCTGCGCCAGTCCGCACGCGGCCACGCAGCCGCCGTAGCGCACGCTGGCGCAGACGTTGGCCAGCGTATGGCTGCCCACGCTGTCCACGGCCGCGGCCCAGCGTTCCTTCTGCAGCGGCTTGCCCGGCGCGTCCAGGCTGCCGCGCTCCACGATCTGCGCGGCGCCCAGCGCCTGCAGATGCGCGGCCTGCTCCGGGCGGCCGGTGCTGGCGTGCACCTCGAAGCCCAGGCGCGCCAGCAAGGCAACGGCAATGCTGCCCACGCCGCCGTTGGCACCGGTGACCAGCACGGGGCCATCGGCGGGCGCGACGCCGCGGTCCTGCAGCGCCATCACGCACAGCATCGCCGTGTAGCCCGCGGTGCCGATGGCCATCACATCCTGGGCACTGAACGCCTCGGGCCGGCGGATCAGCCAGTCGCCATTGACCCGCGCCTGCTGCGCGAGGCCGCCCCAGTGCGTTTCGCCCACGCCCCAGCCGTTGAGCAGCACCGCATCGCCGGGGCGAAAGCGCTCGTCCTCGCTGTCGATCACCGTTCCCGCGAAGTCGATGCCGGGCACCATGGGGAACTGCCGCACCACGGGCGAGCGGCCGGTGATGGCCAGCGCGTCCTTGTAGTTCAGCGTCGAATGCGAGACCGCAACGCGCACCGTGCCCTCGGGCAGGCGGGACTCGTCGATCTCCACGCATTCGGCATGGGTTTCGCGCGGGGCGGGTTGGGTGAGCAGCAGGGCCTTGAACATAAGAAACTCCGTCGGATGGGAAACGAATGGCTTCAGTGATGCGCCCCGCCCAGCACGCCGTTGCGATGCAGCTGCTCGATGACGGCATCCTCGATGCCCAGTTCCTGCAGCAGTGCATGGCCATGCTGGCCCAGGCCGGGGGCGGGCGTTTGCGGGGCCGGCTCGCAGCCTCCGAGCCGGAAACCCAGGCCCGGGGTCTGCACGTCCGAGCCCTGCGCACCATAGCGCACGGGCCGCAGCGCACCGGTATCCCGCGCTTCGTCCAGGAATTCCCCCAGGCGCCGCACGCGCGCGGCCGGCACACCCACCGCGTTGAGCCGCGCCTCCATGTCGGCAGCGCTACGCCCGGCGAAGGCGGCGCGCAGGCGCTCCTGCAGCGCGGGCAGGTCGCGTGCGACGACGAAGCCCCCTTGCGGCGCGTTGAAGGCGTCGATGTCGAGCAGCGCCGCGTCGTCGCACAGGGCCTCCAGCCCGAGCACGCCGGCCAGCAGCCGGAACTGCGCCGGCGTGTTGGCGGCGGTGGACAGCCAGCCATCGGCGCACCGGTAGGTGTCGGCCGCCGGGCTGCCGGTGTAGCCGCGATTGCCCACGCGCCGGGGCTCGGTGCCATGGGTGAGATAGGTGCAGGCATGCGGGTACATGAGCATCATCGAAGCCTGCAGCATGGAGGCATCGATGTGCTGGCCGGCACGTGCGCCCGGCGTGCCGGCATTGCGCTTGTGCAGCGCGGCCGTGATCGACAGCGCGCCCAGCATGCCGACGGCCACGTCGATCACCGGGAAGCCCACTTTCACGGGCGGCGCGTGCTCATCGTCGCCCGCCATCATCATCATGCCGGTCAGCGCCTGCACCACGTGGTCGTAGGCGCCGCGCCGGGCCCAGTCGCCCTGCTGGCCGAAGCCCGAGATGGAGCAGTAGACGACATCGGGCCGCAGCGCCCGGATATCCTCGTAGCCCAGGCCGTAGCGCGCCACCACGCCGGGGCGGAAGTTCTCGATGAACACGTCGGCCGTGCGGGCCAGCGCACGCACGATGTCCGCTCCTTCGGGCTGGCGGATGTCCACCGCCAGGGAGCGCTTGCCGGCATTGAGCGCCACGAATCCCGAAGGCAGTCCACCCTCGTTCTTTTCCCCCGGCGCATGGCTGTTGCGCATGACCTCGCCGCCGGGCGGCTCGATCTTGATGACCTCGGCCCCCAGCTGGGCCAGGTAGTGCGAGGCCAGCGGCCCCGCGATCACGTGCGACATGTCGACGACGCGCACCCCTTGCAACGGCTTGTCCATATCCATTCTCGCTTTCGGCTCAACTGTTGGCCGTGATGCCGGCCAGCTGGATGATCTCGGCCCACTTGCGGTTCTCGCTGCGCACGAAGTCGGCAAACGCCTGGGGCGACGCGCTGGCCGTGGCCTCGTTGCCCACGGCCTCGAAGGCCGCGCGCAGCGCAGGCTGCGCCGCCACCTTGCGTACCGCGGCATTGAGGGTGTCCAGCACGGCCGGCGGCGTCTTGGCCGGGGCCCACAGGCCGAACCATGACTCCTGCACCGCCAGTTCGTTGTTCAGCACTTCCTGCAGCGTCGGCACGTCGGGCAACTGGCTCAGGCGCTTGCGGCTGGTCACGGCCAGGGCGCGCAGCTTGCCGCCCTGCACCTGGGGAATGCCCGTGCCCGCCACCGGGAACGCATATTGGGTGTCGCCCCGGATCAGCGAGGCGGCGATCTCCACCGAGCCCTTGAGCGGGATGTGGGTCACCTGCAGCCCGGCCAGCGACGCCAGCGTGGCACCGGCCAGGTGGGCCGATGTGCCAATGCCGCCCGAGCCATAGTTGGCCTGCGCCGGCTGCGCCTTGAGCGCGGCGATCAGCTCCTGGGCCGTGCGCCACGGCGCATCGGCACGCACCACCAGCACCGTGGGCGAGGACATCAGATTGCTGACGGGGGCGAAGTCCCCGATCGGGTCGAAGCGCAGCCCCGGCTGCAGAAGTTTCTGGATCAAGTGGGTATTGGAGCCCAGCAGGCAGGTATAGCCGTCGGCCGGCTGCTGCGCCACGTACTGGGCGGCCAGCACGCCCGCCGCCCCGACCTTGTTCTCGATCACGATGGATTGGCCCAGCACCTCGCCCAGCGACGGGCCCGTCTGGCGCAGTTGCACGTCCGGCCCGCCGCCGGCGGCATAGGGCGAAATCACCCGCACCGGGCGGGAAGGAAAGCTGTTCGCCCAAGCCGCGGAGGTGGCCGTAGCTGCCAATGCGCTGGCGAGAAAGGCGCGTCTATCCATGGTGTGTCTCCTTGTCGCGTGTCGTAGTGGAGGCAGGATAGGTGAGCCATGAGTTTTCTAATAGTGATATGTTTCTATGGATCGAAAACCTTTGGTAATCACTTATGCCGGACTTCGACCCACAGCGCCTGCTATCCCGCCTGCGCTTCAGGCACCTGCAATTGCTGCTGGCCCTGCACGAGGGCGGCAGCCTGCGCGCGGCAGCCGGCCTGATGCACCTGACGCAGCCGGCGCTGAGCAAGGCCCTGGGCGAGATCGAAGCCGCCTTCGGCGCACCGCTCTTCATACGCACCGCGCGCGGGCTGGAGCCCACGCCCCAGGGCGAGACCGCCATCCGCGGGGCGGCAATGCTGCTCAACGAACTGGCGCACCTGGGCCAAGAAACCTCGCAGCAGCCTGCCGTCACCCAGCTGCGCATCGGCGCGCCGCCCTTCGTGGCCCAGGGGTATCTGCCCGAAGTGCTGTCCCGGCTGATCGCGGAGCACCCCCATGTCCGGGTGCAATTGCAAGAGGAACGGGTTCCGCTGCTGGTGGAATGCCTGCTGGCCGGCCAGCTCGACGCACTCATCACCAGCTACCCCACGGAACTGCCCGAAGCCGCCGGCCAGCCCCTGCGCTATGAGAAGCTGTTCGATGCGGCCTTCACCGTCATCGCCCCGGCGGACCACCCCGCAGGCCATGCGCACACCTGTGACTGGGAATACCTGGCGCGCCAGCGCTGGGTCCTGCCCACGCGCAGCTCGATGCTGCGGCGCATGATGGAGGAGGTATTCCGCCGCGAAAGCGTGATGTCGCCGACGCCCGTGATCGAGTCCACCAGTCCGTTCACCAACCTGCAGCTGGTCAAGGCGGGGCTGGGCATCAGCGCCGTCCCCAGTGCGTCCCTGCGGGCTGCGCCCGCATCGCTGGGCGTGCGCGAGGTCAGGGCCGTGCCGGGCATCTCCACCGGCCCGGTAGCGTTGATATACCGCGGCGCCGTGGCCAATCCCCGCGTGGCCCTGCTGCGCTCCACGCTGGGGCTCGCGGCCTCGGGCGAAACACCGGCGCCTTAGGGCCTGTCATCGAATGATTTCCCCACGCGAAAGGCAGCCGGGCGGTGCAGTGCTAGGCGTGGCGAGTGCCGCGTAGCTCGGCTACGCAAGCGAGCCGCAACGACGCAATGCGCCGCCCGGCTGCCTTTCCCTTCGGGCTGCCCCTCGGCGCATAACATCGCCCCGATGTTCGGCACCCCCCTGCTCCTCGCCGCCGCCTTCGTCGCCGGCGCCCTCAACGCCGTCGCGGGCGGCGGCAGCTTCCTCACCCTGCCCGCGCTGGTTTTCACCGGCGTGCCGCCCGTGGTGGCCAATGCCACCGGCACCGTGGCGCTGCTGCCCGGCTACATGGCGGGCGCCTGGGGCTTTCGCGAGGACATGCAGCCGCCGCCGGGCCTGTCGATGCGCGCCGTGGTCGCGCTGTCGCTCGCGGGCGGCTCGGCCGGCGCGGCGCTGCTGCTGGTAACGCCCGACGCCACCTTCCGCAAGGTCGTGCCCTGGCTGCTGCTGGCGGCCACCGCCCTGTTCGCCTTCGGGCCGCAGCTGCGGCAGTGGGCGGGCTCGGGCCGGCACGGCGCCGCGCCCTGGAAGGCCAGCCTGGGCATGCTGGCCGTGGCGGCCTATGGCGGCTATTTCAACGGGGGGCTGGGCATCCTGCTGCTGGCGCTGTTCGGCCTGCTGGGGCAGACGCAGCTGAACGCCATGAACGGCATGAAGAACCTCGTCTCCGCCCTGCTCACGGCCATCGCCGTGGCGATCTACGCGGCGGGCGGCATCGTGCTGTGGCCGCAGGCCCTCCTGATGATGGTGGCCGCCACGCTGGGCGGCTACGGCGGCGCGCGCGCGGCGCGCCGGCTGCCCGCGCCCGTGCTGCGCTGGGGCATCGTGGCGACGGGGCTGGTGATGGCGGGGCTGTTCTTCTGGAAACAGTGAATCATGGCCGAATTGGCCTGTATCGCTTTCCCATCAAGCGCAATAAGCTATTAATTCATGAGCAATCAAGGCGCGATGCGCAGCGGAATGGTCACCGGCCCGTCGTTGACCAGGTGCACCTGCATGCTGGCGCCGAAGCGCCCCGTGGCCACCTCCGGGTACGCGGCGCGCGCCCGGGCCACGAAGTAGTCGTACAGGCGCTCGCCCTCGGCGGGCGCCGCCGCCTGGCTGAAGCCGGGGCGGTTGCCGCCGCGCGTGTCGGCGGCCAGGGTGAACTGGCTCACGATGAGCAGGCCGCCGCCCACGTCCTGCACGCTGCGGTTCATCTTGCCGGCCTCGTCGGTGAAGATGCGCAGCTTGAGTATCTTGGCCAGCAGCTTGTCGGCCTGCTGCTCGCCGTCGCCCTGCTCGGCGCAGACCAGGGCCAGCAGGCCCGCGCCGATGCGGCCGGCCACCTCGCCGGCGATTTCCACGCGCGCCTCGCTCACGCGCTGCAGCAGGCCGATCATGGCTGCTCCTCCCCGGCCTGCACCTTCTGTTCGAACACCGTGTCATGGTCCTCGGGCAGCAGCTCGATGGTGGCGCGCAGGCCGGGCACGGCCTGCATCAGTGCCTGCTCCACCTCGCTGCGCTGCCGGGCAGCCTCGGCCAGCGTCCAGCGCCCGGGCACGTGCATGTGCAGATCGACGAAGCTGCGCGCGCCGGCGCGGCGCGAGGTCAGGCTGTCGAAGTGCACGGCCCCCCCGCTGGCGCCGCCGTACTCTTGCAGCACGGTGTACACGCGCGCCAGCAGCGTGGGCTCCATGGCCTCGTCCATCAGGCCCTGCGATGCGCGCCAGATCAGCGCGCCGCCCTCGCGCAGGATGTTCAGCGCCACGCCGATGGCCACCAGCGGGTCCATCCACGTCCAGCCCGTGGCGCTGGCGGCCAGCAGGCCGACGACCACGCCGATGGAGGTCCACACGTCGGTCATCAGGTGGCGCGCATCGCCCTCCAGCGCCAGGGAGCGGTGCACCTGCGCCGCGCGCAGCATGCCCCAGGCCAGCAGGCCGTTGCAGGCGGTGCTCAGCAGCGACAGGCCCATGCCCCAGCCGAGCTGCTCCAGCGGCTGCGGGTGCATGAGGCGCAGCACGGCCGCCCAGAGGATGGCGATACTCGCGCCCACGATGAGGATGCCTTCGAAGCCCGAGGAGAAATACTCTGCCTTGTGGTGGCCATAAGGGTGGTCCGCGTCCGCCGGGCGGCGGGCCACGGTCACCATGGCCAGGGCGAACATGGCGCCGGCCAGGTTCACAAAGGACTCCAGCGCGTCCGACAGCAGCCCGACCGAGCCGCTGATCCACCAGGCCAGGGTCTTGAGGGCGATGGTCAGCACGGCCACGCCCATCGAGGCGCGCAGCAGATTGTGGGGCGTCATCCAGGCGGGGACATGCAGGGATCTGGCGGCGGCATGGGGCATGTCGGGATTATCCCTGCCCCCCACTGGCCGAAAGGACATGCGCCGCGCTCGCCAAAGTACGGGCAATACGCTATAAGCTTGCAGACCCTTCGGCCACCGCCCATGCCCGCAAAGCCCCCCTCCGACCCCGTCCCGTCCGGATCGGGCTCGCACGCCAGCGCAGCGCTGCTGCGCCTGGTGGCCGACACCGTGCCGGTCATGCTGGCCTACTACGAATCCCCGGAACTGCGCTGCCGCTTCGCCAACCAGCGCTTCGCCGATTTCATGGAGCGGACGGCGGACGGCATCCTCGGCACCACCGCGCGCGACATCCTGGGCGAGCAGACCTGGCAGCAGATCCTGCCCTGCGTGCAGCGCGCGCTCGGGGGTGAGACCGTGCAACACCTGTGCCAGCAGGCGGGGCCGGACGGCCGCATGCGCATGCTGGAGTTCAGTCTGCGGCCGCAGCTGGAGCCGCGCGGCGGCCGCCTCGCCACGCCGGGCATACTGGTGCTGGTCAACGACGTCACCGAGCGCCTGGAGGCCGAGCAGGCCGTGCGCCAGAGCGAGGAGCGCATGCGCAAGTTCGCCGAGGCCACCGAGGAGGGCCTGGCCTTCCACCGCGACGGCCGCATCCTGGACGCCAACGCGTCCCTGCAGCGCATGACCGGCTACACGCTGGCCGAGCTCGTGGGGCGGTCCATCTTCGACTTCATCCAGCCCGAATACCGCGCCCTCGCGCAGGAATACACGCGCCGCGGGCGCGAGTACCCATACGAGCTGGCCATGCGCCACAAGGACGGCCACGCCATCCCCATCGAGGCCGTGGGCAAGACCCTGCCGCAGCAGCAGGACGAGTACCGGGTGGTAGTGGTGCGCGACATCACGGCGCGCAAGCAGGCCCAGGAGCGCGCGCGCTTCCTGGCGCTGCACGACCCGCTGACCCAGCTGCCCAACCGCCGCCACCTCATGCTGCAGCTCGCGCGCACGGTCGCCACGGCGCAGGAGCGGCGCAAGCGCTCGGCCGTGCTGTTCGTCGACCTGGACCATTTCAAGACCGTCAACGAATCGCTGGGTCACGAGGCCGGCGACCAGCTGCTGTGCGAGGTTGCCCGGCGCCTGCAGGAGGGCGTGAAGGCCACCGACTTCGTGGCCCACGTGGGGGGCGACCAGTTCGTGGTGCTGCTGAGCGGCCTGCGCGGCCGCGCGGCCGCCGCCGCCGCGGCCGACGCGCTGATCGAGCGCATCCGTGCGGTGTACACCATCGGCGAGACACAGCTGTCGCCCTCGCCCTCCGTAGGCATCAGTGTCTTCCCCGACGACGGCTACGGCCCCGACGAGCTGCTGCGCCGCGCCGACGCCGCCATGCAGCAGGCCAAGGAGAGCGGGCGCGGCACGCGCCTGTTCTACACGCCGGACATGGAGGGACAGCCAGCGGAGGTGCTGCAGCAGGAGCACCTGCTGCGCGAGGCTGTGTTCCACGACGCCCTGGAGCTGCACTACCAGCCCCAGGTGCAGGTGGCCTCGGGCCGCCTGGTGGGGCTGGAGGCGCTGGTGCGCTGGCGGCACCCGCAGCGCGGCCTGGTCGGGCCGGACGACTTCATCCCCCTGGCCGAGTCGCGCGGCCTGATCACGCCCATAGGCCGCTGGGTGCTGCGCGAGGCCTGCCGCCAGCTCAAGGCCTGGCACAACGAGGGCCTGGCGCTGGTGCCCGTGGCGGTGAACCTGTCGGCCATCGAGTTCCGCCAGCGCGACGTGGCCGGCGAGATCGCGCGCGTGCTGCAGGAGACCGGCCTGGAGCCGCAGTACCTGGAGGTCGAGATCACCGAGACCACCCTCATGCAGCATGCCGAGCACACGCGCGCCACGCTGCAGGCGCTGCAGGCCATGGGCGTGGCCGTGACGGTGGACGACTTCGGCACGGGCTACTCGTCACTCACCTACCTCAAGCGCTACCCGCTGGACAAGCTCAAGGTGGACCGCTCCTTCGTCGCCGACACGCCGGCCGACGGCGACGACGTGGCCATCGTCACCGCCATCGTCCAGCTCGCCCGCAGCCTGCAGCTGCAGTCCGTGGCCGAGGGCGTGCAGACCACCGAGCAACTGACGCTGCTGCAGAGCCTGGGCTGCGAGCTGGCCCAGGGTTTCGGCATCGCGCCCCCCATGGACGTGCGGCGCACGCGCGCATGGCTGCACGCGCTGCCGGCCGCCGCTTCGTGACGGCGCCATGACGGCGCGCCATGGACAATACGCCCATGGCCTCCTCCCTCGCATTCATCACCGAACCCAGCTTCCACGCCGAACCCGCCGACGCCCTGGCGCAGGTGCAGCACATCTATCAGCAGCAGATCGGCCATCTGCGCGACGCCATGCAGCGCTTCGTGGCCGGAGAGACGCCCGCCAACCACGTGCGCGCCTGCTACCCCTACGTGCGCGTGCAGATCGCCACCGTGGCGCGCGCCGCCACGCAGCTGGCCTATGGCTTCGTTGAGGGGCCCGGGTGCTACGAGACCACGCTCACGCGGCCCGATCTGTTCGCGGGCTACTACACCGAACAGTTCCGCCTGCTGCGCGCCAGCCACGGCGTGGAGCTGGAGGTGGGCCTGAGCCGGCAGCCCATCCCCATCCATTTCTCGTTCGCCGAGCATGACTACATCGAGGGCACGCTCAGCCCCGAGCGGCGCACGCTGATGCGCGACGTGTTCGACCTGCCCGACCTCGCCGCCATGGACGACGGCATCGCCAACGGCACCTGGACGCCGAGCGCCGGCGAGGCGCAGCCGCTGTCGCTGTTCACCGGGCCGCGCGTGGACTACTCGCTGCACCGCCTGCGCCACTACACGGGCACCCTGCCCGAGTGGTTCCAGAACTTCGTGCTGTTCACCAACTACCAGTTCTACATCGACGAATTCGTGCGCCTGGGCCATGCCGAGATGGCCCGGGCGGACAGCGAATACGTCGCCTTCATCGAGCCCGGCAACGTGGTCACGCGCCGCACCGGCCTGCCCGCGCAGCCCGGCGACGAGCTGGGCGCGCCCCCGCCGCGCCTGCCGCAGATGCCCGCCTACCACCTGGTGCGCGCCGACAACAGCGGCATCACCATGGTCAACATCGGCGTCGGGCCGGCCAACGCCAAGACCATCACCGACCACATCGCCGTGCTGCGCCCGCACGCCTGGATGATGCTGGGCCACTGCGCGGGCCTGAGGAACAGCCAGCAGCTGGGCGACTACGTGCTGGCCCACGCCTACGTGCGCGAGGACCACGTGCTCGACGAGGAACTGCCGCTGTGGGTACCCATCCCCGCGCTGGCCGAGATCCAGGTCGCGCTGCAGCAGGCCGTGGCCGAGGTGACGCAGATGGGCGGCCCCGACCTCAAGCGCATCATGCGCACCGGCACCGTGGCCAGCACCGACAACCGCAACTGGGAGCTGCTGCCCGACAACATGCCCCAGCGCCGCTTCAGCCAGAGCCGCGCCGTGGCGCTGGACATGGAGAGCGCCACCATCGCCGCCAACGGCTTTCGCTTCCGCGTGCCCTACGGCACGCTGCTATGCGTGAGCGACAAGCCGCTGCACGGCGAGATCAAGCTGCCCGGGATGGCCAACCACTTCTACCGCGAGCGCGTTCAACAACACCTGCTCATCGGCATGCGCGCCATCGACATCCTGCGCGCCGGCGGCGTGCAGCGCCTGCACAGCCGCAAGCTGCGCAGCTTTGCCGAGGTGGCGTTCCAGTAGAGACCCGATGCCCGCGCGCCGGTTTTCCCGGGATATGGGCAACTACGTAACGAAAAACCCCGCTTGTCTCCAGCCCGGGGGCACTTCCAGAATGGCCATGGGCCGACGGCCCGCCCCGTGCAACGACAAGGAGACAAGCACATGACCACTCCCCCCGCCATCCGCCCCCCATGGCCCCGCGGCGCGCGCCTGCTGCTCACGGCCAGCGCCGCGCTGGCGCTGGCCGCCTGCGGCGGCGGCTCGCACCATTTTTCCTTCGACACCGCCAGCCGGAACCTGGCGACCCAGCAGGTCGCCGCCGACCAAATCGGCCTGCCCACCAAGGGCGCCGTCGTCACCTCGGTGGAGACGCCGACGGCCGCCTCCGGCCCCCAGCCGCCCGCATCCATACGAGCCAATATCGCCATTGCGCCCGTGGATACGGCGGCACCCGCTATCAAAATGGGACTGCTCCTGCCCAAGGAATGGAACGGCAAGGTGGTCATGCTCGGCGGCGGCGGCTACAACGGCACCATCCCTAGCCTCTATACCTACTCCGCGGCCCCCGCGAGCCAGGGCCCCTATCCGCTGCTGGACCAGGGCTATGCCGTGTTCGCCAGCGACTCCGGCCACCAGGCGGGCGCCGCCGGCAGCCGCGACGGCAGCTTCGGGACGAACGACGAGGCCGCGGCCAACTTTTCCGGCGCGGCGCTCAAGAAGGTCAGCGACGTGGCCGACGTGCTCGTCACCCGCTTCTATGGCCGCAAGCCCGGCAAGCGCTATTTCATCGGCGGCTCCACCGGCGGGCGCGAAGCGCTGGCCGTGGCGCAGAAATGGCCCGCCGACTGGGACGGCGTCGTCTCCTGGTATCCGGCCTGGAACGCCGCCAGCCTGGACCTGCAGTTCGGCCGCCTGAGCCGCGCCTTCGCCCAGCCCGACGCCTACCCGAGCCTCGCCCAGCGCAAGCTGCTGCGCCAGGCGGCCATGGCCCGGTGCGATGCGCTGGACGGCATCGCCGACGGCATCGTCAGCAACGTCGCCGCCTGCAACGCGCAGTTCGACCCGGCCACGGCCCAGTTCGAGGGCAAGCCCCTGCGCTGCCCGAGCGGCGGCAACGAGAACGACGGCTGCCTGTCCGACGCCATGATCGCGGCGCTGCATGCATACAACACGCCCATCACGTTCGGCAGCCCTCTGGGCAGCGGCGAGACACAATACCCCGGCTTCAACGTCTGGGGGTCCGAGCTGGGCGAGACGGGCCCCAGCCCCCTGCAGCCCACCGTCACCCTGCTGGCCATGAACACTACCGCGCCGGCCAGCCCCGCGCCGCTGACGGCGCCGTACTGGGCCGTGTTCTGGGACCAGTGGGTGCGCTACTTCGTGACGCGCGACGCGAACTTCGATTCGCTCTCGCTCGACCCGCAGAACCCCGGCCCGTGGGCGGGACGCATACAAGAGCTGACCAAGCTGCAGGACATCAACAGCACCGATCTGTCCGCCTTCCAAAAGCGCGGCGGCAAGCTGCTGATGGCGCATGGTACGGCCGACGTGCTGGTCAGCACGCGCGCCACGGCCCAGTACTACGAGCGGCTCGTCCAGACCATGGGCGCCGACACGGTCAAGAGCTTCGCCCGCTACTACGAGGTGCCCGGCTACGGCCACGCCGCCAGCACGGCCTTCAACGCCAACTGGGACTCGCTCAAGGCGCTGGACCAGTGGGTGAGCATCGGCACGGCGCCCGCCGGCCAGGTGGTGACCGACACCGCGGGCGTGCCGGGCCGCACCCGCCCCCTGTGCGAATACCCGGGCTGGCCGCGCTACGGCGGCACGGGCGACGCCAACAAGGCGGAGAGCTTCAGCTGCGTGGCCCCATAGTCCGGAAACTATCAAATAGATAGCCGCTTGCGCCCTTCTGGCGGGCGCAAGCGGCTTTTTTGTTGCCAAAACCCGAATCGGCCGCTTTCCCCCACAATCGCCGCATGAACGTGCTCTTCGAAGCCCAGGACCTGCGCAAGCGCTACGGCGACGCCACTGTGGTGGACGGCGTTTCCTTCGCCATCGCGCCCGGCGAATGCCTGGGCGTGATAGGCCCCAACGGCGCCGGCAAGACCACCACCATCCGCATGTGCCTGGGCCTGACCGCGCCCGACGCGGGCAGCGTGCGCTTCTACCCGGGCGGCGGCGCCGCGCCGCTGTCCATGCCGCTCGACGCGCTGGCCATCAAGGCGCAGCTGGGCGTGGTCGCACAGTTCGACAGCCTGGACCCGGACTTCAGCTGCGCCGAGAACCTGCGCGTGTTCGGGCGCTACTTCGGCCTCAAGGGCGCGGCCATGGACGCGCGCATCGGCCCGCTGCTCGAATTCGCCGCGCTCACCTCCAAGGCCGGCGCGCGCCCGGGCGAGCTCTCTGGCGGCATGCGCCGGCGCCTGTCGCTGGCGCGCGCGCTGGTCAACGACCCGCGCCTGCTGCTGCTCGACGAGCCCACCACGGGCCTGGACCCGCAGGCGCGCCACCTGATGTGGGAGCGGCTGCAGCGCCTGCTGCAGCAGGGCAAGTCCATCCTGCTGACTACGCACTTCATGGACGAGGCCGAGCGCTTGTGCTCGCGCCTGCTGGTGCTGGACCATGGCCGCAAGATCGCCGAGGGCCGGCCGCGCGAGCTGATCGCCGAGCACCTGGAGAGCGACGTGGTCGAGGCCTACGGCAACGGCGCGCTGACGCTGGCCCATGACGCGCAACTGCGCCCGCTGGCCCGGCGCATCGAGGTCAGCGGCGAGACCGTCTTCTTCTACACCCAGGACGCGCGCCCGCTGCTGCAGGCCCTTACCGGCCACGGCCACCTGCGCACCCTGCACCGGCCGGCCAACCTGGAGGACCTGTTCCTCAAGCTCACCGGCCGCCAGATCCGCGAGGACGCCTGACATGGCCCCCATGACCGACCCCAGCATCTGGCGTGCGCCCGACCTGTCGCTGCGCTGGTGGCCCGTATTCCTGCGCAACCTGCTGGTGTGGCGCAAGCTGGCCATACCCAGCCTGGTCGGCAACATCGCCGAGCCGCTGATGTGGCTGGTGGCCTTCGGCTACGGCATGGGCGCGCTGGTGGGCGAAGTGCAGGTAGGCGGCGACGGCGGCGCGCGCGTGCCCTACATCCTGTTCCTGGCCAGCGGCTCGATCTGCATGAGCGCCATGAACGCGGCGAGCTTCGAGGCGCTGTACTCGGCGTTCTCGCGCATGCACGTGCAGAAGACCTGGGACGGCATCATGAACGCGCCCATCAGCCTGGACAGCGTGCTGCTGGCCGAGATGCTGTGGGCCGCGTTCAAGGCGCTGTTCACCGCCACGGCCATCCTGGGCGTGATGCTGGCGCTGGGCATCAGCCATGCGCCCAAGCTGCTCGTGGCCTGGCCCGTGCTGCTCGCCGTGGGCATCATGTTCTCCAGCATCGCGCTGATCTTCAACGCCCTGGCCCAGGGCTACGACTTCTTCACCTACTACTTCACGCTGGTGCTCACGCCCATGATGTTCCTGTCGGGCGTGTTCTTCCCGCGCGAGCAGCTGCCCACGGCCGTGCGCATCGCATCGGACTGGCTGCCGCTGACCAACGCCGTGGAGCTGGTGCGCCCGCTGTTCATGGACCAGTGGCCGGCCCACCCCCTGCGCCACGGCCTGGTGGTGGCCGTGACCACCATTGCTGCCTACTGGGTGGCGCTGGCGCTGACGCGCAGGCGCTTTCGCGCCTGACGACGCGCCGGAAAATCACGCCTGCCATGCCCGCGCTGCTGAGCCCCGAAAACATCGCCCTGGTGGCCGGGGGCGTGTCCGCCATCGTGGCCTCGCGCGACGCACAGCTGCGCCCCAGCGTGATGCGCGCCGTGGGCTCGCGCATCCGCGCCGACGGCCGGCGTATCACCGTCTTCCTGCGCAGGAGTCAGTCGCAGCTGCTGCTGGCCGACATCGCCGCCACGGGCCACATCGCCGTGGTCTTCAGCGACCCGCCCTCGCACCGCACGGTGCAGGTCAAGGCCACGGCCGCGCTGCAGCGCGCCCTGCGGCCCGCCGACGAGCCCGCGCTGCCCGGCGCGCGGCGCTCCATGGCCGTGTGCACGAATTCGTTCTCGTGCTGCAAGTGCGAGCGGCAGAAGTCCATCAACGCCAGCACGCGGTCGCAGGACTGGGACAGGTCGAGATCGTCGTCCGTATCCACGCGGCCGAGGCCCGTGAGCGTGTCGGCCATGAAGGCGCGCAAGGCCTTGTGGATGGCTGCATACATGTTCATGCGCGGCGCGGCGGACTCTGCCTGTGCCAGCGCGGAGATTTCCTGGGGGTTGAATTGCATCGTCGGTTCCTTGGGCCCTGCGGCCTTCCAACCAGGCACACCATGTGCCCCATCGGGGCTGCGCAGTCTAGGAACGGGGCGGCGCGGGCGCTGCTAAAAACTGCTTATCCAAACCCTCAAAATTTCTTAATCAGGTCCGCTGCGCGCTCGGCAATCATCACCGTGGGCGCATTGGTGTTACCGCTGACGATGCGCGGCATGATGGACGCATCCACCACGCGCAGCCCCTGCAGGCCGTGCACGCGCAGCTCGCCGTCCACCACGTCGAGCGGCCCCGGCCCCATGCGGCAGCTGCCCACGGGGTGGTAGATGGTGTCGGCATGCCGGCGGATGAACTGCGCGATCTGCTCCTCGGTCTGCGCCTGTGCGAGCGCCGGCCCCTCGCTCCCGCCGTACTGCGCAAGCGCTGGCTGCCGCAGTATGTGCCGCCCCATCTGGAAGCCCCGCACCATGCGTGCCATGTCGCCATCGTGGGCGAGGAAGCCGGGGTCGATCAGCGGCGCCTGCAGCGGGTCGCCGCTGGCCAGGCGCACGCTGCCGCGGCTTTGCGGCTGCAGCAGGCACACGTGCAGCGAGTAACCATGGCCCAGCACGGTCTTGCGCCCGTGGTCCACCAGCTTGCCGATGACGAAGTGCAGTTGCAGGTCGGGCCGGGCCTCATCGGGGCTGCTCTTGAGAAAGCCGCCCGCCTCGGCGAAGTTGGTGGTCAGCATGCCGCTGCGCTGCGCGCGCCATTGCCGGATGCCGCGCAGCAGGTTGAGCGCGCCGCGCGGCGACAGCCCGAACAGGTCGGTGAGCCGCGGCGCATCGACGACCTGCACCACGTCCGGGTGGTCATGCAGGTTCTGGCCGACGCCCGGCAGGTGGTGCAGCACGCCTATGCCGTGACGCTGCAGCTCGTCGGCCGGCCCCACGCCAGAGAGCATCAGGAGCTGCGGCGACAGCAGCGCCCCGGCCGACAGCAGCACCTCGCGCCGCGCCCGCACCTGCTGCAGCCGCCCGCCCTGGCGGTACTCGACGCCCACGGCGCGCCTGCCCTCGAAAAGAATGCGCGTGGCGTGCGCGCCGGTGATCACCTGCAGGTTGGGGCGCGACAGGTGCGGCGTGAGATAGGCCTTGGCCGCGCTGCAGCGCTCGCCGTTCCTGTGCGTCACCTGGTACAGGCCCACGCCCTCCTGCACGGGGCCGTTGAAGTCGTCGTTGCGCGCATGGCCCGCCTGCACGGCCGCGTCGACGAACACGGCGCTGAAGCGGTTGGGCGAGCGCAGGTCCATCACGTTCAAAGGCCCGCCCCGGCCGTGCCACGCGTTGTCCCAGCGCTCGTTGTGCTCGGCGCGCAGGAAATAGGGCAGCACGTCGCGCCAGCCCCAGCCGGGGTTGCCCGCGGCCGCCCAGTGTTCGTAGTCGTCGGGGTGGCCGCGCACGTAGACCATGGCGTTGACCGAGCTGGAGCCGCCCAGCACCTTGCCGCGCGGCTGGTAGCCCCGGCGCCCGCCCAGCCCGGGCTGTGCCGTGGTCTGCAGGCCCCAGTTGTACCGGCCCGTGCGTGCCATCACGGCCAGGCCCGCCGGGCAGTGGATCAGCACGCTGTCGTCGCTGCCCCCGGCCTCCAGCAGGCCTACGCGCACGGCCGGGTCCTCGCTCAGCCGGCCCGCCAGCACGCAGCCGGCCGAGCCGCCGCCGATCACGACATAGTCGAAGTCACGCATGCCTGTCCCCCTCGTGGCGCACGCGGCCGGTTCGGGCCATCGCGCAATTGCCGATACCATCGGTTTCTTGCTTCCACAACTCTTTCAAGGGACTGTTATATGACGATTACGACCGTCGGCATCATCGGCGCGGGCACCATGGGCAACGGCATCGCGCAGGCATGCGCGGTGTCGGGCATCAACGTGGTCATGGTGGACGTCTCCGACGCCGCCGTACAAAAGGGCGTGGCCACCGTGGCCGGCAGCCTGGACCGCCTGATCAAGAAGGAAAAGATCACGGCGGCCGACAAGGATGCGGCGCTCGCGCGCATCAAGGGCTCGACCAGCTACGACGACCTGAAGGCCGCGCAGATCGTGATCGAGGCCGCGACCGAGAACCACGAGCTCAAGCTCAAGATCCTCAAGCAGGTCGACGCCATCGTGGCGCCCGAGGTCATCCTGGCCTCCAACACCTCGTCGATCTCCATCACCAAGCTGGCGGCCGCCACGGGCCGCGCCGACCGCTTCATCGGCATGCACTTCTTCAACCCCGTGCCCATGATGGCGCTGGTGGAGATCATCCGCGGCCTGCAGACCTCGGACGCCACGCACGACAGCGTGAAGCAGCTCGCCGAGCGCCTGGGCAAGTCGCCCATCACGGTGAAGAACGCGCCGGGCTTCGTGGTCAACCGCATCCTCGTGCCCATGATCAACGAGGCCTTCTTCGTGCTGGCCGAAGGCCTGGCCACGCCCGAGGACATCGACGCAGGCATGAAGCTGGGTTGCAACCAGCCCATCGGCCCGCTGGCCCTGGCCGACATGGTGGGCCTGGACGTGTGCCTGGCCGTGATGGACGTATACCTGGCCGAGTTCGGCGACAGCAAATACCGCGCCTGCCCGCTGCTGCGCGAAATGGTGGCCGCCGGCCGCCTGGGCCGCAAGACGGGGCGCGGCGTGTACCAGTACTGAGTGCGCGTCAGCGCCGACGCTGCCCGATCTTCTCGCCGATGAGCCGTGCCTGCTCCTGCATCACCTGTACCGCATGAAGCAGGCGGCTCTCGGTCAGGCGGGAAGAAATCGCCGTGACGGCGATGCCCGCCACGGTTTCTCCAGCAGGCGAGTGCACCGGGACGGCCACGGCGCGCGTACCGCGCACCACGCCCGTTGCCGTGTAGGCATACCCCAACATGCGAGCCGCTGCACAGCGCTCAAGGATGTCCTGCGCATCAAGCCTCAGCCCTCTCAACCGGCCGGCATTGCGCCGCATCATTTCCACTGCCTCCTCGTAGGGCAAGGAAGCCAGCAGGACGACACCGCTCACGCCTACGCCCAGCAAGCGGCGCGCGCCCACCTCGATCGAGAGGACCTTGATCGGATAGCTCCCTAACGCCCGCGCCAAACACACGGAGTCGTCACCCTTGCGGATGGTAAGGAAAGCCGTCTCGCCCAGAACCTCCCCGATGTGATGCAGGTGCTGAGCCGCCAACGAGCGCAGCGGGAAGCCAGCAGGCCGTGCCAGTCCCAACAGCGACACTTCCGTACCGATCAGATAGCGTCGCGTCACGGGCTGTTGCTCCACCGCGCCTTCCTCTACCAGCGCACGCAGGATCCGGTGCACCGTGGGTCGATTGAGACCCGTGGCCGATGCGACGTCGGTAAGGCGCACGCCGCTTTCCTGCCCCGACGCCACGATGCGCAGCACCGCGATCGCGCGGCGGATGCTCTGCGCTCCATCCTGTCCTGCGGGGGAGGCGGTGCCAGTCATCCCTCGGAAGCCAGCACCGTTTTCGGTGTCTGCGCCATCGCGCGCAAGGTGACGATTTCACCCAGCGTCGCGTAGTTAGGGCCAGCGATGCGGCACACCGGGTCGAGCGCGCGGGTGTCGATCTTGCCGCCCTGCAACAAGTCCTCACGGACATGGAATGCCGTGACCACCCCCACGAAGAATTCAGCGCCCGTATCCCCGAACGGTATGACACGATCAAGCCGGCACTCCATGCTGACCGGCGCATCGGCCAAACGCGGCACGGCAATCGTTTCACTAGCCACCGTGGCCAATCCAAGCAATTCCGCCTCGCTCACATCGGGTGCATGCTCGGCGCTGCTCTCATGAATGGCGTGCATATGCCCCCGATGCCCGATGTTCACGACAAATTCGCCGTTCGCCAGGATATACGCCCCCGTGTCCTTGCGCGCCCCAGCCTTGCGGCCGATGTTCACGCCCAGCATCGGCGGCTTGTTGGAAACGAAGGTGAAACACGAGAAAGGCGCCAGGTTCACCACACCCGTCAGCGACAACGTGGTGATCCAGGCGATCGGGCGAGGCACAACGATGCCGCTCATCAAGCGATAAGTGGCCTCGGGCGCGAGGGTATCGGCATACAGGGTCGTATAGGTCATGGCAGCGGCGATGTGGGTTGGCGAAATGCTGGAGGGATTGTGCGGAGCACGGGGCTCGCGCCGCCATGGCCACAAGGCCTTTTTTTCCACATTATGGACAAATCCGCCATTCCGCCATTGCTCCCTACAAACTCCGAAGCCTACGATTTGCGCCAACGGATACACCGTTCGCCCTTTCACAAAGAACGCCCAGGAGACATGCCGATGCAACGACGAATCCTTCTCTCCCACGCATTGCTGTGGGCCTGCGCGGGAGCAGCGCCACTAGCCATCGCGCAGACCGACACGTGGCCCGGCAAGCCAGTCAAGCTGGTGCTGCCCTACCCTCCCGGCGGCAACGTCGATGGCGCGGCACGCATCATCAGCGAGCAGTTGCAGCAACACTTCAAGCAGCCTTTCATCGTGGACAATCGGCCCGGCGCGGGCGGGATGATTGCGGGCGAGGCCGTTGCCAAGTCCACCCCCGATGGGTACACCTTCTTCATGGGGGCCAACGGCCCGATCCTGTTCTCTCCGCTGATCTTCAAGCGCAGCCCCTACGACTGGAAAAAGGACTTCGCGCCCGTGTCGTCCGTCTCGTTCACCCCGCTATTGCTGCAGGTGAACCCCACTACGCCGTACAAGAGCATGGCGGATCTGCTCGCGGCGGCCAAAGCCAACCCAGGCGCGATCACCATGGCGTCCCCAGGAGCGGGCACGACCAATCATCTGGTGAGCGAATACCTGCAGCGCGAAAGCGGCGCGCGCTGGACCACCGTGCACTACAAGGGCAACGCCCCGGCCACCACCGACCTGCTGGGCGGCCAGGTGCAGTTCAACTTCGACCAGTTGTCCGTGGCCCAACAATTCCTGCAAAGCAACCGCACTCGCGCCTTGGTCGTCACGTCACCGAAGCGTCTGCCTCAACTGCCCGACGTTCCCACGCTATCGGAGTCCGGCTTCCCCGGGTTCAGCGCGGAGACCTTCACAGGCATCCTGGCGCCAAAGGGGACGCCCACCGCAATCGTGAACAAACTAGCGGACGCGCTACGGCAGATCCTGTCCGACAAGGGCGTGCAGGACCGCTTCGTCGCACTCGGCTCCGAAGCGCGCGCCACCACGCCCGAGCAATTCACCCAATACCTCACCCAGGAAGACAACCGATGGACACCCATCATCAAGCAAGCGGGAATCACGGCGGATTGAGCACGCCGCTCGGCCGTGCAGCGCCGGTTCGCCGCACCAGCATCTACATCGAGGGCTTCAGCCACAAGAACCCCATTCCGGCCGCCTGCCGTATCGGGCCGCTGGTGGAAAGCGGCAGTGTGCTCGGTACAGATCCCGCCACGGGCCAGATCGCCGATGGCATCGAGGCCCAGTGCCGCTGCATGCTCGACAACATGCGTCGCATCGTCGAAGCGGCTGGCGGCAACACCGCCGATATCGTCAAAGTCACCGTGTGGATGAAGGATCGCACGCAACGCCCCGCACTCAACGCGCCGTGGCTGGAGATGTTCCCCGACGCGGTATCGCGCCCTGCGCGCCATGCCATCCACGCACCCGAGCTCGACATGGGCAAGCTCATCGAATGCAGCTTCACGGCTTACATCGCCTGAACACACCGCCATACCCAGCCATGCCCGACTATCTCCCCTTCGATCCGACGCCCCACGCGCCGCGGCCACTGCCTCCCGCGCTGGCGTGCGACAGCCAATTCCACGTCTTCGGCCCGCGCGAACGCTATCCGGTGCGTCCAGGCGCCGCCTATGAAATGCCCACGGCGACCTGGCAAGTTGCGCAGAAGCTGCATGCCACGCTGGGCGTACAGCGTGGCGTGATCGTGCAAGCGACCACCTATGGCGCGGACCACCAGGTAGTGCTGGACGCCCTGGCCGGCCTCAACGCGAGCGGCAGCCCCCGCCGCTACATGGCCTGCGCCAACGCCGCCGTGCTCGTGGAGCGCGACGACGCCTACCTGCAGCGGTTGCACGATGCCGGCGTGCGCGGTGCGCGCTTCACGCGCGGCGGCCTGGGCATCAGCTTCACGCCACAGCAGCAGGAGCGCGCTTTGGAGCGCGTGCGCGAGCTGGGCTGGTACGTCAAGGTACAGCCGGAGCCGGGTGGCATCGCCGAGCAGATGCAGGCATTCCTGCACCTGCAGGATGTGCCGGTACTCATGGATCACATGGGCCGCGCCAACCCCGAGCTGGGCGAGAACGATCCCAGCCTGGCCTGCATCCTGGAGCTGTTCCAGCGCGGCAATTTCTGGGTGATGCTGTCGCTGTCGGAAAAAATCTCCCGCCAGGGCGCCCCCTGGAACGACGTGGTCCCCCTGGCTCGCCGCCTGATCGATGCTGCCCCCGACCGCTGCGTATGGGGCAGCGACTGGCCGCATCCCGTATCGGTCAAGCAACCGCCCAACGAGGGCGACCTCCTGGAACTGCTCTACCGCTTCGCGCCTGATGCAGAGATGCTGCACAAGATCCTCGTCGCCAACCCCGCCCACTTCTTTGGATTCGAGACGCCATGAAGCTCGTCAGCTACCTCTATGACGACCGGCCCGGCTGGGGCGCCGTGGTCCAAGGGAACCGCATCGTCGAACTGGATCGCCGGCTAGCGGGGTTCGACTCGGTGGCATCGCTGCTCGCATGCGGCGACGCGGCACTGCGCCAAGCCCGATCGCTGGCCGAGCACGAGTCGCCCAGCCTCGATCTGTCCGCCGTGCAACTGCTCCCGCCTGTGCCGATGCCGCGCAAGATTTTCTGCATCGGCGTCAACTACGCGCACCGCAATGCCGAATACAAGGATGGCAGCGATTTGCCCAAGTACCCCAGCATCTTCATGCGCGTGCCTGACTCTTTCGTTGGGCATGGCCAGGCGCTCGTGCAGCCGCACGAATCGCAACAGCTCGACTACGAGGGCGAGATCGGACTCGTGATCGGGCGCGGCGGCCGCCGCATCTCCAAGGCTCAGGCGCTGGCACACATCGGCGGACTGACTTGCGTGAACGAAGGCACCATCCGCGACTGGGTGCACCATGCCAAATTCAACGTTACGCAAGGCAAGAATTTCCATGCATCCGGCGCCGTCGGCCCCTGGCTCGTCACGGCCGACGAGTTTCCCGAGGGTTTCAGCAACGTGCGCGTACGCACCCGGGTCAATGGCGAACTGCGCCAGGACGACACCACGGCGAACCTGATGTTCGACTTTGCCTACCTGATCCACTACCTCTCGACTTTCACGGCGCTTGAGCCTGGCGATCTCATCGTCACCGGCACGCCCATTGGTGCGGGCATCCGCTTCGATCCACCCCGCTTCCTGCGGCCCGGCGACGTGGTGGAGGTGGAAGTCGACGGCGTGGGCACGCTACGCAACATGGTGAAGGCCGAAGCATGAACATGCCGAACTCGTTCCTGTCCCCTGCGCAATTGGAGGCCGCCGCCGAGCAGTTGGAAACGGCCGAGCGCACACGCACGCCCTGCCGTCAATTTTCCTTGCAGTACCCCGGCATGGGCTTCGACGACGCCTACGCCGTGCAGGATGCCTGGATGCGCCTCAAACTGCGCCAAGGCCGCCGCGTTCTGGGGCACAAGATCGGCCTAACCTCCAAGGCCATGCAGCGCGCCGTCAACATCAGCGAACCTGATTTCGGCACGCTGCTCGACGACATGTTCTACCGCGACGGTGCCGCGATCCCCACGGAGAAGTTTCTGCAGTTGCGCATTGAGGCCGAACTGGCCTTCGTGCTCGGCAGGCCGCTGTCCGGCCCCCACTGCACACTGTTCGACGTGCTCGAAGCCACGGCCTACATCACACCCGCCCTGGAGATACTGGATGCGCGTATCCAGCGTGTAGATCCCGCCACTGGCAAGACCCGTACCGTCATCGACACCATATCCGACAACGCGGCCAATGCGGCGCTGGTACTGGGCGGGCGCGCATTCAAGCCCCAGTTGATCGATGCGGATCTACGCCGCATCGGTGCCATCGTGAGCAAGAACGGCGAGGTCGAGGAAACAGGCCTGGCCGCTGGCGTGCTGAACCACCCGGCCTACGGCGTTGCATGGCTTGCCAACCGGCTACACCGCCACGGCATCCAACTGCAGGCGGGAGAAGTGGTGCTCGCGGGTTCGTTCATCCGCCCCATCGACGTGGTCCAAGGCGACACCGTGGTGGCAGACTATGGAGAGTTCGGCACCGTTTCCTGCCACTTCGGATAGACATGCCCCTGACTAATACCTTCAAACACGCCCTGGCCTCCGGCCAGGCGCAGATCGGCCTCTGGTGCACGCTGGCCTCGCCCTACGCGGCGGAACTAGTAGCCGGCTCGGGCTTCGACTGGCTGCTGCTCGATACCGAGCACACGCCAGCCGACGTGCCGCTAGTGCTGCAGCAGCTCCAGGCCGTGGCCGCCGAGCCGCGGCACCGCTCACACCCCGTGGTGCGCGCCGCGTGGAACGACACGGTACTGATCAAGCGCCTGCTGGACATCGGCGCGCAGACGCTGCTGCTGCCCTTCGTGCAGAACGCCGACGAGGCCCGAGCCGCCGTAGCCGCCATGCGCTATGCGCCGCGCGGCATCCGGGGCATGGGCGGCACCATGCGCGCGTCGCACTATGGGCGTGACGTGGATTACGTGCGTGATGCCGAAGGCGAGCTGTGCCTGCTGGTGCAGGTGGAGACGGCCGAGGCGCTGGCGCAGATCGAGGCCATCGCCGCCGTCGATGGCGTGGACGGCATCTTCATCGGCCCGGCGGACCTGTCGGCCAGCATGGGCCACCCCGGCAACGCCGGCCACCCCGAAGTGCGCGCTGCCATCGACGATGCGATCCGCCGCATCCGCACGGCGGGCAAGGCGCCGGGCATCCTCATGGTGGATGGCGCCCGCGCACGCGAATGCATCGCGCTGGGCGCGCAGTTCGTCGCCGTGGGCATGGACATGATCCTGCTGCGCAACGCCGCCGACGACCTGGCCGCGCGCTTCACCGCTGGCGCGTGCGGCGCGGTGGATACGGCGTACTGATTCGGTCCAGCTCTCTCCATGGCGCTACGCGCCACCCGCACCTGTGCCCTGCGCCCCACACGGATTACTTGCCACGCATCTCGCCGCTGTCGTTGTTCAGTGGCGCCACTCCCACCAGCTTGCCGATCTCACGCCGGTTGATCTACCACCACCCCAGGTAGGCCTACGCATGAACCGCAGGTACAGCCAGCGCCAGGCAGGCGCGGCGATGCGGTGGGGTGGTTATGTATGTCGCCTTCTTCTCTTGATGTAATCGCAGCGCTCAGCCGCGCCCGGCCAGCAGCCGCGTGGCGGTATAGGTCATGACCTGCACGCCTTTCTGGTTGAACACGTCGATGCGCGAGGTGACCACCGCGCGCCCGCTCCTGGACGTGGGGCGGATGTCGGTGACCTCCACCATGGCCTCTATGGTGTCGCCCACCACCACGGGGGCCAGTATCTTCTGGTGCAGTTCCAGCATGGCCAGGCCCGTGCCCTGGATCATGGTCTGCAGGATGAAGCCCTCGATCAGCGTGTAGGTCAGCGCGCCCGGCACGGGCCGCCCCGCCATGGCCGCGCCCTCGTAGCCATCTTCTATGAAGATGGCCTCCAGCATGCCGGTCACGCCAATGAATTGCACGAGATCGGTCTCGGTGAGCGTGCGGCGGAAGGTGCGAAAGCGCTGGCCGACCCGCAGGTCCTGCCAGACGAAGCCCTGGCCCAGGCGGGGAGCGGTGTGGTCCATGGTGGTCGTTGTGTCCATATCGTTCGAATAGCGTTCAGTTTTTGGGTTGCGGCACTATGGCGGCCCCCTGGTCCACCAGGGCCTGGATCTGCGGCGCATCCAGGCCCGCCTCGGCCAGCAGGGCGCGCGTGTGCTCGCCCAGGCGCGGCGGCATGGCCACGGGAGGGCGCCGGCCGTCGAAGCGCACGCCCACGCCGGGGAACCGCACCGTGCCCATGGCGGGGTCCTGCACTTCCTCGAAGAACCCGATGGCGGCCAGGTGCTCGTCGCTGCGCAGCTCGTCCAGGCGCGCCACGGGCGCGGCGGGGATCTCCAGCCGCTCGCAGGCGGCGAGCCAGTGGGCGGTCGTCTGCCGCACGACATAGCCCGAGGCCAGTTCCAGCAGCTCCGCGATGTGCGCCGTGCGCGCCGCGATGTCGGTGAAGCGCGGGTCGCTCGCGTGCTGCGGCGCGCCGACCTCGGCGAAGAAGCGCTGCCAGTGCAAGTCGGTGTAGGGCATCATGGCCACGAGGCCGTCCGACGTGCGGTAGGGCCTGCGCCAGGGCGCGAGCACGCGCGGGTAGCCCGGCACGGAGCGCGGTGGCTCGAAATGCTGACCGTAGAAATGCTCGACCAGGTTGAAGCCCACCATGGACTCGAACATGGGCACCTCCACGAACGCGCCCTGCCCCGTGCGCTCGCGCTGCCACAGCGCCGCCAGGATGGCGTGCGCCGCCACGTGGCCGCAGGTCTTGTCGGCGGCGATGGTGGGCAGATAGCGCGCCTCGCCGCTTTGCTGGTCCATCAGGTCCGCCAGGCCCGACATGCCCTGGATCACGTCGTCATACGCCGGGCGGCCCGCATACGGCCCGGGCAGAAAGCCCAGCAGGCTCGCGTAGACCAGCCGGGGATGGCGCGCGCGCAGGGCCTCGGGCGCAAGCCCCAGACCGGCCAGCTTCTGCGGGCGCATGCTGTGCATGAACACGTCCGCCGTGCCTATCAGGGCCTGCAGCGCCTTCTGCGCCGCGGGCTGCTTCAGGTCCAGCGCCACGCTCTTCTTGCTGCGGTTGGAGCCCAGGAACATGGCCGCCATGCCCGGCTCCGCCGCGGGCCCGGTGTGGCGCGTCGAGTCGCCCTTGGGCGGCTCGATCTTGACGACCTCGGCGCCATAGTCGGCCAGCACCTGGCTGGCCAGCGGACCAAAGATGACGCTGGACAGGTCCAGTACCCGCACCCCCTGCAAAGGCCTCATGCACAACTCTCCACCTGCTCGATAAGTGGCAGGGATTATTGGAAGCTCACTTGCAGGCGTCCAATATTTATTAACCCGTTTGTGATACGCGTTGGATATCGACGCATGCCCGACGACCCGCGTCGCTCAGTCTTCTGCGCCGCCCATGATTCCCTCCGCGTTTTCCCTAGTCCTTACGAGCGCCCTTTGCAAGCCAACGCTCAGCTGGCGGGGCCATCATGCTGGAATCATGAAGATCGCCCTGCTTTCCGACATCCACGCCAACCTGCAGGCCCTCGAAGCCTGCCTGGAACATGCCCGCGCCCACGGTGCGCGGCAATTCGCCCTGCTGGGCGACCTGGTGGGCTATGGCGCCGATCCCGGTCCGGTGCTCGACCGCGTGATGCAGCTCGTGGCCGAAGGCACGCCGTGCGTGCGCGGCAACCATGACGCGGCCGCCGTCGCACCGCCCGCCGTGGCCGAGAACCTGGGCGAGCAAAGCGCGCAATGGACCCATCCGCGGCTGAACGCGCGGCAGCTCGCCTTCCTCGCCGGCCTGCCGCTGGCCGCGCGCATGGGGATGGACGCGCTGCTGGTGCACGCCAGCGCCGACGGCCCCGAACGCTGGCACTACGTGGCCGACGGCAACGCGGCCGAGCGCTCCATGGCCGCGGCCACGCAAATGGACCCGGCCATCCGCTACGTGTTCAGCGGCCATGTGCACGAGCAGGCGCTGTACTTCCTCACGCCCACGGCCAAGCTGATGCGCTTCTCCCCGCAGCCGGGCGTGCCCGTGCCCGTACCGCCGCACCGCCAGTGGCTGGCCATCGTGGGCTCGTGCGGCCAGCCGCGCGATGGCGACACGCGCGCCATGTACGCGCTGTTCGACCCGGACGCGGCCACCATCACCTTCCAGCGCGTGCCCTACGACCACATGGCGGCCGCGGCGGCGGTGCGCGCCGGCGGCCTGCCGGCCTTCTTCGCCGACAGGCTGGAAAAGGGCCGGTAGGACATGAAACTGCTCACGCCCGGCACCGAGATCGACGGCTTCGTGGTGCACGAGTGCATACACGCCGGCGGCATGGCCCACATCTATCGCGTGGGCTATGCCAATGCCGCGCGCAATCCGGGGTTTCCGCTGGCCATGAAGATCCCGCGCATGACGGCGGGCGACGGGGCCGAGAACATCGTGAGCTTCGAGGTCGAGCTCACCATCCTGCCCACGCTGTCGGGCCACCACGTTCCGCGCTTCGTGGCCGCGGGCGACCTGATGCGTCTGCCCTACCTGGTCATGGAATACGTGGAGGGCCGCACGCTGCAGCACTGGCTGGAGGAGCACCCGCGCACGCTCACGCCCGAAGGCGCGCTGCAGGACACGGCCGACATCGCCCGCATCGGCAGCGCCATGGCCCTGGCCGCGCACAGCATCCACCAGCAGAACGTGTGCCACCTGGACCTGAAGCCCGCCAACGTGCTGCTGCGCGAAGGCGGCAGCGTGGTGCTGCTGGACTTCGGCCTGTCGTGCCACGCGCACTACCCCGACCTGCTGGCCGAGGAGATGCGCAAGGCCGTGGGCTCGCCCACCTGGATCGCACCCGAGCAGGTCGTGGGCGTGCGCGGCGACCTGCGCAGCGACATCTTCGCCATCGGCGTCATGCTCTACGAGATGGCCACGGGCGAGCTGCCGTTCGGCGCGCCCGCCACCCAGGGCGGCATGCGCCAGCGCCTGTGGATGACGCCCGCGCCGCCGCGCCAGCACCGCCCCGACCTGCCCGAATGGCTGCAGGAGGTGATCCTGCGCTGCCTGGAACCCGAGGCCGCGCAGCGCTACCCCTCGGCCGCGCACCTCGCCTTCGACCTGGCCAACCCCGAGCAGGTGCCCATCACCGAGCGCGGGCGGCGCCTGCGCGGGCCGGGCCTGGCCGTGCATTTCAAGCGCTGGATCAAAGCCGCGGGCATGCACTACCAGCCCAGCCCGCTGCCCGCGCGCCAGATCGAGCAGGTGCCCATCGTCATGGTGGCCGTGCCGCACGACGACGTGACGGACGCCACGCTGTACTCGCTACGCGAGGCGGCGGCCCGCTCGCTGGGCATACGCCCCGGCGCGCGCCTGGCCTGCGTGACGGTGATCTCGCCCTCGGCCAGCAGCACGTCGGACAGCGCGCGCAGCGAGACCATGCTGCACCGCACGCACCTGGCGCGCCTCAAGCAATGGGCTGCGGGACTGGACCTGTCGCGCCACAGCGCCAGCTACCACGTGCTGGAGGCCGGCGACGTGGCCCAGGCCCTGGTGCGCTACGCCGAGGGCAACCGTGTGGGCATGATGATCCTGGGCGCGGCCACGCACGGGCTGCAGCTGCAGCGCTTCATCGACACCGTGCCGATCCGCGTGGCGCGCGACGCGCCGTGCACGGTCATCCTCGTCAAGCAGCAGTTGCCGTTCGACGCCCTGGGCCAGTGACCAGGCGCGCGACAATCGCCGCATGACCACGCTCGCCGCCCACGACACGCCCCTCCACCCCTACGCCACCCTCACGCCCGACCTGGTGCTGGACGCATTGGCCAGCGTGGGCCTGCACGGCGACGGGCGGCTGATGGCGCTGGGCTCGTACGAGAACCGCGTCTACCAGGTGACGCTGGAGGACGGCAGCCGCGTGGTCGCCAAGTTCTACCGCCCGGGCCGCTGGAGCGAGGCGCAGATACTGGAGGAACACGCCTTCGCCCTCGAACTCGCGGGCGCCGAGGTGCCCGTGGTCGCGCCGCTGCTGCTGCAGGGCCGTAGCCTGCACCGCCACGCGGGCTTCGACTTTGCGGTCAGCCCCTGGCGCGGCGGGCGCATGCCGGAGCTCGACGACTTCGAAGTGCTGGAGTGGCTGGGCCGCTACCTCGCGCGCATCCACAACGTGGGCGCTGCGCGGCCCTTTGTCCATCGCCCGCGGCTGGACCTGCCCGGCTTCGGCCAGGAGCCGCGCGACTGGCTGCTGGGCGCGCAGGCCATCCCCATGGACCAGCAGTCGGCCTGGCGCGACGCCTGCGACGAAGCTCTTGAATTGATAGCTGCTGGCGCCCGACCATCAAGCACCGGAGGCCTATTTGGCTTGAAAGACGCCACCACCATCCGCCTGCACGGCGACTGCCACCCCGGCAACGTGCTGTGGACGCCCGTGGATGACGCCGGCCACGGCGGCCCGCACTTCGTGGACCTGGACGACGCGCGCATGGGCCCGGCCGTGCAGGACCTGTGGATGCTGCTGTCGGGCGACCGGCGCCAAAGAACCATGCAATTGGCCACGCTGCTGGACGGCTACGAGCAGCTGCGCCCCTTCGACCGGCGCGAGCTGGCGCTCATCGAGCCGCTGCGCACGCTGCGCCTGATCCACTACAGCGCGTGGCTTGCGCGGCGCTGGAGCGACCCGATCTTCCCGCTCAACTTCCCCTGGTTCGGCAGCAGCGACTATTGGCGCGGCCAGGTAGACATGCTGCGCGAGCAGATCGAGGCGATGCGCGAAGAGCCGCTGGCGGCCTGATCAATCCGCCTTGGCGCCAGAGATCTTCACCAGCTTCTGGATCACGGGATCGACGGCGTCGAAATCCTTGTGGAACTGTGCCGCCCCGCCCGGGACGGACTCCAGGCCGAAGACCTGGAAGCGCGCCTTCATGGCGGTGGAGTGGATGATCTCCACCGCCTCTTTCTCCAAGCGCTGCACGATGGGCTTGGGCGTGCCCGCGGGCGCCAGCAGAGTGAACCAGGCGACGGTGTTGAACTCGGGGTCGGCAAAGCCCTGCTCGGCCATGGTGGCCACGTCCGGCAGTTCGGCCAGGCGCTTGGGGCCGAAGATGGCGATCGGCCGCACACGATTGTCCTTGAGCACGCCCTGGGCCGCCGCGATCGTACCCAGGCCCCAGGACACCACGCCGCCCGCCAGGTCCTGGATGTGCGGCGCCTCGCTCTTGTAGGCCACGTGGGTCATGTCCAGCTTGCGCGAGTCGCTCAGGTAGGCGCTCATCAGGTGGCCCGCCGAACCCTGGCCGTAAGAGCCGTAGTTGATCTTGCCCTTGTTGGCCTGCGCCCAGGCCATGAAGTCCTTCATGTTCTTGACCGGCACGTTGGCGTTGACCATCATCACCAGGCTCGTGGACGCGAGCTGGGTGATGAACTCGAAGTCCTTGCGGATGTCGTAGGGCACCTTGGCGAAGATGTGGTGTGCGTAGAACACGGGCGTGGAATAGGCCACCAGCAGCGTGTAGCCATCGGGAGCGGCGCGGGCCACGGCCTGGGTGCCCAGCATGCCCGAGGCGCCGGTCTTGTTGTCCACCACCACCGCCTGGCCCAGACGCTTGCCCAGCTGATCGGCCAGCACGCGCGCCACCACGTCCGTGCCGCCACCCGCGCCGGCCGGCACCACCAGGGTGATGGGGCGGTTGGGGTAGTTACTCGTCTGCGCCTGTGCGGCACCCGTAAAACCCAGGGCCAGGGCCACGGTGGCCAGTACGGTCTTGATCCTCATGCAGCGTCTCCCGTTCAAAAAGGAAACGATGGTGCAGGTGCGAGCGGCCCACGGCCATTGGGGGATACCTCCAGGGGGGGCCGCGCAAGACGCTCAGCAGCGCCCCTCCACCCTGCAGGCCGGGACGATCCGGCCGCTGGAATCGCGCCACTGGATCTCGCCGCCGCCGGGCGCAGGGGCCGCTGGCTGTGCGGGCGCAGAAGGCGCTTCGGCAGGGGTTGCCGCGGGCTGCCCCGGGTCGTGCAGCACGGTGGACGTGCCCACCCCTGCGCCGACGCGGGCCCCGCCCACGCCGGTGGATACGCCGACGCCCGCACCGCCCAGCACCTGCCCGCGCTGGTTCACCCCGACGCCTACGCCCAGCGGCCCTGCGCCCGCGCCCACGCCGGCGCTGATGCCGCCGCTGCCCACCCCCACGCCCACGGATACCGGGCCGACGGGGATGCCGACGCCCACGCCGGCGCCCACGGACCCGCAGCCCTGCAGCATGGCGGCCAGCACCAGCGCGGCCCAGGGCAGCGCCCCGGCGGCGCGGCCCTGCCGGCCGTCACGGGTGAGGGCATTCGGCGCGGTCTTCATGTCCGGGCATCCGCGGGCGGTCCGGGGCTGCATCACACGAGCAGCGCGTTCACCCGCTTGACGTAGGCCGCGGGGTCCTCGGGCAGGCCACCCTCGGCCAGCAGCGCCTGGTCGAACAGGATGTTGGCCAGGTCGTGGAAGTGCACGCTGCCGTCGAGCTTCTTGACCAGCGGGTGCTCGGGGTTCACCTCCAGCACGGGCTTGGCATCGGGCGCGCTCTGGCCGGCCTGCTTCAGCAGGCGCGCGAGCTGCATGCTCATGCCGCCGTCCTGCACCACCAGGCACGCGGGCGAATCGACGAGGCGCGTGGTCACGCGCACGTCCTCGGCCTTGTCCTTGAGGGCCTCCTTGAGCCTGGCCAGCACGGGCTTGAACTGCTCGGCTGCCTCTTCGGCGGCCTTCTTCTCGGCCTCGTCCTGCAGCTTGCCCAGGTCCACCGCGCCCTTGGCCACGCTCTGCAGCGGCGTGCCGTCGAAGTCGTGCAGGAAGTTCAGCGCCCACTCGTCCACGCGGTCGGTCATGAGCAGCACCTCGATGCCCTTCTTCTTGAAGACTTCGAGCTGCGGGCTGTTCTTGGCTGCGGCCAGGGTGTCGGCGGTGATGTAGTAGATGGCCTCCTGCCCTTCCTTCATGCGCGCCTTGTAGTCGGCGAAGGACACGCTCGCGCTGTCGGTGCTGGTGGAGGCGAAGCGCAGCAATTTGGCGATGCGCTCGCGGTTGGCGAAGTCCTCGCCCAGGCCCTCCTTGAGCACGGCGCCGAACTCCGTGTAGAACTGCGTGTACTTGCCCTCCTTGGCCTTGTCCTCCTCGCTCACCACGTCGGTCACGCCCTCGGCATCTGTCGATGCCTCGTGCCTGTCATGCTTGGCCAGGTCTTCGAGCATGGCGAGCACGCGCTTGACCGAGCCGTCACGGATCAGGCGCACGTCGCGGCTTTCCTGCAGCAGCTCGCGGCTCACGTTGAGCGGCAGGTCGTTCGAGTCGATCACGCCCTTGACGAAGCGCAGGTAGCTGGGCATGAGCGCCTCGGCGTCGTCCATGATGAACACGCGCTTCACGTAGAGCTTCACGCCGGCCTTCTTGTCGCGGTTCCACAGGTCGAACGGCGCCTTGGCGGGGATGTAGAGCAGTTGCGTGTACTCGGTGTTACCCTCCACGCGGTTGTGGCTCCATGTGAGCGGGTTCTCGAAGTCGTGGCTGATGGTCTTGTAGAAGTCCTGGTACTGCTCGGCGGTGATCTCCTTCTTGGGCCGCGTCCACAGCGCGCTGGCCTTGTTCACCGTCTCCCACTCGCCGGTCTTGACCATCTGGCCGGGCTCGCCTTCCTTTTCGCCCTCCTTCCACTCCTCCTTCTCCATGAGGATGGGCAGGCTGATGTGGTCGGAATATTTGCCGATGATCTGCTTGAGTTTCCAGGCGTTCAGATAGTCGCCCGCATCGTCACGCAGGTGCAGGATCACGCTGGTGCCGCGCGCCGGGCGTTCGATCTGCTCCACCTCGAAGTCGCCCGCGCCACCGCTCGTCCAGCGCACGCCCTGGCCGGCGGGCAGACCCGCGCGGCGGCTCTCCACGGTGATCCTGTCGGCCACGATGAAGCCCGAGTAGAAGCCCACTCCGAACTGGCCGATGAGCTGGCCCTGCTCGCTGGCCGTGGCCTTCTGGTCGCCCGTCAGGCGGCTCATGAATTCCTTGGTGCCGCTCTTGGCGATGGTGCCCAGGTGGTCGACGGCCTCCTGCTCGCTCATGCCGATGCCGTTGTCGGTGATGGTGATCGTGCGCGCCTCCGTGTCGAAGGCCACGCGCACCTCCAGGTTGGGCGCGTCCTCGTAGAGCGCGGCGTCATTCAGCGCCTCGAAGCGCAGCTTGTCGCAGGCGTCGGAGGCGTTGGAGATCAGCTCGCGCAGGAAAATTTCCTTGTTCGAATACAGCGAGTGCGTGACCAGGTGCAACAGCTGTGCGACTTCGGCCTGAAACGAATGTGTGTGCTTGCTCATGGTTGTTGTGCGAATCGAATGGGAAGATGCGGTATGCAAAGTTGCCGGCGCGGCCGGAACGCTCACGCAACTGGGGGCGAAATGCCGGGCTTCAAGGTCAGAACCGCTCGCCCGGCGCCAGGTAGCGCCACTGGCCCACGGGCAGGTTGCCCAGCAGCACCCGGCCGATGCGGATGCGCTTGAGGCCCACCACCTTCAGGCCCACGAGCTCGCACATGCGGCGGATCTGGCGCTTCTTGCCCTCGCGCAGCACGAAGCGCAGCTGCTCGGGGTTCTGCCAGTCCACCTGGGCGGGCTTGAGCGGCTGGCCGTCGAGAAGCAGGCCGTGGCACAGCAGCGCCAGCCTGTCGGCCGGGAACACGGCACGCACGTCCTGCGTGCGCTCGCCGTACTGCACGCGCACCAGGTATTCCTTGTCCACCGCCGAGTCCTCGCCAATGAGCTGGCGCGCCACGCGCCCGTCCTGCGTGAGCACCAGCAGGCCCACGGAATCGATGTCCAGCCGCCCGCAGGGCGCCAGGCCCTTGAGCTGCGCGGGCGCGAAGCGCATGCGGCTCGCGTCGCCCTGCCAGTGCGAGCGCGCGTTGACCAGGGCCACGGCCGGGGTGTGGCCGTCCTCGGCCTGGCCGCTCACGTAGCCCATGGGCTTGTGCAGCAGGATGGTGACCTGCTGGCTCTGGCGGCCCTGGGCGGCGCGGTCCACCTCGATGCGGTCCTGCGGCCCGACCTGCAGGCCCATGACCGCCACCTGGCCATTGACGCGCACCCAGCCCTGGGCGATCCAGTCGTCGGCCTCGCGGCGCGAGCACAGGCCCAGGTCGGCCATGCGCTTGTTCAGGCGCATGCGTCCGTCGGCCGCCGCGGGGGGCCGCGCCGCAGGCGCACGCGCCTGCGCCGGGCGCGCCGTGGAGGGCGCCTTGGCGGCCGGGTCGGGACGGCGCAGCACCAGGCGTGTGCGCGGCGCGGCGCTTGGGGCCTGTGTGGCGGGCGGATGGATGCGGGAGGGCGTATCGGGCATGGCGCTATTGTCGCGCCCGGAGCATTCAGAACGTGTTCTCAGAGCGCAGGGTGGGCCGCGCCCGCCGCCGCCCTGCGGCGCGTACGGGCGCCCTCGTCGCCCTCGGTGCGCGCGAACGGGCTGCTGCGCAGCGCCTGCAGGTCGAGCACGCGCAGGCCGCCGTACTCCACGCGGATCGCGCCCTGCGCCTCCAGAAAGGCCAGGGCCTCGTTCACGCGCTGGCGCGACAGGCCGACCAGGTAGGCCAGCTCCTGCTGGGTGATGCGCAGCACCTGCCCCACCCCCGGGTAGAGCACCGGGTTGAACAGCGCCGCCAAGCCGCGCGCCACGCGCGCGTCGGGGCTGCCCAGGCGGTCGATCTCGCGCGCCGCGATGAACTGGCCCAGGCGTTCGTTGAGCTGGTCCATGATGAAGCGGTTGAAGCCGATGGAGTGGTCCAGCAGCCAGTGAAAGTCATCGATCGGCAAGCCCGCGACCAGGCTGGCGCGCAGCGCCTGCACGTTGAAGCGGTAAGGCTCGCGCTTGATCGCCGTGCCCTCGCCGAACCATCCTCCGGGGGGCATGCCGGTGAAGGTCACCGCCTCTCCCTGGGCGCTCTCGATCGCCACCTTGAGCAGTCCCTCGACTACACCGAACCAGTATGTGGGCGAGCGGCCGGTGCGGCAGACGTAGTCGCCCGGACGAGCGTCCCCCACCACCAGCGCGGCCACGGCGCGCTCGCGCTCGGCCGGCTGCAGCAGGCCCAGCCAGGGAATGCCGCCGAGTTCGTGCGCGGTGGGCGGGCGGCGCCGTTGGTGCAGGGACGCGTCTTGGTTCATGCATGCAAGCATGGCGCGAAACCGCCCCGGCCGGGCAGCGGGAATACCACGACCGGCACCGAGCCTGCCAGGCAATCGCTATTTATTTGATAGCTTATAGCGCTTTATGAACAAGCGCTACGGGCATATTTCCCCCTAAATCTACTGCACGGGCAGGGCGTAGCGGTAGCCACGGAACGACCAGACCGTGCGGCCCGGCTCTATGCGTTCGAGCACCAGCCCTGGCGCGGCCTGGTCGCCCTCGTGCAGCACCTGGCGGTTGACGATAACCATGCGGTACAGCGGGTTGGAGGAATAGGTCAGGCCGGCCAGCTGCAGCGTGGGCAGTTGCTCGCGCACGGCCGGCGGCAGGTCGGCCTGGGCGAACACGGGCGCAGCCGGCGCCTCGGCCGGCTTCGGCGGCGCGCTGCGCGGGGGCGGCGCCTTGGCAGCCGGGGCTGGGCCAGCTTCGGCAGCGCGGCGCTCGGCCCGCGCCGCGGGCTGGGCGGGGCGTGGCGGCGGCGCGGCCTGCGCGGGCCGTGCCGCCGATGCGGGTGCGGCGGCAGGCGCCGATGCGGGCGCGGCCTGCACGGCGGCCGGCGGCGCGGGAGGCGCCACGGCGGCGACAGGGGTGGACGGGGCGACCACCGGCGCGGGCGCGGACGGAGTGCGCCACAGCCACCAGGCGCCACCCGCCAGGCCGACGCCCAGCGCCAGCGCGAGCAGCGCCCTCAGCATGCTGCGCGCCGGACTCGCATCGGCCGCGGGCAGGCCGGCCGCGGGCGTGGTGGGCGTGTGCAGGCCCGGCACGCTGCCGCGGCCGCGCTCAGCCTGGGCGCGCCGCAAGGCGTCGAGGATGTAGGACATGGGTTCAGGCTCCGCCGCGCAAGCGCGGCTCTTGCACGCCGGCGGCGCGGTTGAGCAGCATCAGGGTCAAGGGGCCGGCCTGGCCATCGGGCGTGAGGCCCTGTCCCAGCTGGAACTGGTGCACGCGCGCGCGCCGCACCTCGGGCGATACGCCGCGCGATCCGGCCGGCGCGGCGCCGGCCAGCGCCAGCTGCCGGTCCAGCCAGGCGGCGCCGGCGGCCGTGGCGGCCACGTCATCGCCGGCGGGCAGGTTGGCGGGGGCCTTCCACAGCGTGGCGGTCTCACCGTGCCACAGCGGCGCCAGCTCGACCACTGGCACCTGCAGTGTGGCGCCGTCAACGCCCTGCAGCGTGGCCATGGCGCCGTCGAGCCGGAGCAGCACGGCGCCGCGCGCGCCCTGCTGCGCATCGGACGGCTGCAGCGTCAGCAGCGCCGGCCGGTCCAGCAAGCGCAGCAGGTTCAGGCTGGCGCGGCGGCTGCGCCAGCAGCGCAGCCCCTCGGGCGCCAGCACGGCGCAGGGGTCGGCCACGTCGGCCGGCAGGCTGGCCTGCCATGCCTGCGCCAGCAGTTGCCAGGCCGGCGCCGTGTCCGCCGCGGGCTGCGCGGACAGGAAGCGCGCCAGCGTGAGGGGCACCGCTGGCGCCGAGGCCGCGGCCTGCGGGGCGGACGCCCCGGACGCGGCAGCCGCGGCGACTGGCGCCGCGGAGGCCTGCGGCGCCGGTGCCTGTGCCGCGGGGCGCCCGGCCACGGCCGCTGGCTGCGGCCACCAGCCCATGGACCAGCCCAGCCCGGCCACGGCGGCCGCGCCCAGCAGCCCCCCCGCGCCAGCGGCCCACCAGCGCGCGCGCCCCCCGGCGGGCCGGGGGGCGGCGGCGTTCGCGTCGAACACCTCGCGCGCGGCCTTGCGCACCATGGCGTCGCTGACCTCGCGCACGCCCGCGGCGTAGGCGCCGAGCAGCGCGCGGTCGCACAGCAGGTTGATGCGCCGCGGCACGCCCCCCGCCAGCGCATGCACGCGCGCCAGCGCCCGGCGCTGGAACGGCGGCGGCCCCTGCAGCCCGGCCACGGCCAAGCGGTGGGCGATGTACTGGCGCGTCTCCTCAGGGCCCAGCGCCTGCAGGTGGTAGCGCGCGATGACGCGCTGCGCGAGCTGCTCCAGCTCGGGGCGGGCCAGCATGGCGCGCAGCTCGGGCTGGCCGATCAGGATGATCTGCAGCAGCTTGCGCTCGCTGGTCTCCAGGTTGGTAAGCAGGCGCAGCTGCTCCAGCACGTCGGGCGCCAGGTTCTGCGCCTCGTCGATGATGAGCACGTTGTTGCGCCCGGCGGCGTGCTGCTGCAGCAGGAATTCGTTGAGCGGGTCCAGGCAGTCCTTCACGGTCTCGGCGCCGGGCACCGCAGGCCGGTGGACCACGCCGAACTCGTCGCAGATGGAGCGCAGCAGCTCGGGCACCGTGAGCTTGGGGTTGAAGATGTAGGCCACGTTGCAGTGCGCCGGAATCTGCTCCAGGAAGCAGCGGCACACGGTGGTCTTGCCGGTGCCGATCTCACCCGTGAGCAGCACGAAGCCGCCGCCCGCATCCAGCCCGTAGAGCAGGTGCGCCAGCGCCTCGCGGTGCCGCTCGCTCATGAACAGGTAGCGCGGGTCGGGTGCGATGGAGAACGGCGCATGCGCGAGGCCGAGGAACGCTGCGTACATGGGGGCGAGGATACAGCGCCCCGGCGCACCGGGGCAGACAGGCCGGGATAGGCCGCACAGCCCCCGATTCAGGGTTTGCCCCCCGGGGATTAACCCTTTAAATGTCGTTCAGAAGACAAAATAACGTCAAAGTCGTTCCTAATATCCGCGTCAATCTCGGGTAGCGGCACGCCGCCGCCCTGAACCCCTCGCCCTCCACTGATCCTGATAAGGAACGGGAATGACGACCACCTTCCCCCAACTACTGCTGCAGCACGCCGCACAGCGCCCGGATGCCCCCGCCCTGCGCGAGAAGGAATACGGCATCTGGCAGACCTGGAGCTGGAAGGCCGCCGCCGCCGAGGTGCGCCTCATGGCCTGCGGCCTGCTGTCGCTAGGTTTCGCCAAGGGCCAGAACCTGGCGCTGATCAGCGACAACCGGCCGCACGTGTACATGGGCTTCATCGCCGTGCAGAGCATAGGCGGGGTGCCGATCCCGCTGTACCAGGACGCGGTGGCCAACGAGATGCGCTTCGTCATGGAGGACGCAGAGATCCATTTCGCGTTCGCCGAAAACCAGGAGCAGGTGGACAAGCTGCTGGAGGTGCGCGAGTCCGTGCCCGGCATCGCCCACATCATCTACGACGACCCGCGCGGCCTGCGCAACTACGACCAGCCGGGCCTGATCAGCACCGCCGAGCTGGTGGCCAGGGGCAGGCAGTGGGACCAGGCCCATCCCGGGGTGTGGGAGTCCATGCTCGGGCAGGTCAGCCCGCAGGACGTGTCGGTCATCCTCTACACCTCGGGCACCACGGGCAAGCCCAAGGGCGTGTGCCAAACGCACGCGAGCTTCATCGGCGCGGCCAGCGGCGCGGCCGAGGTGGACAAGCTGGGCCCGCAGGACAGCATCATCTCCTACCTGCCGCCGGCCTGGGTGGGCGACCACCTGTTCTCGCTGGCGCAATGGCTGGTGGCGGGCTACACCATCAACTGCCCTGAGTCGGCCAGCACCGTCAGCATCGACATGCGCGAGATCGGCCCGACCTATTACTTCGCGCCGCCGCGCGTGTTCGAGGGCATGCTGACCTCGATCTCCATCCGCATGGAGGACGCGGCCCCCTTCAAGCGCCGCATGTACGAGAAGGCCATGGAGCTGGCGCGCCGCGTGGGCTCGGACATCCTGGACGGCAAGCCGGTGGGCGCCCTGGACCGGCTCAAGTACCGCCTGGCCGACTTCGCCGTCTACGGGCCGCTGCGCAACGTCATGGGGCTGTCGCGCATCCGCGTGGCCTACACGGCCGGCGCGGCGATAGGGCCGGAGCTGTTCAAGTTCTTCCGCTCCATAGGCATCAACCTCAAGCAGTTCTACGGCCAGACCGAGACCTGCGCCTACGTCTGCCTGCAGCGCGACGGCCAGGTGGACCTCAACAGCGTGGGCCAGGCGGCGCCGGGCATCGAGCTGAAGCTGGCGGACAACGGCGAGGTGCTGGTCAAGGGCGTCGCGGTGCTCAAGGAGTACTACAAGCGCCCCGACGCCACGGCCGAGGTCATCGACGCCAGCGGCTACTTCCACACGGGCGACGCGGGCGTGATCGACGCCAACGGCCAGCTGCGCATCATCGACCGCGCCAAGGACGTGGGCAAGCTCAGGAGCGGCGCAATGTTCGCGCCCAACTACATCGAGAACAAGCTCAAGTTCTTCTCGCACATCAAGGAAGCCGTGTGCTTCGGCCACGACCGCGACCAGGTCTGCGCCTTCATCAACATCGACTTCGAGGCCGTGGGCAACTGGGCCGAGCGGCAGAACCTGCCCTACGCCGGCTACGTGGACCTGGCCTCCAAAGCCAAGGTGCTGGAGCTGGTCGCCGACTGCGTGGCCCAGGTCAATGCCGACCTGGCGCGCGAGAGCGGCATGGCCGACACCCAGGTGGCGCGCTTCCTGGTGCTGCACAAGGAGCTGGACCCGGACGACGACGAGCTCACGCGCACGCGCAAGGTGCGGCGCAACTTCATCGCCGAAAAGTACGGCGTGCTGATCGATGCCCTGTACGCGGGCAAGGGCGAGCAGTTCATCGAGACCCAGGTGAAGTTCGAGGACGGGCGCACGGGGACGGTGAGCGCCACGCTCAAGATCATCGACGCCAAGACCTACCCGGCCAGCGCCGCCGCCTGACACGAGAGGCCACCCCCATGACCAGCAAGAAGATCGGCGACGTCATCCTGGACGTCAAGAACATCAGCCTCAGGTTCGGCGGCGTCAAGGCGCTGACCGACATCTCGTTCGACGTGCGCGAGCACGAGATCCGCTCCATCATCGGCCCCAACGGCGCGGGCAAGAGCTCCATGCTCAACTGCATCAACGGGGTCTACACGCCGCAGGAGGGATCGATCACCTTCCGCGGCAAGACCTTCAGCCACATGAACAGCCGCCAGGTGGCCGAGATGGGCGTGGCGCGTACCTTCCAGAACCTGGCGCTGTTCAAGGGCATGAGCGTGATCGACAACATCATGACCGGGCGCAACCTCAAGATCAAAAGCAACCTGCTCATGCAGGCGCTGCGCATAGGCCCGGCCGAGCGCGAGGAGATCCGCCACCGCGAGTTCGTCGAGCACATCATCGACTTCCTGGAGATCCAGGCCTGGCGCAAGACCCCCGTGGGCCAGCTGCCCTACGGCCTGCAAAAGCGCGTGGACCTGGGGCGCGCCCTGGCCATGGAGCCGCAGGTGCTGCTGCTCGACGAGCCCATGGCCGGCATGAACGTGGAGGAGAAGCAGGACATGTGCCGCTTCATCCTCGACGTGAACGACGAGTTCGGCACCACCATCGTGCTCATCGAGCACGACATGGGCGTGGTGATGGACATCAGCGACCGCGTGGTGGTGCTGGACTACGGCAAGAAGATCGGCGACGGCGCGCCTGACGAGGTGCGCGACAACGAAGACGTGATCCGCGCCTACCTGGGCACGGCCCACTGAGACTAGCAGGAGCACAGAACATGGGATTTTTCCTCGAAACCCTGATCGGCGGCCTGATGGTGGGCACGCTGTACGCGCTGATCGCCATCGGCTTCGTGCTGATCTTCAAGGCCTCGGGCGTTTTCAACTTCGCCCAGGGCGCGATGGTGCTGTTCTCGGCCCTGGCCATGGCGCGCTTCGCCGAGTGGATTCCCGGCTGGCTGGGCATGACGCCCGGGCTGGTGGGCAACCTGCTGGCCATCGTGGTCACGCTGGCGCTGATGGTGGTGGTGGCCTGGGTGATCGAGCGCTTCGCCCTGCGCCACCTCGTGAACCAGGAGCCCATCGCGCTGCTGATGGCGACCCTGGGCATCGCCTACCTGCTCGACGGCCTGGGGCCCATGGTGTTCGGCAGCGCGGTCTACAGCATCAACGTGGGCATGCCCAAGGACCCGGTGTTCGTCATGGACGGCCTGATCGAGGGCGGCGTCATGATCAGCCTGGAGGACCTGTACGCCGCCTGCATCGCCGCGCTGCTGGTGGTGTGCCTGAGCCTGTTCTTCCAGAAGACCAAGACCGGGCGCGCCCTGCGCGCCGTGGCCGACGACCACCAGGCGGCCCAGTCGATCGGCATCCCGTTGTCGCGCATCTGGGTCATCGTGTGGTCGGTGGCCGGCGGCGTGGCCCTGGTGGTGGGCATCATCTGGGGCTCCAAGCTCGGCGTGCAGTACTCGCTGTCGCTGGTGGCCCTCAAGGCCCTGCCGGTGGTGATCCTGGGCGGGCTCACCTCGCTGCCGGGCGCCATCATCGGCGGCCTGATCATCGGCGTGGGCGAGAAGCTCTCCGAGGTCTACATCGGCCCCATGGTGGGCGGCGGCATAGAGACCTGGTTCGCCTATGGCCTGGCGCTGTGCTTCCTGCTGGTGCGGCCCCAGGGGCTGTTCGGCGACAAAATCATTGATCGCGTGTAAAGAACCAAGGGAGAACACGCCATGTTTTACCGTGAGAACGGCCAGTTCAAGACCAGCTACTCGGCCGACCAGCAGATCTTCGCCGTCACCCAGGACCGCATCGCCATCGGGCTGATCCTGGCCGTGGCCTTCGTGGTCGTGCCCATGGTGGCCAGCGACTATTTCTTCCAGGCCATCCTGATCCCGCTGCTGATCATGTCGCTGGGCGCGCTGGGGCTGAACATCCTGGTGGGCTACTGCGGCCAGATCTCGCTGGGCACGGCGGCCTTCATGGCCGTGGGCGCCTATGCCGCCTACAACCTGCAGGCGCGCTTCGACGGCATGCCGCTGCTGCTGGCGCTGATCGGCGGCGGCCTGATCGCCATGGTGTTCGGCGTGGTGTTCGGCCTGCCGTCCTTGCGCATCCGGGGCCTGTACCTGGCCGTGGCCACGCTGGCGGCGCAGTTCTTCGTGGACTGGATCACCACCCGCGCCGACTGGGTGACGAACAACTCCTCCTCGGGCTCGGTCAGCGCCAAGGCCCTGGCCATCGCCGGCTGGCAGATCGACACGCCGATGGAGAAGTACCTGCTGTGCCTGGGCATCCTGTGCGTGCTGGGGCTGGCCGCCAAGAACCTGGTGCGCAGCTCGGTGGGCCGCGAATGGATGGCCATGCGCGACATGGACGTGGCCGCCGCCGTGATCGGCATCCGCCCGGTGTACGCCAAGCTGTCGGCCTTCGCCGTCAGCAGCTTCATCGTCGGCATTGCCGGCGCGCTGTGGGGCTTCGTGCACCTGGGCGCCTGGGAGCCCGCGGCCTTCAGCCTGGACAGGTCGCTGCAGCTGCTGTTCATGGTCATCATCGGCGGCCTGGGCTCCATCATGGGCAGCATCTTCGGCGCGGCGTTCTTCATCCTGCTGCCGCTGCTCCTGAACCAGGTGCCGCACTGGCTGGGGCTACCGATCTCCACGGCCACCGCCACCTACCTGGAGCACATGATCTTCGGCGCGCTGATCGTGTTCTTCCTCATTGTCGAGCCCCACGGCCTGGCCAAGCTATGGTCCACGGCGCGCCAGAAGCTGCGCGTGTGGCCGTTCCCGCATTGATTTCCCCCCTGCAGCCCCGCCAGGACTGCCTTTCACAACCCCGAAGGAGACTGAGACCATGATGTTCAAGAAAGCCGCAATCGCTGCCGCCACGGTGGCCGCAGGCATGGGCGCCCTGCTGGGCTCGCCCGCCGCACAGGCGCAGGAGCAGTTCCAGCCGCTGCTGGTGTACCGCACGGGCCAGTTCGCCCCGCTGGGCATTCCATGGGCCGATGGCAAGCAGGACTACCTCAAGCTGGTCAACGCCAGGGGCGGCATCAACGGCGTGAAGATCGCGTTCGAGGAATGCGAGACCGCCTACGACACGGCCAAGGGCGTGGAATGCTACGAGCGCCTCAAGAGCCGCCCGGGCGGCACCGCCAGCTTCGACACCCAGTCCACGGGCATCACCTACGCCGTGAGCGACAAGGCGCCCGGCGACAAGGCCACCATCGTCACCGCGGGCTACGGGCTGTCGCAGTCGGCCGACGGCCGGGTGTTCGAGTGGAACTTCCCGCTGCTGGGCACGTACTGGACGGCGGCCGACTCCATCATCCAGGACATCCTGAAGAAGGAGAAGGGCAGCCTCAAGGGCAAGAAGATCGCCCTGGTCTACCACGACTCGCCCTACGGCAAGGAGCCCATCCCGCTGCTGGAGAAACGCGCCGCCAAGGAGGGCTTCGAGCTGCTCAAGCTGCCGGTGACGGCGCCCGGCGTGGAGCAGAAGTCCACCTGGCTGCAGGTGCGCCAGCAGCGCCCCGACTACGTGCTGCTGTGGTCGGCCGGCGTGATGACGCCCACCGCCGTGCGCGAGGCCCAGGCCACGGGCTACGCCCGCGAGAAGATCTACGGCATCTGGTGGGCCGGCTCGGACCATGACGTCAAGGACATCGGCGCCGGCGCCAAGGGCTACAACACCGTCACCATCCACAACACCGCCGAGCACGACAAGGTGCACGACGAGGTCAAGGCCCAGCTCTACGACAAGGGCCAGGGCACGGCCAAGGATGCCAAGGAGCTCGGCGCCATGGCCCATACGCGCGGCATGGTGATCTCCATGCTGCAGGTCGAGGCCATCCGCACGGCGCAGGAGAAGTTCGGCAAGGGCAAGGTCATGACCTCCGAGCAGGTGCGCTGGGGCCTGGAGAACCTCAACCTGACGCAGGAACGCCTGAACGAGCTGGGCTTCGGCAAGATCCTCAAGCCGATCAAGACCAGCTGCGAGAACCACATGGGCACCGACTGGTCGCGCATCGCGCAGTGGGACGGCGCCAAGTGGGTGGCGGTCTCTGACTGGTACCAGGCCGACAAGTCCCTGATCGATCCCCTGGTCAAGGAATACGGCGAAAAGTACGCCAAGGAGAAGAACCTCAAGGTGCGCAGCTGCAGCTGATCTGATGCGCCCGCCCCTGGTGGGTGCGCACGCGCGCATCCACCAGGCCCGCGCGGTCGCACGATCACAGCAAAATATGGACCGAACGCTTGCCTGGCAAGCGCCTATAGCTATCAAACAATGAGCATCAGGTGACCCCATGAGCGCTGCCTCCCAACCCACCGCCGCCCCCGCCGCCAGCGCCACGCCGCTGGTGGAGGTCAACGGCATCGAAGTCATCTACAACCACGTGATCCTGGTGCTCAAGGGCGTCTCCCTGAAGGTGCCGCACCACAGCATCGTGGCCCTGCTGGGCGGCAACGGCGCCGGCAAGACCACCACGCTGCGTGCCATCTCCAACCTGCTCAAGGGCGAGCGCGGCGAGGTCACCAAGGGCGGCATCACGCTGGAGGGCGAGCGCATCGAGAACCTCTCGCCCGCCGACCTGGTCAAGCGCGGCGTGGTGCAGGTCATGGAGGGCCGGCACTGTTTCGCCCACCTGACGATCGAGGAGAACCTGCTCACCGGCGCCTACACGCGCAGCGACAGGGGCGAGATCGCCGCCAACCTGGAGAAGGTCTACAGCTACTTCCCGCGCCTGAAGACGCGCCGCACCAGCCAGGCGGCCTACACCTCGGGCGGCGAGCAGCAGATGTGCGCCATCGGCCGCGCCATCATGAGCAACCCGCGCATGGTGCTGCTCGACGAGCCCTCCATGGGCCTGGCGCCGCAGATCGTGGACGAGGTGTTCCACATCGTCAAAGACCTCAACAGCAAGGAGAAAGTCACCTTCCTGCTGGCCGAGCAGAACACGAACATGGCGCTCAAGTATTCGGACTACGGCTACATCATGGAAAGCGGGCGTATCGTCATGGACGGCCCGGCCCAGGAGCTGGCCAACAACGAGGACGTGAAAGAGTTCTATCTGGGCATGGGTGGGGGTGAGCGCAAAAGCTTCAAGGACGTCAAGAGCTATAAACGGCGCAAGCGCTGGCTCGCCTGAGCACCCCAGATTCCATGGCGGCCAGCGCAATCCACGCCTGATGTCTGGCCGCTTTTGTCCTGAAAACCGGAACGCATAGGAAACCACGGCATGAACAAGTTCTACGACGCCCTGGAAACCCGCTCCTCCGCTGAGCGCGAGGCAGACCAGATGGCCGCGCTGGCCCGGCAGATCGCCCATGCCCAACAGGCCGCGCCGGCCTTCGCCGAGATCCTCGCCGGGATCGATGCCGGCAGCATCGCCAGCCGCGGCGCGCTGGCGCAGCTGCCCGTCACGCGCAAGTACGAGCTGCAGCAGCGCCAGCAGGCGGGGCGCGCCGAATCCCCCTTCGGCGGCTTCGCCGGCATGGGCTTTGGCTCCGCCATGCCGCGCGTGTTCGCCAGCCCCGGCCCCATCTACGAGCCCGAGGGCGCGCGCCGCGACTACTGGCGCATGGCCCGCGCCCTGTACGCCGCGGGCTTTCGGGCCGGCGACCTGGTGCACAACTGCTTTTCCTACCACTTCGTGCCCGCCGGCTCGATGATGGAGACGGCCGCCCACGCCCTGGGCTGCACGGTGTTTGCCGGCGGCACCGGCCAGACCGAGCAGCAGGTGCAAGCCATGGCCGACCTGCGCCCGGCGGGCTACGTGGGTACGCCGAGCTTCCTCAAGATCATCCTGGAGAAGGCCGCCGAGATGGCAGTGGAGCTGCCCAGCGTGACCAAGGCCCTGTTCTCGGCCGAGGCCTTCCCGCCCTCGCTGCGCGACTGGTTCGCCGAGCGCGGCGTGACGGGCTTCCAGTGCTACGGCACGGCCGACCTGGGCCTGATCGCCTACGAGACCGAGGCGCGCGAGGGCCTTGTGCTCGACGAGGGCGTGATCGTCGAGATCGTGCGCCCCGGCACGGGCGACCCCGTGCCCGAAGGCGAGGTGGGCGAGCTGGTCGTGACCACGCTCAACCCCGACTACCCGCTGATCCGCTTCGGCACCGGCGACCTCTCGGCCGTGCTGCCCGGCGCCTGCCCCACGGGCCGCACCAACACGCGCATCAAGGGCTGGCTGGGCCGCGCCGACCAGACCACCAAGGTGCGCGGCATGTTCGTGCAGCCGGGCCAGGTGGCGGCCGTCGTCAAGCGCTTCCCGCAGGTGCAGCGCGCGCGCCTGGTGGTCAGCGGCGAGATGGCCAACGACCAGATGGTGCTGCAGGTCGAGACCACCGAAACCGCCGCCGGCCTGGCGCAACTGCTGGCCGAGGCGCTGCGCGAGGTCACCAAGCTGCGCGGCGAGGTGCAGATGCTGCCACCAGGCAGCCTGCCCAACGACGGCAAGGTCATCGAGGACGCGCGCAGTTACCGCTGAGGCGCGCCCTTTCCCCTTGCGGGAGAGGGGTTGGCGAGCGGGAGCGCGCAGCGCAATAGAGCGCCGGGAAGCAAGGCAGGCGTTCATGCTTCCTCTCTATCATTGCGTTTTTTCTCAAGGAGCATCATGAACCACCCCTTCAAGCTCGTCCTGGGCGCGGCCGCCATCCTGGCCGCCTTCGGCGTCTGCGCGCAGACCTATCCGGCAGCCGGCAAGACCATCACCATCGTCGTCCCCTTCACCGCGGGCGGCCCCACCGACCGCGTGGCGCGCGACCTGGCCGAGGCGCTGCGCAAGCCCCTGGGCGGCGCCACCATCGTCGTGGACAACACGGCCGGCGCCGGCAGCTCGATCGGCATGGCCAAGGTGGCGCGCGCCGCGCCGGACGGCTACACGCTGCTGCTCAACCACATCGGCATGGCCACCGTGCCCAGCATGTACCGCAAGCTGCCCTTCAACGTCGAGAACGACTTCGAGTACCTGGGCATCATCAACGACGTGCCCATGACGCTGATCGGCAAGCCCACGCTGCCGGCCAACAACTACAAGGAACTGACGGCCTGGATCGCAGCCAACAAGGGCAAGGTCAACCTGGCCAACGCTGGGCTGGGATCGGCCTCGCACCTGTGCGGCCTGATGTTCCAGAGCGCGCTCCAGACCGAGATGACGTCCGTGCCCTACAAGGGCGCCGCGCCCGCCATCGCCGACCTGATGGGCAACCAGGTGGACCTGCTGTGCGACCAGACCACCAACACCACCAGCCAGATCGAGGCCAAGAAGGTCAAGGCCTACGCCGTGACCACGCCCAAGCGCCTGGCAACGCCCGCGCTCAAGGGCCTGCCCACGCTGCAAGAGCTGGGCCTGAAGGACTTCCAGGTCACGATCTGGCACGGCCTGTACGCCCCCAAGGGCACGCCCGCGGCCGTGGTCAAGACCATCAATGACGCGCTGAAAGTCGCGCTCAAGGACCCGCAGTTCGTCAAGAACGAGGAGGCCCTGGGTGCCGTGGTCACCACCGACAAGCGCCTCGAACCCGCCGAGCACAAGAAGTTCGTGCAGGCCGAGACCGCCAAGTGGGGCGCGGTCATCAAGGCCGCCGGCTCCTACGCGGATTGATCCCGCCCCGCAGGCAGGCCCTCCAAAGCCCGGTGCCCATGCGCCGGGCTTTTTTATTGGACTATTGCGGGTAATCCTGCTGCCCATGCGCGCCCCTGCCGGCCTACAAACGGTGCTTTCTTCACATTCCCCGGGAGAACGCATGCACATCGACACCCCACGCCGCCAGTCACTGCGCGCCATTGCCGCCGCCTTCGCCCTGGGCCTGGGCGCCGCCGGCGCCGCGCAGGCCCAGGCCACCTGGCCCACCAAGCCCGTGCGCATCGTCGTACCGTTCGCGGCCGGCGGCACCACCGACATCCTGGCGCGCGCCATCGCGCCCGAGCTGGGCAAGGCCTTCGGCCAGCAGTTCATCGTGGACAACCGCGGCGGCGCGGGCGGCAACATCGGCGCGGAGCTGGTGGCCAAGTCGGCGGGCGACGGCTACACGCTGCTCATGGGCACGGTGGGCACGCACGGCATCAACCGCGCGCTGTACGCCAGGCTGCCCTACGACCCGATCAAGGACTTCGCGCCCATCACGCTGGTGGCCTCGGTGCCCAACGTCATGGTCATGAACACCGAGAAGGCGCGCGCCCTAGGCATCGGCAACGTGCAGGACTTCATACGCTACGCCAAGGCCAACCCGGGCAAGCTCAACATGGCCTCGAGCGGCAACGGCACCTCCATCCACCTGGCGGGCGAGCTGTTCAAGACCATGACCGGCACCTTCATGCTGCACATGCCCTACCGCGGCTCGGCCCCGGCGCTGCTGGACATGGTGGGCGGCAACATGGACGTGATGTTCGACAACCTGCCCTCGTCCATGGCGCACATCAAGGCCGGCAAGCTCAAGGCGCTGGCCGTGACCAGCGCCCAGCGCTCGGCCGCGCTGCCCGACGTGCCCACGGTGGAGGAAGCCGGCGGCCCCGCGCTCAAGGGCTTCGAGGCCAGTTCCTGGTTCGGCCTGCTCGCGCCCGCGGGCACGCCGCCCGACGTGGTGCAGCGCATCCAGCAGGAGGTGGCCAAGGCGCTCGCCTCGCCGGCCGTGAAGGAGCGGTTGCTGGCCCAGGGCGCCATCCCTGGCGGCAACACGCCGGCCGAGTTCGCCGGCCTGATCGACAGCGAGCACCGCAAGTGGGCGCAGGTGGTCAAGGCCTCGGGCGCCAAGGTCGATTGACCCGCGCGCCCATGGGCGCCGCTCACCAGACCACGTCGTGGTCTTCGGCAGCGCTGCGGCGCAGCATGTCGATGAACGGCGCCGCGCGCTGGCGCAGCCGCACGGTGTCGCGCGGGGGCTGCTGCTCGCCGTCGGCGCCTTCGGCCTCCTCGGCGGGTGCGCCGGCATTCGCCTCGTCAGCGGCCACGGCGGCCTCCAGGGCGGCGATGGCGGCGGGGATCTGCGCCGCGGTCACGATGCCGTGGGGGTCGGGCGTCTTGCCGATGATTTCCAGCAGTTGCCGGCCATTGGGTTCGAGCATGATGAGGTCGGCCGTGGCGCGGGATTTGAATTTGAAGAGCATCTGAATGTCCTCGAAAAAGGATCAGGACGCGGCGGCATGCGCCGCGGCCCTATCTTCGTACATGTAGGCGCGGTTGAAGGGATAGTCGGACTGCGCGCCCGCGAGCGCCCCCGCCGCGACCTCGCCCGTGGGGCGCGCGGCCAGTACCTGGTGCAGCGCGACCCAGCCATGCTCGAACGCCAGCGCGCAGCCCGCCAGGTACAGGCGGTAGGCGCGCAGGGCCTTCTCGCCCTGCTCCTGTCCATGCTGGTCCACGAGGATGCGGCGCGCCTCGTCCAAGCGGGTCTCCAGCCGATCCGACCAGGCCCACAGCGTGCGCGCGTAGTGCGGGCGCAGGTTCTCCGTGTCCACCATTTCCAGCCCGGCGCGCGCCATTTCCTGCAAAGCCCGGCTCACGTGCATCAGCTCGCCGCCAGGGAAGATGTAGCGCTCGATGAAGTCGCCCATGCCCGCGCCCAGGCCGGCGGCGTTGTCCAGCCCGCCGGCCGTGATGCCGTGGTTCATCAGCAGGCCACCGGGGCGCAGCAGGCGGTGCACGGTGGCGAAGTAATGCCCCATCTGCGCATGGCCCACATGCTCGAACATGCCGACCGAGGCGATCTTGTCGAAGGGCTCGGGCACCTGCAGCACGCGGTAGTCGAGCAGCTGCATGCGCACCCGGCCCTGCAGGCCGCGCTCCTCGATGAGCCGCTGCACGTGGGCATGCTGGTTGCGCGACAGGGTGATGCCCGTGGCGTCCACGCCGTAATGCTCGGCGGCCCACAGCAGCAGGCCGCCCCAGCCCGCGCCTATGTCCAGGAAACGCTCGCCGGGGCGCAGCATGAGCTTGCGGCAAATGTGGTCGAGCTTGGCCTCCTGCGCCTGGGCCAGGGTCATGCCGTCCGCGCGGAAATAGGCGCAGGAATAGACGCGCCGCGGGTCCAGCCACAGGGCATAGAAGTCGTCGGACAGGTCGTAGTGGTACTGGATGTGCTGCGCATCCCGGGCCCGTGTGTGGGCGGCCATGGAACGCGCGCGCAGCAGCACGCGCCGCCACCAGGCCACCTGCTCGTCGCGCGCCGGATCGGAGCGCAGCATGGCCGCCGCCGCCGCCATGAGCTGGCGCATGCTGCCCTCCAGCGCCACGCGGCCCTCGACGATGGCCGCGCCCACGTTGCCGATCTCGCCCATGGCCAGCGCCACGACCGCCATGCGGTCGCGAAAGCGCAGGCGCAGGTCGGCATTGGCATTGCCCAGGCGCAGGCCGCCGGGCAGTTCCACGGCGATGCCGACCGGCGACTGCGCCAGGCTGGATTCCAGGGAATTGAGCAGATGCTTCACGAAACGCCCTCCTACCTTTTGGCAAACGCGATTCTTGGAGGCTGCGCGCAGCCCCGTCAATCGGCCAAGGCCGACACGAGGGAGCAGCCCCGGCCGAAAGCGCGCGGCCCCGCGTGAGGGTAGGCCGCAATGCAGCATACGTCAAATCGGCATGAAGCGCTTATCCACCAAGCGCTCACAGCTACTCTATTGGGAGCACCGAGGCAGCCTGCGGGCCAGGGGGCCCCACGGGTATGGCCTAATACGGGGTTTTCACCGTTCATTCATTGCAGGAGCCATCATGGGCAACAAAATCGTCACCGAAGCCGATCGCAAGCGCACCCCCCGTCCCACCCCCATGCCCGGCATGCCCGTGGCCACGCATGGCCGCGGCCAGCGCGTGAGCCTGGAGCGCGGCACGGCCACGCGCAGCAAGAAGAATCCGGGCAAGCGCCACGGCTGATTCGCCGCCACCCGGTGGCAACGCGGCAGCCCTCCTCGGAGGGCTGTTTTTCATTGGGGCGGGGCAAATGCGGCCCGCGCCGCATGCGCCGCGGCACGCGCGCCGCAGCCCTCGATGTGGTCGTTGACCAGCCCCATGGCCTGCATGAAGGCGTACATGGTCGTGGGGCCGACGAAGCTGAAGCCCCGTTTCTTCAGGTCCTTGGACAGCGCCGCCGACGCCGCGCTGGTCGTGAGCGCACGCACGGCTTCGAGCGTCATGCGCCCAGGCCTGTCCTGCGCGGCCTGCGGTGCATAGCGCCAGACGTAGGCGGCCAGCGAGCCGAACTCGCCGCGCAGTTCGAGCACGCGCCGCGCGTTGTTGATGGCCGATTCGATCTTGCCGCGGTGGCGCACGATGGCAGCAATGCCCATCAGGCGCTCGACCTCGGCCGGGCCGAAGCGCGCCAGCTCCTCGGCCTCGAAGTTCGCCATCGCCGCGCGGAAGGCCTCGCGCTTGTTCAGGATGGTGATCCAGGAGAGACCCGCCTGGAAGCCCTCCAGGCAGAGCTTCTCGAACAGGCGGCGCTCGTCCGCCACGGGAAAGCCCCATTCATGGTCGTGGTAGTGGCGGTACAGCGGCGAGGCGCGGCACCAGAAGCAGCGCGCGTGGCCGCCGTCGTCGGTGAACAGGCCTGTATCGGTGGTGTCTGGCATGGCGGTATTCTGCATGCCGTCATGCAACGCATCGCCTCATCACTCCTCATCCCGCTGCTCGCCCTGCTTCTCTCGGGCTGCGCGCATTCGGGCGGCACGCCCGGCTACTACTGGCAGTCGCTGCGCGGGCATCTGGCGCTGCTGCAGGCGGCACGCCCCGTGCAGGAATGGATCGACAGCCCGGACACCCCGGCGCCGCTGCGCGCGCGGCTGGAGCTGGCACGGAAGGCGCGCGCCTTCTCCATCATCGACCTGGCCCTGCCCGACAACGCCAGCTACCGGCGCTACGCGCGCCTGGACCGCCGCGCGGCCGTGTGGAACGTGGTGGCGGCCGGGCCCTACTCGCTTGAGCTCCACCGCTGGTGCTTTCCCGTCACCGGCTGCATAGGCTACCGGGGCTACTTCGACGAGGCCGACGCCCGCGCCGAGGCCGCCCGGCTGGCCGCCACGGGGCTGGAGGTGAACGTATACGGCGTGCCCGCCTATTCCACGCTGTGCTACAGCAACTGGCTGGGCGGCGATCCGCTGCTGTCCACCTTCATCGCCTGGCCCGAGGGAGACTTCGTGCGCCTGCTGTTCCACGAGCTGGCGCACCAGCAGGTCTACGCCGAGGGCGACACGGCGTTCAACGAGTCCTACGCCACGGCCGTGGAGCGCCTGGGCGTGCAGCGCTGGCTGGAGCGGCATGCCACGCCCGCGGTGCGCGCACAGTTCGCCGCCAGCGAGCAGCGCCGCGCGCAGTTCCGCGCCCTCACGCGCGCCACGCGCGAGCGCCTGGCGGCCATTTATGAGCAAAAGAGCGATACAACACCCGACCACACTGCCCTTGCAGCTATGAAATCAGAAGCAATGCTGCAGTTCCATGCCAACTATGCGCTGCTGCGCTCGCGCTGGCTGGCGGCGCACACGCCGCCCGCGCAGCTGGCGCCCCTGGACCAGTGGGTGCGCGAAGCCAACAACGCCAGCTTCGCGGCGCAGGGCGCCTACGACGACCTGGTGCCGGCCTTCGTGGCGCTGTTCGAGCGCGAGGGGCGCGACTGGCCGCGCTTCCATGCGGCCGTTCGGGCCCTGGCGAAGATGCCGCAGCCCGGGCGCGAGGAGGCGCTCAAGGCGCTGGCCGGCTGACCTCAGCCGCGCAGCGATTCGATGAGGTCGATGTACTGCTGCTTGGCCGCGTCGCTGGCCGTGCCCTTGAGCTTTTCCCAGGCGTCCCATTTGGCGCGGCCCACGATGTCGGAGAAGCTCGGCTTCTTCTCGGCGTTGTCGCCCGCCGTGGCCTGCTTGTACAGGGCGTAGATCTTCAGCAGCGTGGGGTTGTCGGGGCGCTCGGTCAGCAGCTTGGAGTTGGCGACGGCGGCCTCGAAGGCGGCGTTCAGGTCGGACATGCGGGTCTCCTAATCAAAAACCCGCAGTGTAGCCAATACGCGAACGATCGTTCTTTTTTACGCCACCCTCATGCCGTCGGATTCGCCAGCCACTGGCGCGCCAGTTCCACCCAGTAGGTGCCGCCCAGCGGGATCAGCGCGTCGTTGAAGTCGTAGCTCGGGTTGTGCAGCGTGCAGGGGCCGGCGCCATGGCCCATGTCGCGGTGCGTGCCGTCGCCGTTGGCGATGAAGACGTAGGCGCCCGGCTTGGCCTGCAGCATGAAGGAGAAGTCCTCGGCCCCGCCCGTGGGCTCCTGCGGCAGCACCTTGTCTTCGCCGACGATGCCGGCCATCACCCGGCGCGCGAACTCGGCCTCGGCAGCGGAGTTCACCGTAGGCGGGTAGTTGCGCACGAACTCGAACTCGCACGTGGCCTCGAACGCCGCGCAGGTGTGCTCGGCCACCTGGCGCATGCGCCGCTCGATCATGTCCAGCAGTTCGATGGAGAAGGTGCGCACCGTGCCCTGCAGCACGCAGAAGTCGGGCACCACGTTGGTGGCCTCGCCGGCCCGGATCATGGTGACCGAGATCACGCCGGCCTCGATGGGCTTCTTGTTGCGGCTGATGATGGTCTGGAAGGCCTGCACCATCTGGCAGGCCACGGGCACGGGGTCAATCCCCAGGTGCGGCATGGCGCCATGGCTGCCCTTGCCGTGGATGGTGATCTTGAACTCGTTGCTCGACGCCATCACCGGCCCGGGGCTCACGGCGAAGCTGCCCGCGGGCATGCCGGGCCAGTTGTGCATACCGAACACGGCCTGCATGGGGAAGCGCTCGAACAGGCCGTCCTTGATCATCTCGCGCGCGCCGCCGCCGCCCTCCTCGGCCGGCTGGAAGATCAGGTACACCGTGCCGTCGAAGTCGCGGTGCCCGGCCAGGTGCTGCGCCGCCGCCAGCAGCATGGCCGTGTGCCCGTCATGGCCGCAGGCGTGCATCTTGCCCGCATGCTTGCTGGCGTGGGCGAAGGTGTTGAACTCCTGCATGGGCAGGGCGTCGATGTCCGCGCGCAGGCCCACGGCGCGGCCGCAGGCGCCGCCGTCGCGGCCGTGCACGATGCCCACCACGCCCGTGGTGCCCAGGCCGCGGTGGATGGGGATGCCCCATTCGGTGAGCTTGGCGGCGATCAGGTCGGCCGTGCGCTCTTCCTTGAAGCACAGCTCGGGATGGGCATGGATGTCGCGCCGCACGGCGGCGATGGCGGGCGCTGCGGCAGCGATGGAATCGATAACTTTCATGGTGTGCGTCCTTACGAGCCGGTCAGTCTAGCCCGGCCCCCGACCCCGCGCCACCAGGGGCTTATTTGCACTGCAGCATGGCGCCAGCTTCTCCGCGCCCTTCAGCAGAAGGGCTCCAGCGCCTCGCGCAGCAGGTGCAGGTAGCGGTCCTTGTTGCGCAGTAGTTCCGCGTTCTCCGCGCCGATGCCCAGCGCCATCACGGGCTGCTGCGGGTGCGATGGAATCAGGCACGCGACCACGCCCGCCTGCGGGTTCACCGTGCCGGTGGTAAGCGAGTAGCCGGTCTCGCGGATGCGGTCCATCTCTTCGAGCAGGTCGGCTTCGGACACGCGGTTCTCCGGCCGCGTCTCCGAGGCGTTGATGCGCCGCAGCAGGTAGATCAGCTCCGCGTCGGGCTTGCTGGAGAGAACCGCCTTGCCCACCGAGGAGCGCGCCAGCGGCCGCAGCGAGCCGGGCTTGAGGTACCACTTGAGCTGGCTGCGCCGCTGCGGCGTCTGGCACACGTTGATGTACTGCACGTAGATGTCGTTCTGCAAGCCGAGGATGACGGTGGCCGAGGTCCTGGCGTGCAGGTCGTTGACGATCTTGGACAGGCTGCGTTCGCTGTACAGGTTCTCGGTGATCCAGCTGCCCAGCAGGGCCACGCGCACGGTGGGGAAGTACTTGCGGCTCTTGCGGTCGTAGTCCAGGTAGCGCAGGCGCATCAGCGTCTGCAGCAGCACCGTGCTACTGGACTGGGGGTAGCCCAGCTCGTTGACCACGTCGGCGGTGCTCATGGGCCTGCGGTGCTCGGCGAAGAACTCCAGCAGCTCCAGCACGCGCGTGGCCGACTTGACGTTGGCGTCCGGCACGGAAGCCATAGTGCCTCAGGCAGCGGCCAGCCAGCGTCGCGCGATCTCCAGGTGCAGCAGCTCCACCATGCCGCCGTCGAGCTTGATCGCGCCGCTGCCCTGGTTCTCCGGCAGGGCGAAGGCCTGCACCACCTTCTCGGCCCAGGCGCGCTCCTCGGGCGTGGGCGCGAAGGCCACATGCGCGGGCGCGATCTGCGCGGGGTGGATCAGCGTCTTGCCGTCGAAGCCCATGGCGCGCGCCTGCGCGGCCTCGCGCGCGAAGCCTTCCGCGTCCGAGAAGTCGTTGTACACGCCGTCCAGCACGCGCAGGCCGCGCGCCTTGGCATGGATGAGCACGGTGGAGAGCCAGGCCAGCATATGCCGGCGGCCATCGTCCATGCGCGTGCCGGTGAGGCGGGCGATGTCGTTGGTGCCGATCACCAGCGTAGTCAGGGGATAGGCCTCGCCGGGCGCCTGGTTGGCGTCGGCCAGGCGGGCGATGTCGGCGATGCCCAGCGGCGTCTCGACCATGGCCCAGACGGGCAGGCCCGGCGCGCCCGCCGCGCGCAGGCCGTCGCGCAGCGCCTGCAGAGCCTCCAGGGTTTCGTACTTGGGGATCAGCACGGCGGCGGGCCGCGCGCGGGCCACGGCCTGCAGGTCGGCGGCGAATTCGGGCGTGTCCACGCCGTTGGTGCGCACGACCAGGGCACGAGCCGCATTGGCGGGCTCGGCCAGCGTCTGCACGATGCGCTCGCGCGCCTCGGCCTTCTTCTCGGGCGCGACCGCGTCCTCCAGGTCGAGCACGACCACGTCGGCCGCGAGGCCGGGGATCTTCTGGAGCGCGCGCTCCTTGTCGCCGGGCATGTAGAGCACGGAGCGCATGGCGCCGATGGGGGAAGTGGCTTGGGTCATGGAAGTCCTGCGTCGGTCATTGGAAGAAGGGAGAAGAGCGGTGCCGAGTATTCCTCCTCCTCTCCCCCTCAACATATCACGTATGTGATGTATTGAAGACCCTCTGCCAATCCACGGCATGCATCACGGATGTGATGGATTCGGCGCGGCATGGCTCCGATACTTCTTCGCAGGCCTCACGGAACGGGGCGGCAGGAGACAGGCAATGACGACAGAAGCGGCGGCACTGCGGGCCGTCCAGGGCACCGCCGCGCGGCCCCCGGGGGAGCTCACCGACACCCTGGCCGGGCTGATGTGCGAGGGCGGCGCCGATGCGGTGCCGGACGTGGCCCGCGAATGCGCGCGGCACGCGCTGCTGGACTGGGCCTGCGTGGCGCTGGCCGGCATGCGCGAGCCCGCGGTGCGCATCGTGGCGCGGCTGCACGACCCGCAGTGGGAGCCCAGCGTCGGCCTGGTGCCGTTCACCGGCCCCTCGGCCCCGTGGGCCGTGCTGGTCAACGGCACGGCTGGGCATGCGCTGGACTACGACGACGTGAACTCCCGCATGCACGGCCACCCCAGCGTGCCCGTGGTGCCGACGGCCCTGGCGGCGTCGGCCCTGCGCGGCTGCAGCGGCCGGCAACTGCTGGACGCCGTGGTGCTGGGGCACGAGGCCGAGGCCCTGGTGGGCGAGCAGTTCGGCGGCGCGCACTACGCCAACGGCTTTCATGCCACTGGCACCATCGGCACCTTCGGCGCCGCCGCAGCAGCAGCCCATGTGCTGGGCCTCACGGACGCACAGGCGCGCCACGCGCTGGGCCTGGCGGCCACGCAGGCGGCCGGGCTCAAGTGCATGTTCGGCACCATGGCCAAGCCGCTGCACGCGGGCAAGGCGGCGATGAACGGCCTGTGGGCCGCCCGGCTAGCGCAGCAGGGCTTCACCGCCGCGGCCGACGGCATCGAGGGCGCCCAGGGTTTCGCCGCCACGCAGTGCACGGGCCTGCGCGAGGCGCCGGTGGTGTCGGAGCGCTGGGCCGTGCAGGACACGCTCTACAAATACCACGCCGCCTGCTACCTCACGCATTCGGCCATCGAGGCGCTGCGCGCCCTGCTGGCGCGCACGCGCCTCGCGCCCGAGGACGTCGAGCGCCTGGACGTGCACGTGCCCCCCGGGCACGACAGCGTCTGCAACATCGCCGCGCCGGCCACCGGGTTGCAGGTCAAGTTCTCGCTGCGCCACCTGATGGCCATGGTGGCGCACGGCCACGACACGGCCGACCTGGACGCTTACACCGACGCGCTGGCGTGCGACGCCGATCTGGTGCGCTGGCGCGAGCGCGTGCAGGTGCGCTTCGAGCACCTGCCCAGCGCCAAGGGCGCGCGGGTGGAACTGCACGCGCGCGGCGGCGCGGTGCACGCGCACTACGCCGACGTGGGCGTCCCGCGCGAGGACCTGCCCGCGCAATGGCGGGCCCTGGTCGCCAAGGGCCGCGCCGTCACGCGCGGCGTGCTGGCGCCGGGACGCTTCGATGCCCTGGTGCGGTGCATCGAGACGCTGGAGCGCCAGCCCGATCTTCTTTCCCTGCATGAGGCGATCACGACATGACGACAACGACAGACGACATTGTGGATTTTCTGGAACGCAGCGCGGCCGAGTGGCCGCGCGGCAACCGCTTCGAGGACTTCGCCATCGGGCGCCGGTTCAGGCACCACTGGGGGCGGACCGTGACGGAGGCGGACAACACGCTCTTCTCCACGCTGACGCTGGCCTACAACCCGGTCTACACCAACGCCCACCTGGCCCGCGCGGAGGGCCTGCCGGGCTCGCCGGTGAACCCGCTGCTGGTCTTCAACGTGGTGTTCGGCCTGTCGGTCGAGGACCTGTCCGAGGGCGGCGGGCCCTTCCTGGGCGTGGACGACCTGGAGTACCTGCAGCCCGTCCAGCCGGGCGAGACGCTGTATGCCGAATCGGAAGTGATCCAGGCCCGGCTGGCGGACAAACGCCCCGGCTACGGCATCGTGCAGTGGCACACCGTGGGTCGCAACGCCGCGGGCGCGCCCGTCATCGCATTCAAGCGCGCCAACCTGGTGCGCACAAGGAGCTGAACCCATGAACACCACCCCCACCATCGACGGCAAGGGCTACATGACCGAGGAGCGGATCATGATCCGCGACGCGGCGCGCGACTTCACCATGAACGAGGTGCTGCCCGTGGCCAACCAGCTGGACGGCCCGGACGGCGAGATCCCCATGGAGCTGCGCCGGAAGATGGCCGACATGGGCTACTTCGGCATCACCATCCCCGAGGAATACGGCGGCATGGGCCTGGGCACCTTCGAGTACTGCCTGATCTGCGAGCAGCTCGCGCGCGGCTGGATGTCGGTGGCCTCGCTGGTGGCGCGCGCCCAGGGCGGCTTCATCAAGAACGAGATGCCGGAGGAGATGCGGCGCAAGTACCTGCCCCGCGTCGTGCGCGGCGAGTTCCTCAACGCCAGCGCGCTGTCCGAGCCCGATACGGGCTCGGACCTGGCCTCCATCTCCTGCCGCGCCGAGCTCGTGGGCGACGAGTGGGTGCTCAACGGCAACAAGTACTGGTGCACCTTCGCCGACGGGGCGGACTACATCAACGTCTTCGCGCGCACCGCCAAGCCCACGCACCCGAAGAAGCGCTGGGAGGGCATCTCGTGTTTCCTCATCGAGAAGAAGCGCGGCGAGTTCCCGCCCGGCATGGTGGGCCAGCCCATCCCCAAGATCGGCTACTTCGGCTGGAAGACCTTCGAGCTGGCCCTGAACGACCTGCGCGTTCCCAGGGAGAACCTGATCGGCGCGCCGGGCCAGGCCTTCCTCATCATGGCCAAGGGGCTGGAGACGGCGCGCGCGCACACCGCCGCGCGCGCCATCGGGCTGGCCCAGGGCGCGCTGGAGGACGCCATCGCCTACGCCAGGGAGCGCAAGCAGTTCGGCATGCCCATCGCCGAGTACCAGGCCATCCGCTTCAAGATCGCCACCATGGCCACCGAGGTGGAGGCCGCGCGGCAACTGCTGCATTACGTGTGCAGCGCGATCGACAGCGGGCGGCGCTGCGACACCGAGGCCTCGATGGTGAAGCTGTTCGCCACCGAGATGGCCGAGCGCGTCACCTCCGAGGCGCTGCAGATCTTCGGCGGCGCCGGCTACACCAAGCTCTTCGCGGTGGAGCGCCACTGGCGCGACGCGCGCCTGACCAAGATCTTCGAGGGCACCTCGGAGATCCAGCAGCGCATCATCGCCAACAACCTGCTGGGCAAGTCGGTGCTGGAGGACATGATCGCCAGCCGCGCCTTCGAGTCCGCCGCCGGCGCACGCACGGAGGCCGCATGACAAACCGCGCAGCCCTGACCAGCCCCGACAACTATTTCGAGGACTTCCCCGTGGGCCGGGTGATCCGCCACGCGCGCGGCAAGACCGTGACCGAGATGGACAACGTGCTCCTCACCAACCTGGTGATGAACACCGCCGAGGGCCACTTCAACGAGGACCGCATGCGCCAGGCCGCGCCCGGCGCCATCTTCAGCCAGCGCGTGGTGTTCGGCGGGATCAACCTGTCGATGGTGATCGGCCTGGCCTCGCAGGACACGGCCGAGCAGTGCGTGCGCGAGGTGGGCCTCACCGCCATCAAGCTCAGCCACCCCGTGTTCCACGGCGACACGCTGTACGCCTACAGCGAGGTGCTGCAGGCCGACGAGGAACCCGGCGGCGCCACGGGCCGGGTGCGCTTTCGCCACTACGGCGTGAACCAGGACCGCAAGCTGTGCGTGCAGGCCGAGCGCACGGTCATCCTGCGCCGCCGCCCCGACCCCGCGGCGGGCGCCACCGCATGACCGCGCCCGGCACGCCCGCGTTCGGCGCCCTGCAAGGCCTGCGGGTGCTCGACCTCACGCAGATGCTGGCCGGCCCCTACGCGACCATGCTGCTCGCGGACCAGGGGGCGGACGTCATCAAGGTCGAGCCGCCCGGCGGCGACGCCACGCGGCGCCACGGCCCCTTCCTGCCCGGGGCGCGGCCCTTCGACGAGGGCGGGTTCGGCGCCTACTTCGGCTCGGTCAACCGCAACAAGCGCTCCATCGTGGTGGACCTCAAGTCCGAGGCCGGCAAGGCGCAGTTGATCGCCATGGTGCGCCAGGCCGACGTGCTGGTGGAGAACTACCGCGCCGGCGTGATGGAGGGCCTAGGCCTGTCCTACGAGACGCTGGCCGCGCACAACCCCCGGCTGGTGTACGCGGCGCTGCGCGGCTTCGGTGACCCGCGCTCGGGCGAGACCCCCTACACGCACTGGCCGGCCTACGACCCGGTGGCCCAGGCCATGGGCGGCATCATGGGCGTCACCGGCCCCGAGGTGGGCGGCGCCCCCACCAAGATCGGCCCCGGCGTGGGCGACCTGCTGCCCGCCATGTACCTGGCCTACGCCGTCGCCGCAGCCTGCTGGAGCGTGCAGCGCACGGGCCAGGGCCAGTTCGTGGACGTGGCCATGGCCGACGCGGTGCTGGCGCTGTGCGAGCGCATCGTCTACCAGTACAGCGCCGCGGGCGTGGATTCGCGGCCCGACGGCAACGGCCACCCCCTGCTGTGCCCCTTCGGCATCTTCCCCGCATCCGACGGCTACGTGAGCCTGGGCGTGCCCAACGACCGCTTCTGGGAGCCGCTGGCGCGCATCATGGGGCGCGCCGACCTGGCCGCCGACCCGCGCTGCGCGTCCAACGAGGCGCGCGTGCGCCACCGCGCCTTCGTCGAGGCCGAGGTCGGCGCCTGGACGCGGCGCCACACCCAGGCCGAGCTGGTGCGCCTGCTGGGCGGGCGCATCCCCTTCGGCCCGGTTCTGTACGCGCAGGACATCTTCCATGACCCGCACTTCCAGGCACGCGGCATGCTGGTGCCGACCGAGCAGCCGGGCGCCGAACGGCCACTGACCATCGCCGGCACGCCCATCCACATGGGCCGCACGCCCGGCGGCGTGCACCGCCGCGCGCCGCTGGTGGACGAGCACGCGGGCGAGATCCTGCGCGAGTTCGGCCTGCAGCCCGCCCCCACGTCCCCGCAACCCTCCCCCTGACAGGAGAAACCACCCATGAACCGACCCCGACGATTGCGCCGCTGCCAGCTCTCCGTGCCCGGCTCCAGCGAGAAGATGATGGAAAAGGCCGCCGGCCTGGGCGTGGACTACGTCTTCCTCGACCTGGAGGATGCCGTAGCCCCCGCCGAGAAGCGGCCCGCGCGCCAGAAGATCGTGCGCGCGCTCAACACCCTGCCCTGGGGCCGCACGGTGCGCTGCGTGCGCGTGAACGACCTGACCACCGAATACGCCTACGAGGACATCATCGAGGTGGTGGAGGGCGCGCGCGGGAACCTGGACGTGATCATGCTGCCCAAGGCCCTGTCGGCCGCCGACATCCAGTTCGTGGACAAGCTGCTGACCATGATGGAGAAGAAGCTGGGCCTCACCAAGCGCATCGGCCTGGACGTGCTGATCGAAGAGGTCGAGGGCCTGCAGCAGGTGGACGCGATCGCCGCCGCCTCGCCGCGCCTGGAATGCCTGATCTTCGGCATGGGCGACTATTCGGCCAGCCAGGGCGTGTCGCTCAAGGACATCGGCGGCGCCAGCGGCTACCCCGGCGACCTGTGGCACTACCAGCGCCAGAAGATCACCGTGGCCGCGCGCTGCAACCGCATCGACGCGGTGGATGGCCCCTACGCCAATTTCAAGGACCCGGCCGCCTACGAGGAGGAATGCCGCCGCGCCATGACCCTGGGCATGGTGGGCAAGTGGGCCATCCACCCCTCGCAGGTCGAGATCGCGCAGCGTGTGTTCTCGCCGCGCGCAGAGGACGTGGTGCGCGCGCGCCGCATGATGGCCGCCTACGACGAGGCCCTTGCCCAGGGCCTGGGCGCGGTGCAGTTCGAGGGAAAGATGATCGACATCGCCTCGGTGCGCATCGTGCGCAATCTGGTGGAGCGGGCCGACCTGATCGGCATCTAGCGGCTCCATTCATCCATTCCAAAGACACCAGGAGACAGACATGAACCATTGCGACAGCGCGCCCGCGCGCGTGCAGGCATCGCGGCGCGACGTGCTCCGGCTCGGGTTCGGGCTCGCCGCGGCGGCGGGCCTGCCCGGCGCCGCGCTGGCCCAGGGCGGCGCGCCGTGGCCCAGCAAGCCCATACGCATCATCTGCGGCCAGGCCACGGGCTCGTCCAACGACGCCACCGCGCGCGCGGTCGGCGAGTTCATCACCGCCAGGCTCGGCGCACCCGTGGTCATCGAGAACAAGCCCGGCGCCGTGGGCACCATCGCCGGCGACACCGTGGTGCGCTCTGCGCCCGACGGCTACACGCTGCTGTGCGTGCTGCACAGCCAGCTCGCGCAGGCACCGGTGCTGCTGAGCAAGGTGCCCTTCGACCCCGACAACGACCTGATCCCCATCGGCGCCTTCGGCACCGGCAGCTCGCCCGCCGTGGTGCGCAGCGGCCTGCCGGTGAACAGCATGCGCGAGCTGATCGAGTACGCGAAGAAGACGCCGGTGTCGGTGGGCAACTACGGCATCGGCTCGGGCTGGCAGATCATGGTGACGCAGCTCGTGAAGGACACGGGCGCCCAGTTCAACATCGTCAACTACCGCGGCACCGGCCCCATGGTGCTGGACCTGATGGCCGGCAACATCGACGTGGGCGCGGGCTCGCTGGCCGGGCTGGCGCCTGGGCTGCAGAACGGCAAGTTCCGCGCGATCCACCTCATTTCGGGTTCGAGCCGCAATCCGGCGCTGCCCAATCTGCAGACCTGGGAAGAGGCCGGCTTCACCGGCGAGGCCTACACGGCCACGCAGGAATCCAACATGTTCCTCGCGCCCAAGGGCACGCCACACGAGGTGATCGAGCGGCTCGCCGCGGTCATCGACGCCTCGTACCGAGAATCGCCCCGCATCAAGACGCTGATGGAGCAGCTCGGCCAGGTGCGCCCGCCCTGGACGGGCGAGGACCTGCGCCAGTTCGTGCGCACCACCTGGCCCGCCTACCGCCGGCTGACCAAGGCCCTGAACCTCCAGGTGGGTTGAGAGGAGTGGGGGGGCGGCGGCAGGGGCGCGCCGTTTGCCCCTGCCCGTGCGTGGCGGCCCCGTTGCGGATAAGCTGCCACCCTGGCCTGTGCAGGCCGGTCCGAGAACGAACGCCCGATGAACGCCCCTACCTCCCCCACAGCGGCCGTGCCGGCGCCCCAGTTGGTGCGCGGCGCCTGCCCGCATGACTGCCCCGACACCTGCGCCCTGCTGACCACCGTAGAAAACGGCCGCGCCGTGCGCGTGCAGGGCAACCCGGCGCACGCGCAGACGGGCGGCGTGCTGTGCGCCAAGGTGTCGCGCTATGCCGAGCGCACGCACCATGCGAACCGCATCCTCACGCCCTTGAAGCGCACCGGCCCCAAGGGCAGCGGCCAATTCGCGCCCGTGCCGTGGGACGAGGCGCTGGACGACATCGCCCGGCGCCTGGGCGCGATCGCCGCGTGCGACGCGCAGGCCATCGTGCCCTACAGCTACGCGGGCACCATGGGCCTGGTACAGGGCGAGAGCATGGACCGGCGCTTCTTCCACCGCCTGGGTGCGTCGCTGCTCCACCGCAGCATCTGCTCCACGGCGGGCGGCGAGGGGCTCGTCCACACGCTGGGCGGCAAAGTGGGCATGAAGGTGGAGTTCTTCGCCGAGGCCCGGCTCATCCTGATCTGGGGCAGCAACTCCATAGGCAGCAACCTGCACTTCTGGCGCATCGCCCAGCAGGCCAAGAGGAACGGCGCGCGCCTGGTGTGCATAGACCCGCGCCGCACCGAGACCGCCGAGAAATGCCACGAGCACCTGCAGCTGCGCCCCGGCACCGACGCCGCGCTGGCCCTGGCGCTGATGCACGAGCTGATCGAAAACGACTGGCTGGACCACGACTACATCACCCGCCACACGCTCGGCTGGCCGCAGCTGCGCGAACGCGCGCTCACATTCCCGCCCGCGCGCGCGGCCGAGGTCTGCGGCCTCCCCGTGGAGCAGATCCGCCGCCTGGCCCGCGACTACGGTACGACGAAGCCTGCCGCCATCCGCCTGAACTACGGCGTGCAGCGCGTGCATGGTGGCGGCAACGCGGTGCGCGCCATTGCCTGCCTGCCCGCGCTCACGGGCGCGTGGCGCCAGCGCGCGGGCGGCGTGCTGCTGTCGAGCTCGGGCGCGTTTCCCGTGGACCGCGCGCGGCTGCAGCGCCCCGAGCTGCTGGCCGGCCGCGCGCCACGCACCATCAACATGGTGACCATAGGCGACGACCTGCTGCGCGAATCCTCACCCGCCTTCGGCCCGAAGATCGAGGCCCTGGTGGTCTACAACAGCAACCCCGTGGCCGTGGCGCCCGACTCTCCCAAGGTGGTGCGGGGCTTCGCACGCGAAGACCTGTTCACCGTGGTGCTGGAACATTTCCAGACCGACACGGCCGACTACGCCGACTACATCCTGCCCGCCACCACGCAGCTCGAACACTGGGACGTGCACCTGGCCTACGGCCACACGGACGTGCTGCTCAACCGCCCGGCCATTGCCCCCCAGGGCCAGGCGCGCAGCAACGCACAGATCTTCCGCGACCTGGCGGCGCGCATGGGGTTCGCCGATCCCTGCTTCGCCGACACGGACGAGCAGCTGTGCCGCCAGGCCTATGGCGAGGCCGTGGACTTCCCACGGCTGCTCGCCGACGGCTTCGCCCCGCTGCCCGTGCCCGACGCCCCGTTTGCCGAAGGAGGCTTTCCCACCCCCTCGGGCCGCTGCGAGTTCTACAGCGAGCGCCTTGCCCGGCAGGGCCTGGACCCGCTGCCCGGCCACGTGCCCAACCACGAGGCGGCGGGCAGCTCGGCCGCCTACCCGCTGGCCATGATCTCGCCGCCGGCGCGCAACTTCCTCAACTCCACCTTCGTGAGCCTGCAAAGCCTGCGCGACATCGAGGGCCGCCCGCTGCTGGAGCTGCACCCCGACGACGCCGCCGCACGCGGCATCGCCGACGGCGCCCTGGTGCGCGTGTTCAACGACCGCGGCAGCTACGAATGCCACGCCACGCTCAACGGGCGCGCGCGCCCCGGCGTGGTCAACGGCCTGGGGATCTGGTGGCGCAAGCTGGGGCACGGCGGCACCAACGTCAACGAGATCACGAGCCAGGCCCTGACGGACATGGGCGCGGGGCCGACGTTCTACGACTGCGCAGTACAGGTGGAGGCGCTGGCTGCGTCTTGACTATAAAAAAAAGCAATCAGCGCTTACGTATAAAGCGCTGAGCGCTCCTTTTCACTTCCATCAAACCTTGAACGCCTCGGGTGGCAAGCCTTGCACGGCGCGTGCATGCATGACCACGTACGCGGCTTCGAGATCGCGCGCGAAGCGCCGGGCATCGAACAATGGCGACGCAGGTGCCTGCGCATGCAACCTGCTGCGCAGGGCATCCAGCTGTCCCGCGTCGCGCGCCAGCGCAATGGCGCGCGCCTCGTACGCCCCCTGGGTCTCGGTCACGAGCTCGGGCAGCCCCACGGCATGCAGCAGGCTGGCGGCCACGCGGCTGGCAAAAGACTGGCCCGCGCAGGTCAGCACGGGCAGGCCCGCCCACAACGCATCGCTGGCGGTGGTGTGCGCGTTGCACGGCAGCGTATCGAGGAACAGATCGGCCAGGCGATGCCGCGCCAGGTGCTCGTCCAGCGGCATGCGCTGCGCGAACACCAGCCGCTGCGGCGCAATGCCCCGGGCCTGGGCTTCGCGCAGCAGATTGCGCGACACGGCAGGGTTGTCTTCGAGCAGCCACAGCACGCTGTCCTCGACCGCGTGCAGGATGCGCCCCCAGCCGTCGAGCATCTGCGGCAGGATCTTGTAGTTGTTGTTGAAGCAGCAAAAGACGAAGCCCGTGGCAGGCAGGCCCAATGCCTCGCGGGTGAAGGCACGATCGGCGATGCGGCGTTTCGAGTCATTGACCTGGTAGCTGTGGGGCAGGTAGACCACCTTCTCGCTGAAATGGCACCGCGCCTGCGGGGGCAGAACCACCTTGTCGGCGATAGCGTAGTCGATATAGTCCGCCCCGGTGGTGCCGGGGTAGCCCAGGTAGCTTACCTGCACCGGCGCGCAGCGATAGGAAAAAATGCCGAAGCGCGTGTCCTGGGTGAAGCCTTTGAGATCGACTGCGATGTCGATGCCCAGCTCGCGCGAAAGACGGGCGACCGCTTCGTCGCTGCGGTCGCGCACGTCGAGGAAATGGTCGAAGGCCTGGCGCACGCGCACGTGCATGGCGTCCTGCGAATCCGGGCCGAAGGAGAAGGCGAACCACTCGAAGCGCTCGCGGTCGTGCAACTCGAACAGCTCCGCCATCAGTATGGCCGTGGCATGGTGGTGGAAGTCCGCTGAGTAATAGCCCACGCGTATCCTGCCGCCGTCCGCACGCGGCGCGACCGGGCCCAGCAACGGGTTTTCCGGGTAGTCCGCCGCCACGAAATTGCGCGCGGCCTGCAACTGCAGCGCCGGGTCATCGCACAGCACCGCGACGGAGAACGGTGAAACGCCTGGTTGCCGCTGCGCCACTGCCTGCCCGAGGCGGTCGATGCCGGCGCCGATGTTGTGCCAATCGCAGACGGCGGTCTTGGCACCCAGGATGTCGGTCAGCAAGCCCGGCTGCCCGGGGTTGCAACGCCAGGCCCGCTGGAATTCCTGCAGTGCCTCTTCATGGCGCTTGGAATCCCTGAGCAGCGTCCCCATGAGCTGCCGCGACTGCGCCTGGTCGGGGTTGAGCCGGATGGCCCGGTCGAGGTCTGCGAATGCCTGCGCATGTTCCTTGCGCTGCAGGCGCGCATTGCCGCGGTTGACGAGCGCATCGGCATACTGCGGCTGCAGCGCCAGGGCCTGGTCGAAGCTGGCGACGGCCTCCAGCAGGTGCCGGGACTTCAGCAGCGCATTGCCCCGGTTGTTGTGCGCCTGCGCCAGTCGCGGCTCCAGCGCAAGCACCCGATCCATGCAGGCTACGGCCTCGCCATACGCCTTGCGGCGCAGATGCAGACAACCCAGGTTGAACTGGGCCTGCACGTGGCCGGGCTCGATGCACAGCACCTGCCGGTAGCTGTCCATGGACTCCTGCTCCCGGCCCATGCCTTCGAGCACGGTGGCACGGTTGTAGTGCGCCAGCGCCAGCCCGGGTGCGAGAGCGATCGCACGCTCAAAAGCAGTCAGCGCCTCGGCCTTGCGCCCCAGGCGCAGCAGCGCATTGCCGCGATTGAAATGCGGATCCAGATAATCGGCCTGCAGCGCGATGGCACGGTCGTAGGCCTTGATGGCATCCGCGACCCGATTGGCCTGCAGCCATGTGTTGCCTTGCGTATTGCACGCTTGTGCGTCGTCGGGCAATGCAGGTTCTGGCGGCTGCATGGTGGGCACGCGAAACGATACGCCAGCGGAAGGGAAACCGGGTGCCGGCACCGCGGGGCTCTGGAAACGGATGTTGAAGTTCGGCTTTTTCGAGTCTGTCACGGTGCTCGGATGCTCTGGGTCGGAGAAAGGGCCTCCCGCGCGAACGGCATGGACACCGGGAATTCGCGCCGATGCGCAAGCAGCGGAGGCCGCAGTCTAGCGCCGTTCCACCTGCCGCGCCGCGCGGCGCATGCAGCTCCGCCATGGCGCCATCCTTCAACCCTCGCTTATCGGCACGATCTGCTGGTCGATCGCGCCGAACAGGCTCTGCCCGTCCCTGCCCTTCATCTCGATGCGGATAGTGTCGCCGTACTGCATGAACTCCGTGCTGGGCTGCCCGTCCTGGATGGCCTCGATGCAGCGCTTCTCCGCAATGCAGCTGTAGCCCCTGGTCCAGTCCTTGTTGCTCACCGTGCCGCTGCCCACGATGGAGCCTGCGCGCACGTTGCGCGTTTTGGCGATGTGGGCGATGAGCTGGCCGAAGTGGAAGGTCATCTCGGGCCCCGCGTCGCACATGCCGACCTTGCGGCCGTTCCAGGTCGATTGCAGCGTGAGGTGCACGCGCCCGCCCTCCCAGGCGTCGCCCAGCTCGTCCGGCGTGACCGCCACGGGGCTGAACGCGGTGGCGGGCTTGGACTGGAAGAAGCCGAAGCCCTTGGCCAGCTCGGCCGGGATCAGGTTGCGCAGGGACCAGTCGTTGGCCAGCATCACCAGGCGTATGCCGTCGAGCGCCTGCTCGGGGCTGGCGCCCATCCTCACGTCGCCCGTGACGACGGCGATCTCGGCCTCGAAGTCGATGCCCATGGCCTCGGACGGCACGGCCACGTCGTCGCAGGGGCCCAGGAAATCGTCGCTGCCGCCCTGGTACATGAGCGGATCGGTGTAGAAGCTGGCAGGAACCTCGGCGTTGCGCGCTTTTCGCACCAGTTCCACGTGGTTGATGTAGGCCGACCCGTCCGCCCACTGGTAGGCGCGCGGCAGCGGCGCCATGCACTGGCGCGGGTCGAACGGGAAAGCGTGGCGCGCGCGGCCTGCGTTGAGCTGCTCGTACAGGTCCTGCAGCTGGGGCGCCATGAAGTTCCAGTCGTCCAGCACCTGCTGCAGGCGGCTCGCGATGCCGGTCGCATAATGGGCCTGCCCCAAGTCGCGCGAGACCACCACGAGCTGGCCGTCGCGCGATCCATCCTTGTAGGTGGCGAGTTTCATGGGCAATGCTCCTTGGCCGGCACTGTGCGCACAGCACAAACCACGACCCGATGAATTGATTCGATCAAACGGAATCTAGTGTAGATGGACAAGGAACACGTCGGCATCCAATCGGTGGAATCCAGCTGGGGCGGCCCGATCGACCGCCCTCCGCGCGGCCCCGCACGCTGACGCCCCTGCCATGCCGTGCCGCGCCCTGCTGTTAATCACCACCCTGGTGCTGGCCCTGCACTGGCTGCTGCTGGCGGACCTGCCGCTGGGCGGCACGGGCCAGGGCATGCCGCGGAGGATGAGCTTTCACACACGCATGGTGGAGCCGCCGCCGCCCGAGCCCGAGGCCGCCCCCGCGCCGCCGCCGCCGGCCGCCCCGCGCCCCGTGCGCAAGCCCCGGCCCAGGCCGGCGCCGCCAGCCCCCGAGGCACCGGAGCCAGCGCCGGCGGCCCCCACTTCCCCCCTGACAGACGAGTCCCCGGCCGAAACCGCTCCGCCGGCAACCGAGGAGGGCACGGTCGGCGCCGAGGCCGACGCCGCGCCCGAGCCGCCCCAGGCCGCAGCATCGGCCGCCGCCGAGCCCACCCCGGCGGCGAGCGCCACCCCCGCGCCGCAAGAGCCACCCGCCGAAAGCGCGGGGGTGGAGATCCGGCCGCCCGGAGCCTCCGGCGCCGGCGCCAGCACCGAACCGCCGCCCGTGCGCCTGCCGCCGTCCACGCGGCTCACGTTCGACGTGACCGGCGAAGTCAAGCGGTTCCACTACAGCGCCAGCGCCGAGCTGGTGTGGCGCCAGGACGGCTCGCGCTACGAGGCGCGCCAGCAGATCAAGGCCTTTTTGCTCGGCGCGCGCTCGCAAAGCAGTGTGGGGCAGATCACGCCCCGGGGCCTGCGGCCCGAGCGCTTCGGCGACAAGGCCCGCAGCGAGCGGGCCGCGCATTTCGATTTCGACAAGCACGAGGTGATATTCAGCGCCAACACCCCACGCGCCACCATCGGCGACGGCGCGCAGGATCGCCTGAGCGTGTTCATCCAGCTTGGCGCCATGCTGGCCGCCGCGCCCGGGCGCTACCCGCCGGGCACGCAGATCACGCTGACCACCGTGGGTGCACGCAACGCCGACCGCTGGACCTTCACCGTGGACGGCCCCGAGACCCTGAACCTGCCCGTGGGCAGCACGCCGGCCCTGAAGCTGCAGCGCCTGCCGCGCGAGGACCAGCACTACGACCAGAAGGCCGAGCTGTGGCTGGGCACGGAGCTCGGCTATCTGCCCGTGCGCATACGCCTGAGCCAGAGCAACGGCGACTTCGTCGACCTGCTGCTCTCCGGCCACGAAGCGCCCTGACCACCCCGCCGCGAACGCGCAGAGGGCCGGTTTTCGTGAAATACTGTCCACGGCAACACCCCGGCGGCAGGGGGACTTGAACTCTCGCCCCGCGTTGCCATCTGACAGGCATACCTAACAGGGGGCCCACGCCATGCAAATGCTCTACGACTCCGATTCCTTTGTGGTTGTCCACATGCTGCCGGATGCCGACCGCAGTGGCGCCACGGACGACACACCCCAGCCGCCCCAGCTGGTGCGCCACGGCTTCGAGATCGTGGACAAGCGCTCGGGCAAGGAGGTCTATCTGGACGGCTCCTGGGCCGAGCTGTTCCAGCAGCAGATCCTGGCCTGGCAGCTTAATACCCCCACTCAGGAAGAGGTGGAGGACACGCTGGACGGCTACATCGGGCTGGCGCAAAATCCTGTCGTAGTGCATTGAGAGTTCCAGGGGGCTTCGGCCCCTTCGCGGCCCACCCCCGGTAGGCCGCCGCCCCGCGAGGGGCACAACGCGCCGTGGCCACCCGCCACGGCGCTTTCTTTTGGGGCGCACTCAGCAACGGGATTTTGAGAGAAATATGCCTCCAGCGCCCGTCCATCAAGCGCTACAAGCTATGTTTTCAATAGTGTCTCAACGCACGCCGCGGCGCACGGCCATTTCCCGGCCCATGGCCTGCTGGGCGTCCATGTCCAGCAGCGCGCGCGCCGCCGGGTAGATGCTGTCGTCCTCGTGGCGCAGGTGGTCGGCGTAGCAGTCCGCGAAGCGGTCCAGCACGGTCTCGTGCGCGGGCGCGAAGGCCTGCAGCGCGCCCTGGGCAAGCTGCTCCAGGGGCTGGCGCGCCTCGGCCCAGCGTTCGGCCATGCGCACGTGGTCGCGCTGCAGCTGGCGCACCAGGGCCGCAAGGCGCTCGTCGCCGCCCTGCGCCAGCAGCGGCGGGAAGACATGCAGTTCCTCGTCCTCGTGGTGCAGCGGCGCGGCGATGTCGAAGTAGCGCAGCACGTCGCGTGCGGCCTGGCGCGCGGAATCGTCACAGCCCTTGTCCTGCAGATAGGCGCGCAGGCGCTCCAGCAGGTCGAGCGAGCGGCGCACGCGATCGTGGCAGGCGTCGAGCATGGCGAAGGGCTCGTCGAAGCCGGCGCCCGGCGTGTGCATGCCGGGCAGGGAAACACGGGTGGTCATGGGTGGGGGCCTTCTCGCGCTACTCTCGCGCGGCCCGCAAGAATAGCCTTCGATTAGCCCAGCCGCACGGGTTGTCCCTCGCGGTTGAAGGGCAGATAGGCGCTGAAGGCGCCGGTCTTGACGGCCTCCACCATGCGGCGCAGCACGCGGTCGGCGTCCTCGTCCGAGGGCGCCTTGCCCGGCGTGCCCGACAGCGCGGCGGTGAACACCAGGCGCCAGGGCTGGGCCGGGTTCTCGAACTGCCGGGATTCGCGCAGCAGCGCGTCGAAGGATTCGATCTCCTCCGGCAACTTGTCCACGCACATCAGCGGCACCAGCACGCCGCCCTCGCCCTGCGCGAAGCGCTCGCGCTGCGCGGGCGTGGCGTCGTCGGGCAGCTCGGAGCCGGCGAACACGAACAGCAGCCGCTGGCGCTCGCGGTGCGCGCGCGCGGCGCGCAGCAGGTCGTCGAAACTGTTGATCTCGGTCTTCACGCCAGGGTCCTTTCTTGTTTCCAGGGCTGCACGCCCCGGCCGGGCACCAGGGTGCCCACGTACTGCGCCGGCGCGGGGCGCGCACGCCCCGGCTTGCGCGACAACACGGTGCCCACGCTCACGAAGCACAGGGCGCGCTCGCCCTCCTGCAGCGCGAACAGCGTGCGCAGCGCCTGCGACTGCAGCGCCTTGCCGCTGGTGAGCGCCGAGCCGAAGCCCAGCGCCGTGGCCGTGAGGAGCAGGTTCTGCACGGCGCAGCCGGCGGACAGGATGCGCTCGCAGGGCGCGATCCCGGGGTCGTCCCGCAGCTCGTCCACGACCAGCAGCAGCAGCACGGGCGCGCGGTATGCCTTCTCGCGCGCCTGCTCCTGCTGCGCGGGCGTGGCCTCGGGGTCGCGTTCGCGCAGGGCCTGGGCGAACGCCTCGGCCAATGCCGTGCGCGCTTCCTGGGGCACGAGCACAAAGCGCCAGGGCAGCAGGCAGCCATGGTCGGGCGCATGGGCCGCCGCGGCCATGATGGCCTGCAGCTGCGCTGCATCGGGCCCGGGCGCGCCCAGCCGCTTGGGCAGGATGGTCTGGCGCGCCTGCAGCAGCGCGGCGGCCCAATCGGCCGGCGGCGCCTGCATGGCTTCAACGCGGCCCGCCATCAGTCCACCAGCACCTGTCCGTCGTGTTCCACGTACGGCGGGTAGGGGCCGGTGCCGCTCGATTGCGCCTTCGACGCGGCGACGAAGCCGCCGTTCTGCACGTCGAACACGTGGACCTCGCCCTCCTCGATCACGTAGTGCCAGCCGTGCAGCGTGATGCGCCCGTCCTGCACGCGGCGGCGCACCATGGGGTAGTCCATGAGGCGTTCGAGTTGCAGCACCACGGCGCGCTGCTCGGTGCGGCGCAGTGCCTCGGGGCCGGGCTGCACCGGCAGCACGGCCTCGCGGCCCAGGTCCAGCCAGCGCTGCAGGTTCTTCGCCTCGGGCGAGACATCGCCGTACAAGGCCTTGATGGCCCCGCAGTGGCTGTGGCCGCAGACCACGATGCGGCTCACGTTGAGGTTGAGCACGGCGAACTCGATGGCCGCGGCCGTGCCGTGATGGCCATAGGAGCCGTCGTACGGCGGCACGAAGGCGCCCACGTTGCGCACCAGGAACAGCTCGCCCGGGCCGGCGCCCGTGAGCAGGTAGGGCACGAGGCGCGAGTCCGAGCAGCCGATGAACAGCGTCGTCGGGTGCTGCCCCTGGTCCACGAGGGTCTGGAATTGCTCCCGGTACTGGGGAAAGTCGTCCAGATGGAAGCGGCGCAGCCGCTGTAGCAGCTCGTCGTCAGGCATGGGAAGTTCTTTCCGGGCAAGACCGCGCAATGGCCTATTGCACCAGAGGGGTGTCGGCGGCGTCCAGCTGCACGCCTTCGACCTCGGCAGCCCCCGCGAGCAGCTGCAGGTACTGGCGCAGTGCGTTGATCCATGCCTGCTGGCGCAGCAGCAGGGCCACGGAGGCCTGGACCTCTTCGAAGGCCAGGGCGCGGCCGGCCTCGCGCTCGCACACCTCGACCACGTGCAGGCCGAAGCGGCTGTGCACCAGGCGGGACAGGACCCCGACCTCGGCCTTGCCGAAGATTTCGCGCGCGAACTCGGGCGCGCAGTCGGCCTGGGTGAGCCAGCCCAGCTCGCCGCCCTGCTGGCCGCTGGGGCAGTTGGACCATTGGCGCGCGGCCTCGGCAAAGCGCACGCCGCCGTCGTCGTCGCAGCGCAGGTCCAGCAGCACGCTCTCGGCGCGCTGGCGCAGCTGCTTCACATCCACGCCCGGCGTCACGGCGAACAGCACGTGGCGCAGGCGCAGGCGTTCGCCCTCGCCATGCAGCGTGGGGTGGGCGGCGTGGTAGCGACGGCAGGCTTCCTCGGAGGGCTCGGGCACCTGCAGCGCGCGCTCCAGCAACTGCTCGATGGCCTGCGTAGCGGCGATGCTCGTGGCGCCGTCCATGCCGGGCGCGTCGTCCTGCGCGAGCAACCCCTCGCGCTGCGCCTGCTGGCGCAACAGCTCGGTGCAGGCCCGCTGGCGCAGCAGTTCCTCGGGCAGTTGCTCGCCGGGCGCGTGCAGGGCGATACCGTTGATGCGTGCGACGGGGGTGTCCGCTACCGGGGCGGCGCTGCCGCCGCAGCCGCAGGCGTGCGATCCGCAGGTGGTGGTGGTCATGGGGGTCTTCCTGGAAACGGGGGATGGCGGCTGCGGGCCCGTGGCCTGGATCCTCCCGCCAAGGGGGAGGCTTCAAGCCAGATTGGCCTCTAGCCCTTGTGCATTAAGCGCTGGCAGCTCTGTTTTTTCAGAGCGAGCGGCGCGGCTGGTTCTGCCCGGCCGGCACGTTCAGGCGCCGTGCGCGCACCAACTGGTAGGGGCGCAGCACATAGGCCAGCGTGCCGAAACCGCTCCAGATGTGCACCAGGCGCGTGAACGGGAAGATCAGGAACACCGTCATGCCCAGGAACAGGTGCACCTTGAAGATCCAGCCCGTGCCCACCAGCATCTCGACCGCGCCGGAGCGGAAGGTGACGATGCGCTGGCCCCATTCGGCCAGGCGCATCATGACCGAGCCGTCCAGGTGCTGCGCCGACAGCGGGATGGTCGCCAGGCCCAGCGCCAGCTGCACCCAGAAGATCCACAGCAGCGCGATGTCGCTGGTCTTGCTGGTGGCGCGGATGCGCGCGTCCGTCAGGCGCCGGTGCAGCAGCAGCGTCACGCCGATGAAGGCGAGCAGGCCGGCGGCGCCGCCCGAGACCATGGCCAGCAGTTGCTTGTTGCCGGCGCTGATGAAGGGCTCGTAGAGCGCGTGCGGCGTGAGCATGCCGACGAAGTGGCCGAAGAACAGGAACAGCACGCCGATGTGGAACAGGTTGCTGGCCCAGCGCAGGCTGCCGGTGCGCAAGAGCTGCGAGGAGTCGCTCTTCCACGTGTACTGGTCGCGGTCGAAGCGCACCCAGCTGCCGATGAAGAACACGGCCAGGCAGATGTACGGGTACAGGCCGAACAGGAAATGGTCGATCCAGGCGGTCATGGCGAGACTCCTTGGGAAGAGGGGTTGGAGCGCGCGTTGCGCACGAAATGCAGGGGTTGGGGCTGGCCGGGGCGGTTCTGCCCGCGCGTGGCGCAGCCGTCGAAGGCCTCGGGTTCGGCCCAGGCTTCGTCGAGCCCGGGCTCGGGCGCGATCGCCACCGCCTGGGCCTTCTCGCCGGCGGCCTCGAGCACGGCGGCGACCACGCTGGCGTAGGGGCTGCCCTTGGCCTGCAGCGCGGTGAACAGCGCATTCAGGATGTGCGCCATCTCGGCCAGGAATTCGCGCGCCACCTGCGCGGGCTGGGTCGATGCGAACTCCAGCACCACGCCGAGGTGGTCGGGCAGCTCCTGCGCATCGAGGTACAGGCCGGCCTTCTCGTAGGTCTGCGTCAGGTCGATCAGCGCCGGGCCGCGCTCGCGCGAGTCGCCGTGGATGTGCTCGAACAGGTGCAGCGAGGTCTGGCGGCCGCGGTCGAAGGTATCGACGTAGCGCTCCTCGGCCTCGTACGGGTCCATCGCGCAGATCTGCTGCACCAAGGCCTGCAGCTCGGCCATGCGGGCCGCGGGCAGAACCTGCTCGGACTGCAGCGCGTCGACCAGCGTGGGCATCTGCGCGCGCAGCCCGGCGTCGGGATAGGCCACCAGGCGCGCCAGCGCCCGCAGCGTCAGGCGCATGCTCTCGGGTGTCTTCTTGAACATCTGGGCGCTCCTCAGACCACGGCCTTGATGGGGATGGTGCGCGGCTTCTTGCCGCCGAAGATGCTGACGTCGGAGGCGCCGTCGGAGCAGCCGTTGCCGAACGAGAAGCCGCAGCCGCCGCGCACGTCGAAGGCATTCTCGGCGTATTCGCGGTGCGTGGAAGGGATCACGAACCGGTCTTCGTAGTTGGCGATGGCCATGACCTGGTACATGTCCTGCACGTCGTGCACCGTCAGCCCCGCCTGCTGGAGCACGGCCATGTTCTGCACCTTGTCCACGTGCAGGCCGCGCTGGTAGGCGCGCATGGCCAGCATGCGCTCGAGCGCGCGCACCACGGGGCCGGTGTCGCCGGCGGTGAGCATGTTGGCCAGGTACTGCACGGGAATGCGCAGCTGCGACACGTCGGGGATCTCGCCGTTCACGCCCACGTGGCCGGCGTTGGCCGCCGAGGTGATGGGCGAGAGCGGCGGCACGTACCAGACCATGGGCAGCGTGCGGTACTCGGGGTGCAGCGGCAGCGCCACCTTCCAGTCGACCGCCATCTTGTACACCGGGCTGTTCCTGGCAGCTTCGAGCCAGTTGTCGGCGATGCCGTCGAGCTTGGCCTGGCGGATCACTTCAGGGTCGTTGGGGTCGAGGAAGATGCCCAACTGCGCCTCGTACAAGTCGCGGTCGCGCTCCACGCTGGCCGCTTCCTGGATGCGGTCGGCGTCGTAGAGCAGCACGCCGAGGTAGCGGATGCGGCCCACGCAGGTCTCGGAGCACACCGTGGGCTGGCCCGCCTCGATGCGCGGGTAGCAGAAGATGCACTTCTCGGCCTTGCCGGTCTGCCAGTTGTAGTAGATCTTCTTGTACGGGCAGCCCGAGACGCACATGCGCCAGCCGCGGCACTTGTCCTGGTCGATGAGCACGATGCCGTCTTCCTCGCGCTTGTAGATCGAGCCCGAGGGGCACGATGCCACGCACGCCGGGTTCAGGCAGTGCTCGCACAGGCGCGGCAGGTACATCATGAAGGTGTTCTCGAACTGGCCGTACATGTCCTTCTGCACCTGCTCGAAGTTCACGTCGGCGCTGCGCTTCGCGAACTCGCCGCCCAGGATTTCCTCCCAGTTCGGGCCCCACTCGATCTTCTCCATGCGCTGGCCCGTGATCAGGCTGCGCGGGCGCGCGGTGGGCGCGGCCTTGGACTCCGGCGCCGACTGCAGGTGGTCGTAGTCGAATGTGAAGGGCTCGTAGTAGTCGTCGATCTGCGGCAGGTTGGGGTTGGCGAAGATGCGCATGAGCAGCTTCCACTTGCCCCCCTGGCGCGGGACGATGGAGCCGTCGGCCAGGCGCGTCCAGCCGCCGTTCCACTTGTCCTGGTTCTCCCATTCCTTGGGGTAGCCGATGCCGGGCTTGGATTCGACGTTGTTGAACCAGGCGTACTCCATGCCGGGCCTGCTGGTCCATACGTTCTTGCAGGTGACCGAGCAGGTGTGGCAGCCGATGCACTTGTCCAGGTTCAGCACCATGCCGATTTGTGCGCGTATTTTCATCGTGTCTCTCCTTCTTTCTCAGGCATGGGCGCTGGCCGTGCTCTGGCCCGCCTCCTCATCCATCCAGTCGACGCGGCGCATCTTGCGCACCAGCACGAACTCGTCGCGGTTGGTGCCGATGGTCCCGTAGTAGTTGAAGCCGTAGCTGTACTGCGCGTAGCCGCCGATCATGTGCGTGGGCTTGAGCACGATGCGCGTGACGGAGTTGTGGATGCCGCCGCGCGTGCCCGTGATCTCCGAGCCCGGGGTGTTGATGATCTTTTCCTGCGCGTGGTACATGAGCACCATACCGGGGTTCACGCGCTGGCTCACCACCGCGCGCGCGGCGATGGCGCCGTTGGCGTTGAACAGCTCCACCCAGTCGTTGTCCACGATGCCGCCACGCCTGGCGTCGTCCTCGCTGAGCCAGATCACCGGGCCGCCGCGGTTGAGCGTGAGCATGTGCAGGTTGTCGCTGTACGTGCTGTGGATGCCCCATTTCTGGTGCGGCGTGATGAAGTTCAGCGCGATCTCGGGGTTGCCGTTGGGCTTCTTGCCCTCGACCTCGTGCAGCGTCTTGAGGTGCACGGGCGGTCGGTAGCTCACGAAGCCCTCGCCGAAGTCGCGCATCCAGGGGTGGTCCTGGTAGAACTGCTGGCGGCCCGTGAGGGTGCGCCATGGGATCAGCTCGTGCACGTTGGTGTAGCCGGCGTTGTAGCTGACCTTCTCGCTCTCAAGGCCCGACCAGGTGGGCGAGGAGATGATCTTGCGCGGCTGCGCCTGGATGTCGCGGAAGCGGATCTTCTCGTCCTCGCGATGCAGCGCCAGGTGCACGTGGTCGCGCCCGGTCTGCTTGGACAGCGCCTCCCAGGCCTTGCAGGCCACGTGGCCGTTGGTCTCGGGCGCGAGCATCATCACCACCTCGGTGGCGTCGATGTCGCTGACGATGCGCGGCCTGCCCTGTGTCGCGCCTTCCTCGCGCACGCGGCCGTTCAGGTCGCCGAGCTGCGCCACCTCGGTCTCGGTGTTCCAGCTGATGCCCTTGCCGCCGTTGCCGATGCGGTCCATCAGCGGCCCCAGAGCCGTGAAGCGCTGGTAGGTGTTGGGGTAATCGCGCTCGACCACCGTGATCTGCGGCGCGGTGACGCCCGGGATCAGGTCGATCTCGCCATTCTTCCAGTCCTTGACGCCATAGGGCTGTGCCAGTTCGGCGGGCGTGTCATGCATGATGGGCGTGAGCACCACTTCCTTCTCCACGCCCAGGTGGCCCTCGCACACCTCGCTGAAGGCCTTGGCGAAGCCCTTGTAGATCTCCCAGTCGCTCCTGGCCTGCCAGGCCGGGTCCACTGCCGCCGACAGCGGGTGGATGAAGGGGTGCATGTCGCTGGTGTTCAGGTCGTTCTTCTCGTACCAGGTGGCCGTGGGCAGCACGATGTCGGAATACAGGCAGGTGGTGCTCATGCGGAAGTCCAGCGTGACCAGCAGATCCAGCTTGCCTTCGGGCGCGTTGGCATGCCACTTGACCTCCTGCGGCTTGGCTTCCTGCGGCCCCAGGTCCTTGCCCTGCACGCCGTGGGTGGTGCCCAGCAGGTGCTTGAGGAAGTACTCGTGGCCCTTGCCCGAGGAGCCCAGGATGTTGGAGCGCCACACGAACATGTTGCGCGGCCAGTTCAGCGGGTTGTCGGGGTCTTCGCAGCTCAGCGTGAGCGAGCCGTCCTTGAGCGACTGCACCACGTAGTCCTTGGGATCCACGCCCTTGGCCTGCGCGTCCTTGACCACCTGCAGCGGATTGAGCTGCAGCTGCGGCGCGCTCGGCAGCCAGCCCATGCGCTCGGAGCGCACGTTGAAGTCGATCATGCTGCCCTGGTAGCCGCTCTTGTCGGCCAGCGGCGAGAGCACCTCCTCGACGCCCAGCTTCTCGTAGCGCCACTGGTCGGTATGAGCGTAGAAGAAGCTCGTGGAGTTCTGCTGGCGCGGCGGACGGATCCAGTCCAGCGCGAAGGCCAGCGCCGTCCAGCCGGTCTGCGGGCGCAGCTTTTCCTGGCCCACGTAGTGCGACCAGCCGCCGCCCGACTGGCCGATGCAGCCGCACATCATCAGCATGTTGATGATGCCGCGGTAGTTCATGTCGCAGTGGTACCAGTGGTTCATCGCCGCGCCGATGATGACCATGCTGCGGCCATGCGTCTTGTCGGCGTTGTCGGCGAACTGGCGCGCCACGGCGATCACCTGGTCGCGCGGGACGCCGGTGATGCTCTCCTGCCATGCCGGCGTGTAGGGGGCGTTGGCGTCGTAGCCGTCGTCGCGCTCCTCGCCGGCCAGGCCGCGCAACACGCCGTAGTTGGCCACCTGCAGGTCGAACACCGTGGCCACGGCGACGCGGCCCGCAACGCCTTCGCCGCTCAGCTCCAGATGGGTGATGGGCACGCGGCGCACGATCACGTCGCCGCCCTGGTCGTTGGCCTTGAAGTTGGGCGACTCGATGCCGCCGAAGTAGGGGAAGGCCACGTCGACCACTTCATGCGCCTGCGCGCCGTCCTCCAGCACCGAGAGCTTGAGCTTGACGTCGTTGCCGCCCTGCGCCTCCTTGGCCTCCAGGTTCCACAGCCCCTGATCCGGGCGGCCTTCCTTGCCCCAGCGGAAGCCGATGGAGCCATTGGGCAGCGCCACCTTGCCATCCACGTCGTAGGCGACGGTCTTCCAGTCGGGGTGGTTGGACTGGCCCAGCTTGTCGCCGAAGTCGCTGGCGCGCACGTAGCGGTCGGGCACCATGGCGGTCCTGCCGTCGGGCAGCTGCTTCTCCTTCAGGACCACGAGCAGCGGCAGGTCGGTGTAGCGGCGCGCGTAGTCGTCGAAGTACGCCGAGCGCTTGTCGAAGTAGAACTCCTTGAGGATCACATGGCCCATGGCCATGGCCACGGCCGCGTCGGTGCCCTGCTTGGGGTGCATCCACAGGTCGGCGAGCTTGGCCACCTCGGAGTAGTCGGGCGTGACGGAGACGATCTTCGCACCCTTGTAGCGCACCTCGGTGAAGAAGTGCGCGTCGGGCGTGCGCGTCTGCGGCACGTTGGAGCCCCAGGCGATGATGAAGTTGCTGTTGTACCAGTCGGCCGATTCGGGCACGTCGGTCTGCTCGCCCCACACCTGGGGGCTCGACGGCGGCAGGTCGCAGTACCAGTCGTAGAAGCTCATGGGCACGCCGCCGATGAGGTTCAGGTAGCGCGAGCCGGCGGCATAGGAAATCATCGACATGGCCGGGATCGGCGAGAAGCCGATGATGCGGTCGGGCCCGTACTGCTTGATGGTGTAGACGTTGGCCGCGGCGATCATCTGGTTGACCTCATCCCAGGTGCTGCGCACGAAGCCGCCCAGGCCGCGCTGCTTCTGCCATTCGCGGCGCGCCTCGTCGTTCTGCACGATGGCGGCCCAGGCATCGACCGGGCTCTTGGCCACGGCCAGTGCCGCGCGCCAGTGCTTGAGCAGGCGGCCGCGCACCATCGGGTATTTCACACGGTTGGCGCTGTACAGGTACCAGCTGTAGCTGGCGCCGCGCGCGCAGCCGCGCGGCTCGTGGTTAGGCAGGTCGGGCCGCGTGCGCGGGTAGTCGGTCTGCTGGGTTTCCCAGGTGACGATGCCGCCCTTGACGTAGATCTTCCACGAGCACGAGCCGGTGCAGTTCACGCCATGGGTGGAGCGCACGACCTTGTCATGCGCCCAGCGGTCGCGGTAGGCATCCTCCCAGGTGCGATCTTCGCCGTTGGTCTGGCCGTGGCCCTGCGAAAAGGTCTCGCGCGGCTGCGCGAAATACGAGAGACGGTCGAGAAAATGGCTCATCGTGGGACTCCTTGGAAATCTTTGTAGTGGGGTGGCTCAGCAAGGCATCTCGGCGTTCTTGCGCGAGTAATACCACCAAGTGATAACGATACAGGCGACATAGAAAACAGCAAACATCCATAACGCGAACTCGGGTCCACCCGTGGCCGCGATAGAGCTGCCATAGCTCTTGGGAATGAAGAAACCGCCATAGGCCCCGAGCGCGCCGGCGAAACCAACGGCGGCCGCGCCCTCGGTATTGCCGTCCTTGATGGCCTGGGCCTGCGCGGCCTCGTCGTTGCCGCGCAGCAGGCGCAGCTTCTGGTTCAGGAAGATCACGGGGATCATGCGGAAGGTCGATCCATTGCCGATGCCGGTGGTGCAGAACAGCACCAGGAACATCAGGAAGAAGCCCGTGAAGCTGCCCTGCGCCGGACCGAAGGGGAAGGCATAGGCGCTCATCCCCTTGGGCAGGAAGAACAGCACGCCGAGCACGGCCAGCGCCATGACGATGAAGTTCCAGAAGGTGACCACGCCGCCGCCCACCTTGTCCGACAGCCAGCCGCCGAAGGGCCGGATCAGGGCGCCCAGCAGCGGCCCCAGCCAGGCGTAGGCCAGCGGGTTCACGTCGGGGAACTGGCTCTTGATGAGCAGCGGGAAGCCGGCGGCAAAGCCGATGAAGGAACCGAAGGTGCCCAGGTACAGCCAGCACATGATCCAGTTGTGCTTGGCGCGAAAGATCGCGGCCTGCGCGGCGAAGCTGGCCTTGGCGTCGGCGATGTCGTGCATGCCGAACCAGGCGGCCACCGAGGCGATGGCGATCCACGGCACCCAGATGAAGGCCGCGTTCTGCGCCCACACCTGCACGTGCTCGCCGTTCTTCACGATGGTCTGCGAGTCGCCGCCGAAGACGCCGAACACGCCCGCGGTGATGACCAGCGGGCTCAGGAACTGCACCACGGACACGCCCAGGTTGCCCAGGCCGGCGTTCACGCCCAGGGCCGAGCCCTTGCGCTCCTTCGGGAAGAAGAAGCTGATGTTGGCCATGCTGGAGCTGAAGTTGCCCCCGCCCAGGCCGCACAGCAGCGCCAGCACCAGCATGGTGGGGTAGCCGGTGGTGTTGTCCTGCACCGCGTAGCCGATGCCGATGGCCGGGATCAGCAGCGAGGCCGTGGACAGCGCCGTCCAGCGCCGTCCGCCGAACACCGGCACCATGAAGGAATAGAAGATGCGCAGCGTGGCGCCCGACAGCGCCGGCGCCGCGGCCAGCCAGAACAGCTGGTTGGTCGAGTACTTGAAGCCCAGGGCCGGCAGGTTCACGGCGACCACGCTCCAGACCTGCCAGATGGCGAAGGCCAGGAACAGCGCGGGCACCGAGATCCACAGGTTGAGCTTGGCCACGGCCTCGCCCTCGCGTTCCCAGAACTGCTTGTCCTCGGGGGTCCAGAGCGTGAGCAGCCGGCCGGCGCGGCTGTCCCGTTGCGTAGCGGAATTGGCAGACATACAGAGACCTCCGTCAAATCAGCGGGACGCCGGCACCGTGCCGGAGGTGCCCTGCGAAGCCATCAAGTCGGTGCGGCGCACCTCGGTGAAATACATCCAGATCAGCGAGACCCAGACCACGCCGTACATCAGCATGAAGGCGCTGGAGCGGATGCCCGTCCAGTCCATGAGCACGCCGAACATGATGGGCAGGATGAAGCCGCCCATGCCGCCCGCCAGGCCCACGATGCCGCTGATCGTGCCGATGTTGCCGGGATAGTCGTCGCTGATGTACTTGAACACGCTCGCCTTGCCGAAGGCCATGGCGATGCCCAGCGCGAACATCAGCGCGGTGAACACGTAGACGTTCAGGCCGATGTGGAAGGTCTTGGGGCCGTCCACGGTGACGACGGTGAAGTCCGTCTGCGGGTACGACAGCAGGAACAGGCAGATCCAGCACACCCACATCACCCACCAGGTGACGCTGTGCGCGCCGTACTTGTCCGAGAGCACGCCGCCGATGGCGCGCAGCACGCCGCCGGGCAGCGAGAAGCAGGCGGCCAGCAGCGCCGCCACGCGGATGTCCAGGCCGTATTCGCCCACGTAGTACTGCACCATCCACAGCGACAGGGCCACGTAGCCGCCGAACACGATGCTGTAGTACTGGCAGTACTTGAGCACCTTCGGGTCCTTGAGCGCCTTGAGCTGGTCGGAGAACTTCACGTGGCTCGGCACCAGATGGGCCGGGTCGCTGTAGCTGAAGAGCCAGAACAGCACCAGCGTGCCCAGCATGATGGCCGCGTAGACGTGCGGCACGGCGGCCCAGCCGAAGGCCACCAGGATCACGGGCGCCACGAACTTGTTGACGGCCGCGCCCGAGTTGCCCGCGCCGTACACGCCCATGGCCATGCCCTGGCGCTGCCTGGGGAACCAGCGCGCCACGTAGGGCGTGCCGACAGAGAACGAGCCCCCGGCCAGGCCCACGAACAGGCCGATCACGAGGAAGTGCCAGTACTCGGTGGCCGAACCCATGAACCAGATGGCGGGAACGGTGGCAGCCATGAGCAGCGCCATCACGATGCGCCCGCCGTAGCGGTCGGTCCAGATGCCCAGCGGCACGCGCACCAGCGAGCCCGTGAGCACGGGCATGGCCGTGAGCAGGCCGAACTGGGTGGCGTTGAGGTTCAGCATCTTCTTGATCGGGATGCCGATGACGCCGAACATCATCCAGACCATGAAGCAGACGGTGAAGGCCAGGGTGCTCACGATGAGCACCGACCAGGCCTGGCGGTTGCGGCGGGAGTCTTGTGCCGCAGGGTGCGACGCGGATGCCATGCAATAGTCCTCTCTTGGTGTGTGCATGGATGTTCGCGCAGCTGCTAGGGTTTTCCCATACTTCGGTGGAAGGCTCGGGCCGCTGCAAAAGAACGATGGCCCGCGCCCGCGTCCTACTCCGAAAGAACTATGCCCTTCTCGTGGGGTTTAAGGAAAAACGGGCCCCACCGCTTGTACATCAAGCGCCGGCAGCTATCAAAACAGAAGAACAGGAGCCCGATGCGCGAGCTATTCGGCGCGTTGCCGGTCCGAGGCGTAGACCGCCGCCTGCACGCGCGAGGTCAGGCCCAGCTTGCGCAGGATGTGCTGCACGTGGATCTTCACCGTGGTCTCGGCGATAGAAAGCTGGCGCGCGATTTCCTTGTTGCTCGCGCCCCGGGCGATCTCGCGCAGCACCTCCTGCTCGCGCGGCGACAGCTGCGGGGCCGGGTCTTCCTGGGGCATGGGCCCGGGGTCGGGCTCGGGCGCGCCCTGGGACTGGAAGGCCGCCACCAGCTTGCCCATCATCTCGGGGCTGACCACGGGCTCGCCGCGCGCGGCGCGGCGTATGGCCTGGGCCAGCAGATCGCCGTCGATGGTCTTGAGCAGATAGCCCTGGGCGCCGTGGCGCAGCGCCGCGCCCAGGTCCTCGCCGTCCTCGCTCACGGTGAGCATGATCACGCGGCTGCCCTGCGAGGCCTCGCGCAGCCCGGCGATGGCATCCACGCCGCGCACGCCGGGCAGGTGGTTGTCCAGCAGGATCACGTCGGGCCGCAGCTGCGGCAGCAGGCGCAGGGCCTCGGCGGCGTCGCCCGCCTCGCCCACCACGCACAGGTCGCCGTACTGCGACAGCAGGGCCACCAGCCCGCGGCGCAGCAGCGTGTGGTCGTCGATCAGGAACAGCGTGATGGGGGTGGCGGTCATGCGGCAGCGATGAATGGGGTGGTGATGGCGTCCGGCAGGCGCTCGTCCACGCCGGCCGCGGGCAGTTCCAAAGTCACGCAGGTGCCGCCGCCGCCCGCGCGGGATTCGAGCCGCAGGCTGGCGCCGATGCGCTGGGCACGCTCGCGCATGATGCCCAGGCCCACGTGCAGCGAATCGGGCGGGACGGCCTGGGGGTCGAAGCCGCTGCCGTCGTCCTGCACCTCGAAGCGCCAGGGGTGGCGCTGCACGCGCAGCTGCACGTGGCGCGCGCCGGCGTGCTTGCGCACGTTCGACAGCGCTTCCTGCACGATGTGCAGCACCTGGATCTGCACGTCGGGCGCCAGCGGCAGGCCCTGGCCCGACATGGACAGCGCCGCGGCCACGCCCGTCTGGTGCTCGAACTTGGAGAGCGTGGCGCGCAGCGCCTCCTCGATGTCCTCGTCCTGGGTGCGCGTGCGAAAGTGCACCAGCAGCTCGCGCACGTCGGCATAGCACTCGCGCACGCCCACGTCGAGCTCGGCCATGCTGCGGTCGCGGGCCTCGGTGTTGCCCTTGGCCACGGCGTCGCGCAGCAGCTGGGTCTGGATCTTGAGAAAGGCCAGCGACTGGGCGATCGAGTCGTGCAGCTCGCGCGCGATCAGGCTGCGCTCCTCGGCCACGGCGGCCTCGCGTTCGAGCGCCGTGGCGCGCAGCCCCTCCATGGAACTCGCCAGGTGCCGCGCCATGGTGGACAGCAGCTCGCGCATGTCCTCGGACAGGTCCAGCGTGGTGCGGAAGAACAGCGTCACCTCGCCCAGCAGCCGCTGGTGCAGCTGCACGGGGATGCTGACCACGGTCTCGTAGCCGGCCTCGCGGCAGTGCGGCAGCTGCAGCCTTCCCGCCGGGACGATGGGGATCACGCGCATGCGCGCCCGTTCCTGCGCCTGGCCGCATTCGCAGGTGCCGGTGTTCAGGCAGTGCTCCTCCTCAGCCAGGGACTTGGGCAGGCCGTCGGCGGCCAGCAGCACGTAGCGCTGGTTGGCCTCGTCCGACCAGCGCAGCGCGGCGGCATCGCAGCCGGCCACGCTGCGGATCTGCTGCACGAAGCCCTGGGCCAGGGCCTCCAGGCTGCCGGCCTCGCCCGCCAGCGCGCTCACGGCGTAGAGCGCGGACAGGCGCTGGTTGCGCACCTCGATGGTGGCGGTCTTCTCGCGCACCTTGCGCTCCAGGCCCTCGTGCGAGGCCTGCAGCGCATGCGCCATGAGGTTGAAGCCGGCCGCCAGCTGGCCGAACTCGTCCTCCGTCTCCACCTCCAGGCGCGTGCCCAGGTCGCCCTGGCGCACGCGGCCAAGCGCCTGCTGCAGCCGCGTCACGGGATTGAGCACCAGCAGATAGCTCAGCGCCATGAAGGCCACGGCCGAACCTATGGCCAGGGCCACGAGAAACAGGTGGAACAGGTGCAGCACCGCGGTCCAGCGCATGATGCGCACCTCGATGGCCTGCACGAAGCCGTCGATCTCGCTCACGAAGGCGTCGCCGCGCGCCACGGCGGCGGCGCCGCTCTCCTGCGGCAGGGACATCTTCCATTCCTGCTGCAGCAAAAGCCATTGCGAGCGGATGTGCTCGTACTGCGTGCGGGTCTCGTCGTTCCAGGGCACGAACAGGGGGCGCGCGGGGTCCCCGGTGCGCAGCAGCTCCAGCCCGTCGTTGAAGCGCTGCTTCAGCCGCGCGAATTCCTGGGGCGATTCGTTCTGCTGCGCCAGGATCATGCGCAGCATGTTCATGCGCAGGCGGCCCGCCTCATTGACGGCCGCTGCGCCGCCCTCGAGCTGCCAGGTGACCCACAGCGTGAAGCCGATGGAGGCCAGGGCCACGAGCAGGAACACCGTGCCCATGGCCAGCAGCTTGGTCGACAGCGTGGGTTTCTTGCGCATGGCGCGAGTGTAGGCGTCTGGCCGCGGGGCGTCTTGACCATCATCAGGCCGCCCATGCCATCCATGCGGGCTATGCCGCCACTGGTCAAATCAGACCTTACGGCGTATGCAGCAGGCGCAAATAGCTATCTTTTGAATAGCATCCGCGCCTTGCCGCCGCGCGGGGTCGTGCACGAGGTCAGCCGCAGCTGCCCAGGGCGCCGCACTGGGTGCAGTAGTCGCAGCCGTCCTTGCGGATCACGGCGTGGGCGCCGCATTCCTGGCATTTCTTGCCGGCCATGGCAGGCGGCATGCCGGCGGGCATGTCGGGCTCGTCCAGCGGCAGCACCTGCTGCTGCGGCGCCTCGGCGCGGCGCGCCAGGATGTTCTGCACGGCATAGGCGACGGCGGCCACCTCGGAGTCGTGCCACAGCGGCACCTGGGCGCCGTCGGCACGCTGGTAGGTGCCCAGGCGCACGGGGCCGCGGTCCCAGGCCACCTTGCGCATGTCGGACAGCGCGCGCTCCAGGAAGCCGCCGCGCGCGGCCAGCGACAAGAGGCGCATGCTGGAGGTGATCCACTGCTGCGACTCGCTGCTCTGGCCCACGGGCATGAAGAACTCGATGGCGCGGTCCACCGTGCCGCCATGCCCGTCGGGCACGGGCAGGAAGGAGACGATGAGGTACAGGCGCTTGTGCCCTTCCTGCGTCCAGTATTCGATCTTCTCGGCCACGGCCGACAGGCCGCCCTTGGGCCGGCTCTCGATCACGACGCGCATCGGATCGAAGGGCTGGACCGGCTCGGGCGCGGGCTCGCTCTTGGCGGGCTTGGCCTCGGCGGCCGGCACCTCCAGCACCGCGCCCAGGATGCTGTTGGGGCGGTAGGTGGCCAGGCCCTTCAGGCCCGAGTGCCAGGCCTGCATGTACAGGCCCTTGAAGTCGTCGTAGGGGTAGTCCTCGGGCACGTTGACGGTCTTGGAGATGGCCGTGTCCACATAGGGCTGCACGGCCTCCATCATGGCCACATGGTCGGCGGCGGCCATGTCCATGGCGCTCACGAAGTACGCGGGCAGCTGGTTCACGTCGCCGCCCAGCGTCTTGTACAAGCGCCAGGCGTAGTCCTCGACCACGTATTCGCTCTTGCTGCCGTCGGCCTCGCGTTTCCTGCGCGTGTAGGTCCAGGAGAACGGCGGCTCGATGCCGTTGGAGGCGTTGTCCGCGAAAGCCAGGCTCACCGTGCCCGTAGGCGCGATGGACAGCAGGTGGCTGTTGCGGATGCCGTGCTTACGAATCTGCTTCTGGATGTCCTCGGGCAGGCGGCTGGCGAAGGTGCCCTTGGCCAGGTAGCCGTCGGCCTGGAACTTGGGGAAGGCGCCCTTTTCCTTGGCCAGCTCCACGGAGGCGCGGTAGGCGGCGTTGCGCATGCGCTCGGCGATCTTCACGGCCATGTCGCGCCCGTCCTGGCGGTCGTAGCGCTTGCACAGCATGGCCAGGGTGTTGCCCATGCCGGTGAAGCCCACGCCGATGCGGCGCTTGGCGGCGGCCTCGGCCTGCTGCTGCGGCAGCGGCCAGAAGGTGACGTCGAGCACATTGTCGAGCGCCCGCACCTGGGTCGCCACGGCCTGCTCGAAGGCGTCGAAGTCGAACGACGCCTCGCCATGCAGGCCGAAGGGGTTGCGCACGAAGCGCGTGAGGATGATGGGCCCCAGGTCGCAGCAGCCATAGGGCGGCAGCGGCTGCTCGCCGCAGGGGTTGGTGGCCTGGATGGTCTCGGTGTAGTGCAGGTTGTTGTCGGTGTTGATCTGGTCCAGGAACAGGATGCCGGGCTCGGCGAAGTCGTAGGCCGACTTCATGATGGTGTCCCACAGTTCGCGCGCGCGCACCGTGCGGTAAATCCACTGGCCGTCGGCGCGCTGGCGCGCGCCCTCCTTGAGCAGTTCGGCGCCCGGAGCAGCGCTGTGCACCAGCTCCCATTCGCGGTCCTGCTCCACGGCCTGCATGAAGGCGTCGGGCACGCCCACCGAGACGTTGAAGTTGTTCCAGCGCCCGGGCGTGCGCTTGGCGGTGATGAAGTCCAGCACGTCCGGGTGGTCGATGCGCAGCACACCCATCTGCGCGCCGCGGCGCGCGCCCGCGCTCTCCACGGTGGAGCAGGACTGGTCGAACACGTTGATGTAGCTGCACGGCCCCGAGGCCATGGACGCCGTGCCCTTGACCATGGCGCCGCGCGGGCGGATGCGCGAGAAGTCGTAGCCCACGCCGCCGCCGCGGCGCATGGTCTCGGCGGCCTCGCGCAGGGCCTCGTAGATGCCGGGGTAGCCGGCATCGTCCACGCCCTGGATGCAGTCGCCCACGGGCTGCACGAAGCAGTTGATCAGGGTGGCCTGGATGTCGGTGCCGGCGGCGCTCATGATGCGCCCCGCGCCGATGGCGCCGGCGCGCAGGTTGTCCAGGAAGCGCGCCTGCATGGCCTCGCGGATGTCCTCGCGCTCCACCGAGGCCAGGGCCCGAGCCACGCGGCGGAACAGGTCCTCGACATCGCTCTCGCCGTCCTTGAAGTATTTCTCCTTCAGCACATCCATGCTGATGGGCTGGGTGGACAGGCTGGGGGCGAGGTCGGTGGTTTCACGTTGCATGGATGGGGCTCCGAAAGGGGGTCTGACGGGCACGCCGCGACCCGGGCGCGGCGGCAATCCCCGTTTGTACACCGGCCGGAGGCCCCCTGCCCCGAACCCGTATCAAGACCCTGCGCCAACCGCCCGCGGCATGCCCCGGCTTCCTTCTATTCCTGTAGCACGCCAGCCTCGGCCCATGGGAAATTGCGCGCATTACGGGCCCGATTCGCGGCGGCGCAAGAGGAATTTACGATCGGTTGCATTGCCGCCACGCCTACCATCCCGGCATGCGACCGACCATCCCCCGCCTCCCCCGCCCGGGCAGCCTGCTGCCCCCTTTGCTGCTCGCCCTGCTCCTGCTGCCCGGCTGCGCGGCCCTCCCTTCCGCACCGCCGCCCCTTGACGCCGCCTGGCAGGCGCAGCTCGAGCGCTGGCCCGCCGTGGACGCGCTGCTGCTGGGCGAGCAGCACGATGCCGCCGCCCACCAGCGCTGGCAGCAGGGCACCGTGCGCTGGCTGGCCGAGCGCGGCCGCCTGGCGGCGCTGGTGGTCGAGATGGCGGACGCCGGCCAGGGCACCGACGGCCTGCCCCCGGACGCTGGCGCGGCCCAGGTGCGCGCCGCCCTGCGCTGGAACGGGGACGCCTGGCCCTGGCAGCGCTACGCCCCCGTGGTGATGGCCGCGGTGGCGGCGGGCGTGCCGGTGCGCGGCGGCAACCTGCCGCGCAGCCGCATGCGCGCGGCCATGCAGGATGCGGCGCTGGATGCCCACCTGCCCCCCGCCGCGCTGGCGCTGCAGCGCGAGGCCATCGCCGAGGGCCACTGCGGCCTGCTGCCGCCCGACCGCCTGATGCCCATGGTGCGCGTGCAGCTCGCGCGCGACGCGAGCATGGCCCGGGCCGTGCTGGATGCGCGCCAGAGCGGCCGCACGGTGCTGCTGGTGGCCGGCTTCGGCCATGTGCGGCGCGACCTGGGCGTGCCCACCTGGCTGCCGGCATGGTTTACGTCGAAAACGGCCATAGCGCAGGCGGGACAAGCGCCATCAGCTATTGAATCGGAAGCAAACTACATCCACGCGACGCCCGCCCTGGCGCCGCAGGACTACTGCGCGCCGCTGCGCGGGCCCGGCACGGCTACGCCCGTGCGGTAGTCACGCCTGCGCCTGCAGCAGCGCGCCGAACTGCTCTGCCGGCACGGGCCGGCTGCACAGGTAGCCCTGGTAGCTGTCGCAGCCGCGCGCGCGCAGGAAGGCCAGTTGCTCGGGCGTCTCCACGCCTTCGGCGAGCACCGTCAGGCCCAGGCTGCGCCCCATGGCGATGATGGTCGCGCTGATGGCCATGTCGTCCGCGCTGCTCGGGATGTCCCGGATGAAGCCCTGGTCGATCTTGAGCGCGTCGATCGGGAAGCGCTTGAGGTGCGCCAGCGAGGAGTAGCCGGTGCCGAAGTCGTCCACCGCGATGCGCACCCCCAGCGCCTGCAGGCGCTGCAGCACCTGGCGCATGGCCTCGGGCCGCTCGGCCAGCGCCGACTCGGTCAGCTCCAGCTCCAGGCAATGGGGCGGCAGGCCGCTGTCCTCCAGCGCCTGGGCGGCGCAGGCCGCCACGTCGGTCAGCTGGAACTGGTACGGCGATACGTTGACCGCGAGCCGGATCCCGGGCAGGCCGGCCGCGCGCCAGCGCTGGCCCTGGCTGCAGGCCTCCTGCATGACCCAGCGGCCCAGCGGGCCGATCACGCCCGAGGTCTCCGCCACGGAGATGAAGCGCGCGGGCGAGATGACGCCCTCCTCGGGGTCGAGCCAGCGCAGCAGCGCCTCGGCGCCCACGATGCGGCCCGTGGCGATGTCCACCTGCGGCTGGTAGTACAGCCGCAAATGGCCCTGCGCCAGGGCCGAGCGCAGCCGCGCCTCTATCTCCAGCCGCTCGCGCGCGGCCTGGATCATGGATTCGTCGAAGAAACAATGGGCGCCGCGCCCGCGGGCCTTGGCGCCGTACACGGCGGAATGCGCACCCTGCAGCAGCTGCTCGGCCGTCCGGGCATGCTCGGGAAACATGCTGATGCCCACGCTCACCCCGGCCACCACCTCGATGCCGTCGGGCGTGCGCCAGGGCTTGCTGGCCGCGGCGATCATGTACTGAGCCACGGCCGCCGCGCCGTCGCTGTGGCGCAGGTTGCGCGCCAGCACCGCGATCTCGTCGCCCGCCATGCGCCCCACGAGGTCGCCCGGGCGCAGGCTCATGCACACCTGGGCGGTGATGTGCCTGAGCACCTCGTCGCCCACCGCATGGCCATAGCTGTCGTTCACGTCCTTGAAGCGGTCGAGGTTGAGCAGCAGCACGGCCATCTGCTCGCCATGGACCTGGGCCTGGCACAGGGCCTGCCCGAGCTGCTCGACGAACCAGGCGCGGTTGGGCAGGCCGGTCAGGCTGTCGCGGTGCGACAGGAACTCCAGGCGCTGGTGCTGGGCCTTTTCCTGCGATATGTCGCTGAACATGCACACGTAGTGCGTCACCGCGCCCTGGGCATCGCGTACGGCCGACAGCGACATGCGCTCCGGGAAGATCTCGCCGTTCTTGCGCCGGTTCCAGATCTCGCCCTGCCAGTGGCCCGTGCGGCGCACCGCCTCCCACATGGTCTCGTAGAAGGCCTTGTCGTGCCGCCCCGACTGGAACACGCGCGGGTTGCGGCCCAGCAGTTCCTCCTCGGTGTAGCCGAGCACGCGCGTGACCACGGGGTTGATCGAAAGGATGCGGGCGTGCGCGTCGGCCACGACGACGCCCTCGACGGCGTTGTCGAGCACGGTGCTGGCCAGGCGCTGGCGCTCCTCGGCGGTGCGGAGGTCCGTCAGGTCGGCAAGGATGCCGGAGAAGCGCTCCGGCCGCCCCTGGGCGTCGCGGTGGCACTGGCCGCGCGCCTGGAACCAGCAGTAGCTGCCGTCGAAGCGCTGCAGGCGCGCCGTCTCGTCGAACGATCCGCCGGCGGCAATGGCCCGCTGCACGGCACGGTGCAGGCGGTGGCGGTCCTCAGGGTGCACGCGGCGCAGCAGGTTCAGCCCCCGGGGCAGCTCGGCGCCCCGGTAGCGCAGCAGGCGCAGCAGGCCCTGTGAGCCGGTGATGCGGCGCTGCGCCAGGTCCCAGTCCCACATGCCGCTGCCGCTGCCGTCGAGCGCCAGGCGCAGGATGTTCTCGCTGCGCGCGAGCGCCGCGCGGGCGGCGTTGATCCCGCCCATGTCCTGCAGCACGCACAGCAGGTGCGCCGGCTCGTCCTGCGCGGCCGGCACGAGGCTCACCGTGCACAGCACGGGCAGGGGCGGCCCACCTCCCGCGCGCAGGCACAGGCGCTCACCCTGGAAGTGCCCGGCCTGCCCGGACAGCAGCTGCTGGAGCTGGCGCTGCGCCGAGGCGCGGTCGTCGGGCGCCACCAGCTCGTCGAAATGGCGCTGGACGATGGCCTGCGGCGGCAGCTCCAGCCAGGCGCACAGCCGCTCGTTGGCGGAAAGAAAGCGCATGCCGGCGGGCTCCACGCGCGCGATGCCCACCGGCGCGTGGCGCTCGATCTGCACGCGCTCCTGCGCCAGCGCCGAGCGCGCGCGCTCGGCGCTGCGCATGCGCGTGAGCAGCCACCACGCCAGCACGCCCGTGAACGCCACGTACAGCCAGCCCTTGAAGGTCTGCCAGCGCGCCAGCAGATGCGGGTCCTGCACCCAGTGGGCCAGCAGCCCGTCGCCCACGGCCACCCAGACCGCTCCCGCCAGCAGGTACAGTGCCATGCCCCACCAGGGGGCTATCCGGGGGACGGCCCCCGGCGCATTCGATCCCATCGCCACTCCGCAAAGGGCCCGGAGCCTGCTGCGACAATCCGCGCCATGACCCCCGCCTACATCCTTACCCTGTCCTGCCCCGACCGCCTCGGGCTGGTGCACGCCGTATCGGGCTTCCTGCTCGAACACGGCGGCAACATCGAGGAAGCCGCCCAATACAACGACGACGCCACCGGCCTGTTCTTCATGCGCGTGCAGTTCGCCTGCTCGCAGCACGACGGCGCCACGCTCAAAGAGCACCTGGCGCGCTTCGCCGAACCCTATGCCATGCGCTGGAGCCTGCACGCCAAGGCCGAGGCCATGCGCACCGTGCTCCTGGTCAGCCGCGAAGGCCACTGCCTCAATGACCTGCTGTTCCGCGTCAAGAGCGGCCTGCTGCCCATCGACGTGCGCGCCATCATCAGCAACCACCGCGACTTCTACCAGCTGGCGGCCAGCTACAACATCCCCTTCCACCACATCCCGGTCACGGCCGCCACCAAGGCCCAGGCCGAGGCGCGGCAGTACGAGATCATCGAGTCCGAAGGGGCGGAGCTGGTGGTGCTGGCGCGCTACATGCAAGTACTGTCCAACGAGCTGTGCGCCAGGCTGGCCGGCCGCGCGATCAACATCCACCACAGCTTCCTGCCCAGCTTCAAGGGCGCCAAGCCCTACTACCAGGCCCACGACCGGGGCGTGAAGCTCATCGGAGCCACCGCCCACTACGTCACCGCCGACCTCGACGAGGGGCCGATTATCGAACAAGACGTGGCGCGCGCCGACCACACGGACACCGTCGAGGACCTGACGGCACGCGGGCGCGACACCGAAAGCCAGGTGCTGGCACGCGCCGTGAAGTGGCACAGCGAGCACCGCGTGCTGCTCAACGGCCACAAGACCGTGGTGTTCCGCTGATGGCCGCCGCCCCGTTCAGCGCCAGCGCGGCACGGCGCATACCGCCCATCCAGTGCCTGCTCACCTTCGAGGCCCTGGCGCGCCTGCGCAGCGTGACGCAGACGGCCGACGAGCTGTGCGTCACGCCCAGCGCCGTGAGCCACCGCGTCAAGCAGCTGGAGCAGATCCTGGGCACGCGGCTGTTCGGGCGGTCCGACTTCTCCCTGACCACCGAGGGCAGCAGCTACCTCGCGCAGGTGCGCGAGGGCCTGTCGGCGCTGCAGCGCCTGCCGGGCCACGCCGTCAGCCCCGGGCGGCGGCGGCTCAAGCTCGCCGTCACGCCCACCTTCGCGCGCGTCATCCTGATCCCGCGCCTGCGCCAGTTCACCGAGACCTACCCCGAGATCGACCTGGCGCTGCACGTCTCCATCCCGCTGCTGGACGTGGTGGCCGAGGACGCCGACCTCGTCGTGCGCTACGGCCCCGGCCACTACGCCGACATGGAGCACGTGGAGATCGCGCGCGACGTGCTCACGCCGCTGGCCTCGCCCGGCTTCGTGCGCGAGCACGGTCCCTTCGAGCGCCCCGAGGACCTGGAAGGCCTGCCCCTGCTGCGCAGTCCGCTGGAGCCCTGGCGTACCTGGTTCGCCGCCGCCGGCCTCGCCTGGACCGAGCCCAACGAAGGCTCGCAGTTCAACGACGTGGGCCTGATGTGCGACGCCGCCGCCGCCGGCATGGGCGTGGCCCCGGTGCGCCTGAAGCTCGCCGCGCCCTGGCTGGAGCAGGGCACGCTGGTGCGCCTGTTCGACATCGACGCCCCCAGCCCCTACGCGCACTACCTGTGCTGGCGCGCCGGCACCATGGAGCGCTGGGAATGCGCGGCCTTCGCCGACTGGCTGCGCCGCTCGATGGCATAGCGCCATTCACACGAGGCTGCAAGAAAACTCACGCCACGCCGGCGCGCACTTGGCTACAGTGGCGCCATGACCAGCAGCCCCGCCCCCACCCAATCCGAGCGCGCCGCGCGCCAGCGCGAAATCGTGCAGGCCTTGTCTGCCTGCGTGCCGCAGCACGCCCTGCTGTGGCAGAGCGAGGACACCACGCCCTACGAATGCGACGGCCTCACGGCCTACCGTCAGCGCCCGCTGGTGGTGTGCCTGCCCGAGACCGAGGACGAGGTGCGGGCCGTGCTCAAGACCTGCCACGCCCTGCAGGTGCCGGTGGTCGCGCGCGGCGCGGGCACCGGCCTGTCGGGCGGCGCCATGCCGCACGCCATGGGCGTGACGCTGTCGCTGGCCAAGTTCAACCGCATCCTGGACGTGGACCCGGTGAGCCGCACGGCGCGCGTGCAGTGCGGCGTGCGCAACCTGGCCATCAGCGAGGCCGCCGCCCCCTACGGCCTGTATTACGCACCCGACCCCAGCAGCCAGATCGCCTGCACCATAGGCGGCAACGTGGCGGAAAACTCGGGCGGCGTGCATTGCCTGAAATACGGCCTGACGGTACACAACGTGCTGCGCGTGCGCGGCTTCACCATGGAGGGCGAGCCCGTCACCTTCGGCAGCGAGGCGCTGGACGCGCCCGGCTACGACCTGCTGGCCGCCGTGATCGGCAGCGAGGGCATGCTGGCCGTGGCGCTGGAGGCGACCGTGCGCCTCATCCCCAGCCCGCAGCTGGCGCGCTGCATCATGGCCAGCTTCGACGACGTGCGCAAGGCCGGCGACGCCGTGGCCGCGGTGATCGCGGCGGGCATCATCCCCGCGGGCCTGGAGATGATGGACAAGCCCATGACCGCCGCCGTGGAGGACTTCGTCAAGGCCGGCTACGACCTGACGGCCGAGGCCATCCTGCTGTGCGAATCCGACGGTACGCCCGAGGAGGTGGAGGAGGAGATCGCGCGCATGAGCGAGGTGCTGCGCGGCGCGGGCGCCACCGCCATCAGCGTGAGCGGCAGCGAGGAGGAACGCATGCGCTTCTGGAGCGGGCGCAAGAACGCCTTCCCCGCAAGCGGCCGCATCAGCCCCGACTACATGTGCATGGACTCGACCATCCCGCGCAAGCGCCTGGCCGACATCCTGCTCGCCATCCAGCAGATGGAGAAGAAATACGGCCTGCGCTGCTGCAACGTGTTCCACGCGGGCGACGGCAACCTGCACCCGCTGATCCTGTTCGACGCGAACGACCCCGACCAGCTGCACCGCTGCGAGCTTTTCGGCGCCGACATCCTGGAGACCAGCGTGGCCATGGGCGGCACGGTGACGGGCGAGCACGGCGTGGGCGTGGAGAAGCTCAACAGCATGTGCACCCAGTTCACGGTCGAGGAGAACGCGCAGATGATGGGCCTCAAGCACGCGTTCGACCCGGCCGGCCTGCTCAACCCCGGCAAGGTCATCCCGACGCTCAACCGCTGCGCCGAGTACGGGAAGATGCTGGTGCGCGGCGGACGGCTCAGCCACCCCGGCCTGCCGCGCTTTTAAGCAAAATCAGCCTCTAGCGCTCGCCAGTCAAACGCTTTCAGCTATCGAAACAGGAGCTCATCCGCCATCCAGCAGGGCCCAGAGCGCGCCCGCGTGCGAGATGGTGAACAGCACCAGCCCGATCAGCCCGCCCACCAGCGTGCCGTTGATGCGGATGTACTGCAGGTCGCGGCCGATGTGCTGCTCCACCAGGTGCGCCATCTCCTGCGCGTCCCAGCGCTGCACCGTGGTACGGATGTGCTCGGCCACCGACTGCGCCACGTCGGGCGCGAACGTGGCGGCCCAGAGCTCCAGCCGCACGTTCAGGCGCACGCGCAGCGCCGCGTCGCCCGCGAGCGACATGCCCAGCCACTGGCCCATCTCGGCCACGCGGCGCGAGAGCTCCGAATCCTCGCGGGCCAGGTCCTCGCGCAGCGAACGGCGCAGGCCGGCCCACAGGTCGCGCACGTAGCGGCCCAGCGCCTCGTCGTTCTGCAGCCAGGCGCGCAGCTCCTCGCCGCGCCGCGCCCAGTCGGGGTCGTTCTGCAGGCGCTCGGCCAGCCGCGCGAGGGCGCCGTCCAGCGCCTCGCGCAGCTCGTGCCGGGGGTCGTCGGCCACGGCCTTGAGCAGCGTGTCCACCGCGTGCGTGATGGCGGCCGCACCCTTGCCCGAGAGCCAGTCGGTGGGCAGCACCTTCTGCTTGAGCGGGTGCTCGCGCTTGATCCACTGCACCAGCGTGTCGGCCACGAAGGCGCGCGCCTCCTCGGTGCGCACCATGCCGCCCATGCGCTCCAGCAGCGCGTCCAGCAGCTCCTGGTGGCGGCCCTGATGTGTGAGCGCCGCCAGCGCCGAGGCCATGGAGCGCGAAAGGTCCAGCCGCCCGAGCAGCGCGCGCGCGGCCTGCGCGAGGAAGGCCTGGATCTTCTCGTCCTCCACCGTGTCCAGCGCCATGAGCGCCAGGCGCGAGACCTGGCGCCCCAGCAGCCCCGCGTTGGCCGGCGCGGTGAGCCACTGCGCCAGCATACCGGCGGGATCGTGCCGGCGGATCATGGCGACGAGCGAGGGCGCGTCGAGGAAGCGGTCGCGCACGAACAGCGCCAGGTTGCCACCGATGCGATCCTTGTTGCGCGCAACGATGTCGGTGTGGCGCCCCACCAGCGGCAGCGGAATGCGCCGAAAGAGCGCCGCCACCGCGAACCAGTCGGCCAGCGCGCCGACCATCGCGGCCTCGGCCACGGCCTTCAGGCCATCGACCCACAGGCTGCGCGGCGCGAGGTTGCAGGCGGCGAAGATCGCGGCGAACAGCACGAGCAGCGCGAGCGCCAGGCGCCGGGGCCCGGCGTGGTCTGCGACTTCATGGAGGCCGGGGAAGGAATGCATGGCAGGGCGTGAAGCATGGGGAACCTGCGCCGACCCTACCACGGCACGCCCGCCCGCCATGTCATCCATTCGCCGATCCGGGGCAGCGCACCGCGGGCCACAGAGCGTGATTTATACGCAAATATTTGACGTGACTATCGTCAATTGTCACCCCGTATCGCCCCCATATTCCTAATGTGACCGGATGCAAGATGCAAAGGCGCAATTTGCGCAACGGTTACGCGATGCGATGGCGGCGGCGGGCTACGAGCCCAAGCCCGCCGTGCTGGAGCGCGAGTTCAACACCCGCCACTGGGGCAAGCCCATGACCCTGCACGGCGTGCGCCGCTGGCTGCTGGGCGAGACCATGCCAGACCATCGCAAGCTCGCCACGCTGGCCGACTGGCTGGGCGTGCCCGTGCAGGAGCTTGGCTACGGCGACGAGGGCGGCCACCGCGTGCGCGAGCACCAGCCCCAGTGGCACTCAGGCCTGGGCTACCAGGACAAGGAACTGTTCGACATCTACCTGCGCCTGCCCGTGCCCAAGCGGCGCCTGGCGCGCGACGTGATCCTGGCCATCGCCCGCGCCCACGCGGCGGAAGAGGCGGAGCGCACCGGCAAGGATTGATGGCAAAAAGTGCCGCAAGCGCTTTAGAGTCAAGTACTTGCAGCTACCAAAAACGAAGCATCAACCCAGGATCTTGTCCAGCGCCGCCGCGAGGTGCCCCACCGTGCGGTCCACGTTGTGCCACTTCTCCAGCCCGAACAGGCCGACGCGGAAGGTCGTGAAGTCGGGCCCCTCGTCGCACTGCAGCGGCACGCCCGATGCGGTCTGCAGGCCCACGTCGATGAACTTCTTGCCGCTCTGGATGCCGGGGTCCGTCGTGTAGCTCACGACCACGCCCGGCGCCTTGAAGCCCTCGGCCGCCACGCTCGGGAAGCCGCGCGATTCGAGCAGCGCGCGCACCTTGGCGCCCAGCGCGACCTGTTCCTGGCGCACCTTCTCGAAGCCGTAGGCGCGCGTCTCCAGCATCACGTCACGCAGCCGCACGAGCGCATCGGTGGGCATGGTCGTGTGGTAGGCGTGCTGGCCCTTCTCGTAGCCCTCGGCGATCTGCATCCACTTCTTGAGGTCGCACGAGAAGCTGGAGCTCTGCGTGGCCTCGATGGCCTCGCGCGCGCGCGCCGAGAGCATCACCATGGCGCAGCAAGGCGAGCCGCTCCAGCCCTTCTGCGGCGCGGAGATCAGCACGTCCACGCCGGTCTTGTCCATGTCCACCCACATCGCGCCCGAGGCCACGCAGTCGAGCACGAAGAGCGCGCCCACCTCGTGCGCGGCGTCGCTCACGGTGCGGATGTAGTCGTCGGGCAGGATGATGCCGCTGGCCGTCTCCACGTGCGGCGCGAAAACCACCCTGGGCTTCTCGGCGCGGATCGCGGCGGCCACCTCGTTGGCCGGGCACGGCGCCCAGGGCGCCTGCGGGCCCTCGCCCTGCCTGCGCGCCTTGCAGACCACGGCGCCGCCCCTGAGCCCCCCCGCGTCGAAGATCTGGCTCCAGCGGTAGCTGAACCAGCCGTTGCGCACGATGAGCACCTTCGCGTCGTTGGCGAACTGGCGCGCCACGGCCTCCATGCCGAAGGTGCCGCTGCCGGGCACGAGTACGGCCGTGTGCGCGTGGTAGACCTCCTTGAGCGCGGCCAGGATGTCCTGCATCACGCCCGTGAAGCGCCTGGACATGTGGTTGAGCGCGCGGTCGGTGTAGACCACCGAGAATTCGAGCAGGCCGTCGGGATCGACGTCGGGCAGCAGGCCGGGCATGGGGGTGTCTCCTTCCACGTTGAGAAACAAGCGGGCCAGCTTAGCACCTCGCAGCGTACTGGCGCGCGCCGAAGACGCCGCTGCCCACACGCACCATGGTGCTGCCCGCGGCCACGGCGGCCTCCAGGTCACCGGTCATGCCCATGGACAGGGTGTCGAACTGCCCGAGCCCCTCGAAGCCCTGTGCTTTGATGTGGTGAAAAACGGCCGCAGCCCTTTCGTGGAGCGCGCGTTGCGCTTCGAAAGTGGGAGCATCGTCAGGAATGCTCATGACGCCGCGCAGGACCAGGCGGGGCAGCCGGGCCACGGCCTCGGCCAGCACAGCTGCGTCATGCGGGCCCACGCCCGACTTGGTGGCGCCGCCGTCCACGTTCACCTGTATGCACACCATGAGCGGCGGCAGGTGCGCGGGGCGCTGCTCGGACAGCCGCTGCGCGATCTTGAGCCGGTCCACCGTCTGCGCCCAGTCGAAATGCTCGGCCACCAGCCGCGTCTTGTTGCTCTGTATCGGGCCGATGCAATGCCACTGCAGCGCGAGCGCGGGCGCCAGGGCGCGCAGCGCGGCCATTTTCTCCACGGCCTCCTGGATGTAGTTCTCGCCGAAGGCGCGCTGCCCCGCGAGGGCAGCGGCGTGCACGGCCTCGGCGCCGAAGGTCTTGGACACCGCCAGCAGCGCCACGGACCCGGGCGGGCGGCCCGCGGCGGCGCAGGCCTGCGCGATGCGCTCGTGCACGCGTTGGAGGTTTCTGTCAATCGTCGTCATAATGTGTAGCCAAGCGTATCAAACGATGAGAGGGAATCCGTGGACATCACCCAGTTGCTCGCCTTCAGCGTGAAGAACAAGGCGTCCGACCTGCATCTGTCGGCCGGCCTTCCTCCGATGATCCGGGTGCATGGTGATGTGCGGCGCATCAACGTCGATGCGCTGGACCACAAGACCGTCCATGCCATGGTGTACGACATCATGAGCGATGCCCAGCGCAAGGTCTACGAAGAGTTCCTGGAGGTGGACTTCTCCTTCGAGATCGAGGGCCTGGCGCGCTTCCGGGTCAACGCCTTCAACCAGAACCGCGGCGCGGCGGCGGTCTTCCGCACCATCCCGAGCAAGATCCTGACGCTGGAGCAGCTCAACGCCCCCAAGATCTTCGCGGACCTGGCGCTCAAGCCCCGCGGCCTGGTGCTGGTGACCGGCCCCACGGGCTCGGGCAAGTCCACCACGCTGGCCGGCATGATCAACCACCTCAACGAAACCGAGTACGGCCACATCCTCACCATCGAGGACCCGATCGAGTTCGTGCACGAGTCCAAGAAATGCCTGGTCAACCAGCGCGAGGTGGGGCCGATGACGCTGTCGTTCTCCGCTGCGCTGCGCTCGGCGCTGCGCGAGGACCCGGACGCCATCCTCGTGGGCGAAATGCGCGACCTGGAGACCATCCGCCTGGCCATGACGGCGGCCGAAACGGGCCACCTGGTGTTCGGCACGCTGCACACCTCCAGCGCCGCCAAGACGATCGACCGCATCATCGACGTGTTCCCGGCCGAGGAGAAGGAGATGGTGCGCGCCATGCTGTCGGAGTCGCTGCAGGCCGTGATCTCGCAGACCCTGTGCAAGCTCAAGGACGGTTCGGGCCGCGTGGCGGCGCACGAGATCATGACGGGCACCAGCGCCATCCGCAACCTGATCCGCGAAGCCAAGGTGGCGCAGATGTACTCCACCATCCAGACCAGCAACAGCGTCGGCATGCAGACGCTCGACCAGAATCTCACCGACCTGGTGCGCCGCAACATCATCAGTCCCGCCGAGGCGCGCAGCAAGGCCAAGATCCCGGAAAATTTCCCCGGCTGATGACGCCGGCAAACCACCTACCCCGGTCCGCCGATGCGCGGGCCCGGTGCATCGGAGCTCCACCATGAAAGGCATACTCGGCCTGCTCAAATCCAGGCCCCAGAAAACCGGCGAGGACAGCAGCGACTCGGTGCTGTTCACCACCGCGTTTGCCAGCCAGGGGGTGGACGAGTCGCTGCTCATCCCCTGGGAGGCGCGCGCGGTCGAGGTGGGCGCCAAGCGCCTGCCCAAGAGCCGTGGCGGAAAGCTGCTGCAGTCGCTGTGGAGCAAGGACAAGTACATGGCGCACCTGGACCAGAGCGCCGTGGAGCGCATGGAGCGCTTCTTCGAATTCGCGGCCATCCCTCCAAACCGCGACGTGATCCGCCAGGACGAATACGGCAACTTCATGGTGGTGCTGCTCACGGGCACCATCGCCGTGGACCGCGTGCAGCCCTGGGGCGAGCAGCTGCGCCTGGCCGAGACGCGCCCGGGCGAGATCCTGGGCGAGATGTCGCTGCTCGACAGCGGCATCCGCTTCTCGGCGTGCACCACGCTCACTGACTGCGAGGTGGCCGTTCTGAGCGCCGATGCCATGGACGAGATGATGTCGCAGGATCCGCAGCTCGCCGCCAGCCTGGTGGCCCTGCTGGCGCGCAAGCTGTCGCTGCGGCTGCGCGCGGTGAGCGCGCGCCTGAGCGAAAACCAGCGCTGAGACGAACGGCAACGGGAGGAATGCAATGGAACGCGACCAGGCCAGCAAATTCATCAACGACCTGCTCAAACTGATGGTCAGCCGGGGCGGCAGCGACCTGTTCATCACGGCCGACTTTCCGCCGGCCATCAAGGTGGACGGCAAGGTCACCAAGGTCTCGCCCCAGCCGCTCACGCCCGTGCACACGCTGACGCTGGCGCGCTCCATCATGAGCGACAAGCAGGTGGCCGACTTCGAGCGCACCAAGGAGTGCAACTTCGCCATCGCCCCCGCGGGCATCGGCCGCTTTCGCGCCAACGCCTTCATCCAGCAGGGCCGCGTGGGCATGGTGCTGCGCACCATCCCGCTGACGCTGCCCACCATCGACGGCCTGGGCGTGCCGCAGGTGCTCAAGGAAATCGCCATGACCAAACGCGGCCTGTGCATCCTGGTGGGCGCAACGGGCTCGGGCAAGTCCACCACGCTGGCCGCCATGGTGGACTGGCGCAACGAGAACTCCTTCGGCCACATCGTCACCGTCGAGGATCCGATCGAATTCGTGCACCCGCACAAGAACTGCGTGGTCACGCAGCGCGAGGTGGGCCTGGACACCGACAGCTGGGAGGCGGCACTCAAGAACTCGCTGCGCCAGGCGCCCGACGTGATCCTGATGGGCGAGATCCGCGACCGCGAGACCATGGAGCACGCCGTGGCCTTCGCCGAGACCGGCCACCTGTGCCTGGCCACGCTGCACGCCAACAGCGCCAACCAGGCGCTGGACCGCATCGTCAACTTCTTCCCCGAGGAGCGGCGCGCCCAGCTGCTCATGGACCTGTCGCTGAACCTCAAGGCCATGGTCTCGCAGCGCCTGGTTCCCAAGCAGGACGGCAAGGGCCGCGCAGCGGCCGTCGAGGTCATGCTCAACACCCCGCTGATCGCGGACCTGATCTTCAAGGGCGAAGTCGCCGAAATCAAGGAGATCATGAAGAAGAGCCGCAACCTGGGCATGCAGACCTTCGACCAGTCGCTGTTCGACCTGTTCGAGGCCAACGTCATCGGCTACGAGGATGCCTTGCGCAACGCCGATTCGATCAACGATCTGCGCCTGCAGATCAAGCTCAGCAGCCAGCGCGCCAAGACCACCGACCTGGCCTCGGGCACCGAGCATTTCGCCATCGTCTGACGAACACGCCGCACCCACTTACCATACGCATGCCCGCCCGCCTCCCAAGGCGGGCGGGCCTTTTTCCTGATGGAGACCCAATGACCATGAACAGCATCAATCCCCGCGTCTACGAGCCGGCTCCCGCGCGCCGCGTGGCCTTCCTGGGCCTGGGCGTCATGGGCTATCCCATGGCGGGGCACCTGGCCCGCGCCGGCCACGAGGTGACGGTGTACAACCGGACCGCTACGAAATCAGAAGCTTGGTGCGCTGAATTCACGGGCGCTGACGGCACAAAACACGCAAAAACCCCGCGCGAGGCGGCCCAAGGCGCCGAGATCATCTTCTGCTGCGTGGGCAACGACGACGACCTGCGCTCCGTGACGCTGGGCGCCGATGGCGCCTTCGCCGGCATGCAGCCGGGCGCCATCTTCGTGGACCACACCACGGCATCGGCCGAGGTGGCGCGCGAACTCTACGGCGCCGCCCGCACGCTGGGCCTGCAATTCGTCGACGCGCCCGTCTCGGGCGGCCAGGCGGGTGCGCAGAACGGCCAGCTCACGGTGATGTGCGGCGGCGACCAGGCCGCCTTCGACGCCGTGCGACCCACGGGCATGGCATTCGCGCGCGCCTTCACGCGCATCGGCAACAGCGGCGCGGGGCAGCTGGCCAAGATGGTCAACCAGGTCTGCATCGCCGGCCTGGTGCAGGGCCTGTCCGAGGCCATTGCCTTCGGCATGCACGCGGGACTGGACATGCCCCTGGTGCTCGACGTGATCGGCAAGGGCGCGGCGCAAAGCTGGCAGATGGACAACCGTGGCAAGACCATGGCCCTAGGCCGCTTCGACTTCGGCTTTGCCGTGGACTGGATGCGCAAGGACCTGGGGCTCGTGCTCGACGAGGCCAAGCGCAACGGCGCGCGCCTGCCCGTCACGGCGCTGGTGGACCAGTTCTACGGCGACGTGCAGCGCGCGGGCGGCCAGCGCTGGGACACCTCCAGCCTGATCACGCGGCTGCTGCCCGCCAAGCCCTGAGTACGAGGCCCAGGGCCGGGGGTGTGGCTTACTTGGCCGGCTGCCCCGCAGCGGCGGGGTCCTGCGACACCGGCGCCGGCTTCGCGGCCATGCGGCTGAGCTCTTCCTCGCTGATGACCTCGAAGACGCGCACCACCTTGCTCACGCCGTCCACGCCGCGTGCGATCTCGGCCGAGCGCTTGGCCTCGCGCGGAGTGACGCGGCCCATCAGGTAGACCACGTTGCGCTCCGTCACCACCTTGAAGGCATTGGCCGACAGGTCCTTGGCATCGACCAGACTGGCGCGCACCTTGCCCGTGATGAAGGTGTCCTTGGAGCGCTGCGACAGCGAGGAGCTGGGCATCACGCCCAGGTCGTTGACCACCGAGCGCACGTTCTCCACGGCCAGCGCGATCTGCTCCGCCTTCTGGCTGTCGGCGGCCGAAGGCACCTCGCCGGTCAGCAGGACCTGCCGGTTGTAGCTGGTCACGTTCACGTGCGCGTTCTCGCTCAGGGCCTCGCGGATGCGGCTCGCGGTGCGCATCTCTATGCCCTCGTCCTCGACCTGCGTGCCCGTCGTGCGCCGGTCCACGGCCACCATCGCGCCCATCACGGCGCCTCCGCCGATCACCAGCGGCGCGCAGGCCGCCAAACTACCCACCAGCGTGGCTGCCGCCAGCAGGCTACCAAAGGTTCGCAACATGGGGACTTTCATGAAAGGATCTCCTGTTCTCCAAGTAACTGTGCATCCACGCCGTCGCACAGGCAATGCAGCACCAGGGCATGCACCTCGCGCACGCGCGCGGCCCGGTCGTGCGGCACGCAGATCTGCACGTCGGTCTCGCGCAGCAGCGTGGCCAGGGCGCCGCCATCGCGGCCGCAGAGGGCCACCACGGTCATGTCGCGCTCATGGGCCGCCTGCACGGCCTCCAGCAGTGCGGGCTCGCTGCCGCCCGTGGTGATGGCGAGCAGCAGGTCGCCGGCCTGTCCCAGCGCGCGCACCTGGCGTGCCAGCGCGGCGATGTCCGCGCCCGCGCCAGCCGCCGACGCTGCCGCCCACACCGCATCGGACACCAGCGCCAGGGCGGCCAGTTCGGGCCGCTCGCGCTCGAAGCCCATCACGCAGAAGGCGGCGAACTGCTGCGCCTGCGCGGCCGACGGACCGCTGCCGCAGGCGAGCACCTTGGCGCCATTGGTCACGCAGGCCAGGACGGCCTGCACGGCGGCGCCTATGGGTTGGCTGAGGGCTTGCGCCGCCTGGTATTTCAGGTCGGCGCCGTCGATGAAATGCTGTTGAATGCGTTGCTCGAGCATGGGCCGCGAATGATACCCGGCGGTTGCTGCATCCTTCGTAGCAAAGGGTAGGCAGAGCGGCTACTGCGCGTCGAAGGCAGCGCGCAGCCACTGCACCTGGCCGCCGTCGATCAGCACCGCATCGAAGCGGCAGGGCGGCTGCGCCGGCCAGCGCAGCAGGTAGTGCTGCGCCGCCAGCACGATGCGCCGCCGCTTGGCGGCGCCTATGCTGGCCGCCGCACCGCCGAAGCCGGCCGCGCCGCGGCTGCGCACCTCCACGAACACCAGCGTGCCGTCGCGCTCGCGCATGACGAGGTCAATCTCCCCGCCGCCGCGCCCCGGGGTCCGATAATTGCGCTCCACCAGCGCCAGCCCCGCCGCGGCCAGATGGGCCAGCGCCCGGTCTTCCGCCGCCTGGCCCAGCGAGCGCGTGGTGCGCCCGGGCGCATCGCCATTGATTTTCTTGCCGAGGAACCCCATTGAGCGCATCCTTTGCCTCCGCCCTGACCGCCGCGCGCGACGCCGCGGCCGCGCAGCATTATCCGCAGGGCACCCTGTACGTGTTGGCCACGCCCATCGGCAATCTTGCAGACATCACCCTGCGCGCCCTGCACGTGCTGCAGCTGGCGGACGCCATCGCCTGCGAAGACACGCGCCACACCCAGGCCCTGCTGCGCGCCTACGGCATCGACAAACCGACCGACCGCCTGCTGGCCGTGCACCAGCACAACGAGGCCCAGGCCGCGCAGGCCGTCGTCGAGCGCCTGCAGGCCGGCCAGCGCATCGCCTATGTGAGCGACGCCGGCACGCCCGGCGTGAGCGACCCCGGCGCGCGCCTGGTCGCCGCGGCGCAGGCCGCGGGCCTGCGCTGCATCCCCCTGCCCGGCGCCAGCAGCGTGACCAGCGCGCTGAGCGTGTGCGGCGCCATCGCCCACGCGCCCGATGGCGGCGGGTTCCTGTTCGCCGGATTCCTGCCGACCAAAGGCGCGGAGCGCGCCGCCGCCGTGCAGCGCCTGGCCGCCGAGCCGCGCTGCGTGGTGCTGCTGGAGGCGCCGCACCGCATACTCGACCTGGCACACGCCCTGGCCGCGCTGGGCGAGCGCCGCGTGACGCTGGCGCGCGAGCTCACCAAGCAGTTCGAAGAGGTCTCCACCCACGCGGCCAGCGGCCTGGGCGCCTGGCTGCAGGGCGCGCCGCAGCGCGTCAAGGGCGAATTCGTGGTACTGCTGCACCCCATACCCGTGCGGCAGGAGGACGGCGCCCAGGCCGGGCGGGTGCTGCGCCTGCTGCTGGCCGAACTGCCCGTCAAGACCGCCGTGAAGCTGGCCGCCGACATCACGGGCGCGCCGCGCAACGCGCTCTACGAGCAGGCGCTGCAGATCAAGCAAGGGGATTAGCCCTTGCGCGGCAGGCCGAAGGCCAGCGCCCCCAGCGCGCCCTGCGCCAGCCCGTAGACGCCATAGACCACGCCCACGCCCACGGCGGCGGACGCGGCCACGCCGAAGGGGGCCAGCGCGGCCACGGCGGCCGCCTCGCGCGTGCCCCAGCCGCCCACGCTCACCGGCAGCGCCGCCATCAGGAACACGGGCGCGATCGCCCAGGCCCACACGCTGGCCGGCAGCGCCACGCCCAGTGCCAGCCCGCCCCCCGCCAGCGCTGCGGCCGACAGCAGTTGCACCGCCGCCGATGCCCCGGCCTGCCAGACCAGTTGACGCGGGAAGTCGGGGCGCGTTGCGGCTTCACGCAGCGGCGCGAGCCAGCCGCCCGCAAACCGGCGGCTGCGCAGCAGCGCAGGCAGGCACCACGGCAGCGCCAGCCACAGCAGCGTGCCCCCAAGCATCAGCGCGATGAAAAGCCCCCTTGGCAACCGCAGCCAGGGCGCCAGCACGTCGGCACAGGCGGCAGCGCCCAGGCCGCCGATGGCGCACAGCATCCACAGGCCGCTCAGCCGGTCCAGCACCACCGACCAACTGGAGGCCGCCGTGTCCTGACCGGCACCACGCAGTACCACGGCGCGGTACACGTCGCCCCCCACCACGGCCCCCGGCAGCAACGCATTCAGGCCGATGGCCTGGAAGTACCAACGGCAGGCATCGCGCGTGCTCGCGTTGGCGCCTAGCCACCGCGCCAATGCCCGCCAGCGCAGCGCCGAGACGAGGTTGGAAGCGATGCCCGCCAGCAGGCCCGCCAGCAGCCACCCTGGCTGGGCCTGGCGCAGTTGGCCCCACACGCGGGCCGGATCGGCCAGCGCCACCACCGCGCCCAGCAGGGCCAGGCCCACCAGGCCGCGCAGCAGGGCCTTGAACGGACGTTTCACGCTATGTTATTGGTAGCTGCTTGCGCTTGCTGGTCGCGCGCTGCAGGCATATTTACTCTTGAATCCGGCACATATTCCTGCGCATGGAACTGCGGTGCCCCGCCGGCCTCGTGGTAGATGCGCATCAGCAGCTCGCCGATCAGGCCCGCCACTACCATCTGCACGCCCATCAGCACCAGCATGACGCCGGCAAGCAGCAGTGGCCGGCCGCCGATGTCCTCGCCCACCACTTTTTGCAGCAGCAGCCAGGCCAGGATCAGCACGCCCGGCGCAGCCAGCCACAGCCCCAGCCCGCCAAAGGCATGCAGCGGGCGCTGGCGGTAGCGCATGAAGAACACGATGAGGATCAGGTCCAGGATGACGCGGAAGGTGCGGTCGATGCCGTACTTGGACACGCCGCGCGTGCGCGCATGGTGGCGCACCGGCACTTCCGTGATACGCGCGCCCGCCTCCTTGGCCAGCGACGGGATGAAGCGGTGCAGCTCGCCGTAGAGGCGGATACGGTCGATGATGGGCCGGCGGTAGGCCTTGAGCGCGCAGCCGTAGTCGTGCAGGTGCACGCCCGTGGCGCTGGAGATCAGCCGGTTGGCGATGCGCGAGGGCAGCTTGCGCGACAGCTCCGCGTCCTGCCGGTCCTTGCGCCAGCCGCTGACCATGTCCACGCTGGAGTCGGTCTCCAGGCGCTCCAGCAGCAGCGGAATGTCGCCGGGTTCGTTCTGCAGGTCGGCATCCAGCGTCACCACATAGCGGCCGCGCACGCGATCGAAACCCGCCTGCAGGGCGCTCGACTGGCCGTAGTTGCGTGCCAGGAACACCGGGCGCAACCAGGGGCGCGTGGCCGCCAATTCACGCAGCGTGTCGGCGCTGCCGTCGCGCGAGCCGTCGTCCACCGCCAGCAATTCGAAGCTGAGCGGCTGCGCGGACATCGCCTGCGCGATGCGCTCCACGAGGTCGGGCAGGTTCTCGACCTCGTTGTAGATCGGCACCACGATGGAGACGTCGGGCGTTGGAGTAGGGGCGGTGTTCATCAAGGAAACAGTTGTAGCGGGATAATGGCTGCGATTGTGCCTCGCGCGCCCCGCGCGTTCGCGCCCGCCGGACGCACACAGTGCGCTACTTTCCCCTTGCCCCATGACCGCCTCCACCGCGCCCCGCGCGCTTTCGTCCCGCCTTCCCTGGACCCACCCGCTGTTCTGGTTCGCGGCCATCTCGCTGGCGCACGTGGCCATGCGCCTGCTCGCTTCGCCCGCGCTGAAGTGGGATGAGGCCGAGCAGATTCTGTGGACCCAGGAGCTGGCACTGGGCTACGGCCCGCAGCCGCCGCTGTACACCTGGCTGCAATGGGCGATGAACCAGGTGTTCGGCCCCAGCGTGCTGGCACTGTCGCTGCTCAAGCATGGGCTGCTGGCACTGACGTATTCGCTCATGTACCTGGCCGGGCGGGAACTGCTGGACGAGCGGGGGGCCTTCTGGGCGTCGGCGAGCATGGTGCTGATGCCCGCGCTGGGCTGGTATTCGGTCCGCGACCAGACCCATACCATCCTCGTCACGGCGATGGCCTGTGGCGCGTGGTGGCTGCTGCTGCGCATCGTGCGGCGCCCGCGGCCGCTGGACTTTGCCTTGCTGGGGCTGGTGTGCGGCTTCGGCATGCTGGCCAAGTACAGCTTCGCGCTGGTGGCGGGCGCCATGCTGCTGGCGGCACTGTCGGTACCCGAGGCGCGCCGCGCGCTGCTGTCGCGCGGCTGGTGGTGGGCGCCCCTGGTGGGCCTGCTGGTCGTGCTGCCGCATGCGGCATGGCTGCTGTCACACCTCACCGAGGCGACGTCCGGCACCATCAGCAAGATGAACATCCAGCCTGAAAACGGGCTGGTCAAGGGCCTGCTGAGGCTGCTGGAGGGTGTGGTCCCCAGCACGCTGCTGCTGTGGGCGCTGTTCGCGTTGTGGGCTTTCCGTTCGGCCTGGTGGCAGCGGCCGCTGGCGCCGGTGTCGCCGCCGATGCACCGCGTGTTCGTGCGCTACCTGGGCCTGGTGTTGCTGGCGCTGGCCGGCATGGTGGTGTTTGCAGGCGTGAGCAACTTCAAGGGCCGCTGGATACTTCCACTGCTGTGTATGGCACCCCTGGCCGCCTTCTCTGCGCGGCCCGAATTGCAACACCATCCCCGTGCACGGCGCTACACGATCGCCGTGGCCACGATGGCCGTCATCCTGCTGGTCGCTGCCGGCATACGCCCCTGGTTCAGCGGGCTGCGCGGCGAGGTGGATGAGCTGAACCACCCGTCCATCGAACTGGCGGACGCCCTGCGCGCCGCGGGCTATGACGGCACCAGCCCCATCGTCGCATCCGACCATATGCTGGCCGGCATGCTGCGGGTGCGCTTTCCCGACGCGTTGGTGGACGCCTGTGCGCCGGGCGAAGACGAGATCCCGACCTGCGTCGCGGACCATTTGCGCCGCAGCGTGCAGCGGGGGCAAGGCCTGCTGTTGATTTCACGCACCGACTACGTTCCGTCGAGCTGGTGGGATCAGGCCCAGGCCCGCATCGCGCCGCGTGCGCTGCAGTCCATCCACCTGCCCTTCCACATGGTGCGCGCGGGCACACCCCAGGCCCATTACGAATACATCTGGAGCCCACACGGCACACAACCATGAGCGTCACCCTGGTCACCGGCTGCGCCGGCTTCATCGGCATGCATTGCGCGCAGCGGCTGCTGGAGCGCGGCGAACGGGTGGTGGGCATCGATAACCTCAATGCCTACTATGACGTCGGCCTGAAGCACGCGCGCCTGGGCCGCTTGCACGGTCAGGGCGACTTCACTTTCGAGCAGATCGATGTCGCCGATCGCGACGCCATGCATGCGCTGTTTGCGCGGGTGCGTCCCCATCGGGTGTTGCATCTGGCGGCACAGGCCGGCGTGCGCTACTCCATCGACCAACCCGACGATTACACCGACTCCAATCTCCTGGGCTTCGGCAACATCCTGCAGGGCTGCCGCGCACAGCAAGTGGAGCACCTGGTGTTTGCCAGCAGCTCCAGCGTGTACGGAGGCAACGCGAAGTTGCCGTTCTCCGAGCGCGACGCGGTGGACCATCCCGTCAGCTACTACGCGGCGACCAAGAAGGCCAATGAGGTCATGGCGCATGCCTACGCGCACCTGTACGGCATTCCGACCACGGGCCTGCGCTTCTTCACCGTCTACGGCCCCTGGGGGCGGCCGGACATGGCGCTGTTCAAGTTCACGCGCGCCATGCTGGCGGGCGAGGCCATCGACGTCTACGGCCAGGGCCGGCTGGTGCGCGACTTCACCTACATCGACGACATCGTGGAGGGCGTGCTGCGCGTGCTGGACAAACCCGCCACACCCGATGCCGGCCACGACCCGCTGGCACCCAACCCCGGCACCAGCACGGCGCCCTACCGCATCTTCAACATCGGCAACAGCACCCCCACGCTGCTGATGGACTACATCACCGCGCTGGAAGCGGCCCTGGGCACCACGGCCATCAAGCGCATGCTGCCCATACAGCCCGGCGACATGCACAGCACGGCGGCCGACACGGCCGCGCTGGCCGCCTGGGTCGGCTTCACCCCCGCCACCCCCGTACGCGAAGGCGTGGCACGCTTTGTTCACTGGTACAGAGGGTTCTACGAGTCATGAAAGTCACGATCTTCGGCACGGGCTATGTCGGCCTGGTGCAGGGTGCGGTGCTGGCCGACGTCGGGCACGACGTCATGTGCGTGGACGTGGATGCCACCAAGGTGGCGGCGCTGCAGGCGGGCCGCATTCCCATCCATGAGCCCGGGCTGCAGCCCATGGTGCAGGCCAACCAGGCCGCGGGGCGCCTGCACTTCACCACCAATGCCGCCGAAGGCGTAGCCCATGGCGATCTGATCTTCCTGGCCGTAGGAACCCCGCCCGACGAGGACGGCAGCGCCGACCTGCAACACGTGCTGGCCGTGGCGCGCACCATCGCCAGGCACATGGCGGGGCCCAAGACCATCGTCAACAAATCCACCGTGCCGGTGGGCACCGCGGACAAGGTGGCCGCCACGGTGCGCTCGGCATTGGCCGAGCGCGGCGCCGCAATCGCGTTCGAGGTCGTCTCCAACCCCGAATTCCTCAAGGAAGGCGCGGCCGTGGCCGACTGCAAGCGGCCCGACCGCATCGTCATCGGCACCGCCAGCGCAACGGCCGAGCGCCAGCTGCGCGAGCTCTACTCACCGTTCAACCGCAACCACGACAGGATGGTGGTGATGGACGTGAGGAGCGCGGAACTCACCAAGTACGCCGCCAACGCCATGCTCGCGACCAAGATCAGTTTCATCAACGAAATCGCCAACCTAGTACAACATCCCTGAAATACATTTATGTATTTCAGGATTCAAGATAGGACGCCAGGAGAGTGGCGACGAGCTCGGCGGTCTGCTTCAGGTCGGCAGCGGGGGCCGGCAAAGGCTCCCAGCGGCCGGTGTGGCTGCGAAACGCTGCCGTGTACTTGTTGCGAGCGACCTCGCTCAAGCGTGCCACGGTATCGACGTCGTCGTCGCGGTGCATCTGGATCAGCAGGTGCTTGCCATAGGGACGCACATGGGCCGCGGTGCGGCCGGTGAATTCGGCGAGATGGCGCTGCAGCTCAGCGGCGCTTGCTTGGGCGAGGGGTGTGGGCATGGCGGGTGAACCTCCTGGGTTCGCCAGTTTGCAGCTCGAAGCCGGCGAACGTCCACTTGAACGGCTTGGGCGAGACGTTGCGCTGTGCGATGAAGGCCTCGGTGCGCTGGCGCAGATGCTGGGTGGAGGTATGGCTGGCGTGGCGCAGGACGCGGCGCGAGTAGATGCCGAACAGCAGTTCGATCTGGTTGACCCAACTGGCATGCAGCGGCGTGAAGTGAAAGACGAAGCGCTCACCGTGCCGGCTGTTGAAATCAGCCCACACCGCCTGCGCGCGGTGCGTGTTCAGGTTGTCCCAGATGACGTGCACGGTGCCCTGGGGATAGGCGCATGCCACCTCCTCCATGAAGGCCACCAGATCGTCCTGGGTGCGTCTGTCGGTGCAGCGGCCCAGCACCCGGCCGGAATGCACGTCCAGCGCGGCCGTCAGCGCCTGCGTGCCATGCCGGATGTACTCGAATTCGCGGCGGCGTGCGCGCCCAGGCTGCGGGGCGCGGTCGGCATGCTTGCGCTCGATCGCCTGGATGCCGGTCTTCTCGTCGATGCTCAGCACCACCGAACCCAAGGGCTGCTGGCGGTACAACTCACAGATGGCGTTGACCTTCTCGCGAAACTGCGGGTCAGGACTGTGCAGCCACTGCCGCACGCGGTGCGGGCGCACATCGCCGGCTTGCAAGATGCGCTGCAGGTGACTGCGGCTGATGTGCGGCACGACCCCGCGCTGCACGGCGCGCTCGCACAACTCATTCAGCGTCGGCGTGGCCCGGCCAAGACCTTCGGCCGGCTCGCACGCCAGGGCCAGCAGTTGCAGCCGCTGCGCGTCAGCGATGCGCCGCGGTCGCCCGGGACGCTGGACCTCACGCAGCCCCGCCATGCCTTGGCTCGCCACGCGGCTGCGCCACTTCGACACGCTGGGCAGCGACAGGCCCAGCGACGCAGCGATCGCCGCCGTCGTCAGACCCTCGTCGGCCATCAGCGCGATCTTGGCTCGCACGACGTCGCGCTGGGCTGCCGTGCTCTGGCGCACCAACGCTTCGAGCGCCTCGCGCTCCTTCTTTGACAGCTTGACAACTTGTGCTCGACGGCCTCGCCTCATGAGGCGTCGAGCTTACATCAAAAACCCCTTATAGAAAACATATTTACGGGATGTTGTACTAGCCGAGCGCCTGGGCGCCGACATCGAGTCCGTGCGCCGCGGCATCGGCAGCGACCCGCGCATCGGCTACAGCTTCATCTACCCCGGCGCAGGCTATGGCGGAAGCTGCTTTCCCAAGGACGTCAAGGCCCTGATACGCACGGCGCAGTCCACCGGCTTCACGCCTGAGGTGCTGCTGGCCGTGGACAAGCGCAACGATGCTCAGCGCGAGGTGCTGGGCAAGCGCATCGTCGCGCACTATGGCGGCAGCCTTCGGGGCAAGACCATCGCCGTCTGGGGCCTGGCCTTCAAGCCCGAGACCGACGACATGCGCGAGGCCCCCAGCCGCAACCTGCTGCAGGCCCTGTGGGCCGCCGGCGCCCAGGTCCGCGCGCACGACCCGGCCGCCATGGACGAGGCCCGCCGCATCTTCGGCGAGCGCGCCGACCTCGCCCTGTGCGCCAGCCCCGCCGAGACACTGCAAGGAGCCGACTGCCTGGCCATCGTCACCGAATGGAAGATCTTCCGCGTGCCCGACTTCGAACAACTGGCCCGGCTGCTCAAGGACCGCATGATCTTCGACGGCCGCAACCTGTACGAACCGGAGATCGTCGCGCGGCACGGGCTGGACTACTATTCCATCGGCCGGCCGACCGCGGCCGTGGCGGCCTGAGCCTTGCGGGGCTGCTATCGATTCGGCGCTTCCAGTATCGTCACCACGCACGCGGCTTCTTCCAGCCCATAGAAGCCGCCACCGTTTTCCGCAAGACCCAGCCGTGCTCCCTGCACTTGAGATGCGCCGGCTTCTCCACGCAATTGCACGACCAGATCTCGGACCTGGATTGCACCGGTCGCACCGATGGGATGGCCTTTCGAATGCAATCCGCCCGAGACGTTGATGGGCAGTCGTCCGCCAGGCTTTATCGCACCCGCTGTCGCATGGCAAGGGCTATGACCTGATCCTGCAGGCCTTCACAGGCATGGTGTCGATCATGGGCGAGCCAGGCAGCGGCCCCGTGCGCGCGCCCTACTCTCCCGTGGACCAGGGCACGGGCATGCACGCGCTGAGCGCAATCCTTGCAGCACTGCTGCACAAGCGAAACACTGGCGAAGGCTGCCGCATCGGCGTCTCGCTGTTCGACACAGGCATCGCTTTCCTGGGCTACATGATGCAGTCGTACTGGGAAAAAGGCGCGGAGCCCAAACGTTTTGGATGCGCGCACGAATCGCTGTGCCCATATCAGAACTTCATGGCCGCAGACAAGCCCATCCTCATCGGAGTCGCGAGCGAACCATTGTGGCAGCGCACACGCTCGCAAGCGGGCCCATACTCGACTACGAAAGTCCGAACTACGGAAAACTGCAATCCATCGACCAGCCCGTGAAGTTCAACCGGCCAGCGGACCGACGCTGGAAGCGCTACCCCAGGCATGCACAGCACACCGAGGAAATTCTTCGCGAGTTGGGTATGGATGATGATGCAATCACGGCGCTGGAGAAGGCGGGAGCCATATCGCGGACTGGCAAAGATTCAGAGCAACGTCAATCCTGACTCACGAAACAGGAGCGTTTACGAGCGCATCTGCGGCTGATGAGGCCGCGAGGAACGCTTGTGCTTTCTTAATGGCAAGGCCAAGCGATCGCCTGGAGGCCGGTTTGCACGGAATCGCTCCAGGAGGCGGTGAGTAAATGCAAGATGTGGAACGACGTGGAGTGTTCTGAGCGAAATTTCGGAGCGCCAGGCCCTTGTCGCACAAACAAAAACGCCTAGTCAGGAGGGACTAGGCGTAGAAGGTATGGTGGCTGGGACTCTATCGAAAGATCCGTTCTAGGCCGCAGCAACACTTGATGTACGGAACACCGAATTTTCATTTACCCCACAATTTACCCCCGTCACCGTATTTCATGGGGGTTATGTGCCGCTGACCGAATTGCGCTTGAAGGCGCTCAAGTCCAAACCTGAGCCGGGTAAGCACGGCGACCGCGACGGGCTATATGTTCGCGTTGATGCCAAGGGGGCCATGCGCTGGCAGTGGCGCATCCGTACCCCACGCGGCGAGAACATCGTGAGCTATGGCGTGTATCCCGAGGTGAGTCTAGCCGAGGCCCGCCAGCGTCACAGCGAGGCCCGCAGGCAAGTGCGCGATGGCGTCAACCCGAACGAAGCCAAGCGCGCCAAGAAAGAGGAAGTGGCCGCAAAGACGATCAACTCGTTTGAAGCTGTCACCCGCGAATGGTTTGCACACCGCAAGGATGAGTGGGCACCCAGCTACGGCGAAAAGATCATGCGCCGGATGGAGGTTGATGTGTTCCCCTATGTCGGCGGCAAGAGCATCTCGGAAATCACGCCCCCCGAGCTGCTGGAGGTGCTGCGGCGCATCGAGAAGCGTGGCGCCATCGAGACAGCCCACCGCGCCCTGGAAAACTGCGGGCAGGTGTTCCGCTACGGCGTGGCAACAGGCCGCATCCCCAGCGACCCATCCCGCGACCTCAAGGGAGCACTGCGCAAGCCCATGGTGAAGCACATGGCCGCCATCACCGATCCGGCAGACCTCGCCGCCCTGCTGCGCGCCATTGACGGCTATGCGGGCACGCATGTGGTGCGGTGCGCATTGAAGCTGGCTCCCATGCTGATGCTGCGCCCTGGTGAGCTGCGGATGGCCCGGTGGGAGGAGTTCGACCTGGACGCGGCAACTTGGACGATCCCGCCCGAGCGCATGAAGCGCCAGCGCGCCGGGAAGATGAACGGTGACCCGCACATGGTTCCCCTGCCCCGCCAGGCCGTGGAGGTGCTGCGCGACCTGCACCCGCTGACCGGCCCCACTGGGTTGGTGTTCCGCGGTGAGCGGGATCATGAGCGCCCCATGTCGGAGAACACCGTCAACGCATCGCTACGCCGCATGGGCTACGACACGCAAACGCAGGTGACTGGCCACGGGTTCCGCGCCACCGCTCGCACGATCTTGGATGAGCATATGGGCTACGACCGCGCCGTCATCGAGGCGCAACTGGCCCACAGCGTGGCCGACAGCCTTGGCCGCGCCTACAACAGGACGGAGTTTTTGAAGCAGCGCCGGGAGATGCTGCAAGCCTGGGCAGACTATCTCGAAGGGCTCCGGGCCAGCGGAATGGCTAGGTGAAATACCGGCAAGCCGCACGCCGGTTCATGTGCGGCAAGGCGACAGCCAGGGCGAAGGAGCCGCCGAGGCTGTCTGACCATCATCAAAAGGATCTTTGAAAATGGCTACTGGGACTGTAAATCACATTGACCGCGAAATGGCTGTATCGGAAGCAGCCGCCTTGGGTGACTTGGTGGATTGGGTAACCAAAGCCAAGGACTTGATTGATGAAATCCTCATGTGCGCGCAGCCATCATCGAAATTGCATGAATTGTTAAAGCTACACAACATCGCCTACGGCAATGCCAATTGGCTGGAGACTGAAGCCGCCCAGGGGCTCGCCTATGTGCTCCAGCGACAGAACATGCTTATCAAGTCGCTGGCCTAATCCATTCGCCAGCCCTAGGCTGATCCTCGACGAGGACATGCAGGACACCGCGTTCGACCAGAACCACATGCGCTACGACCACAACGACAGGCGCGGCAACTACATCAACGTGTACGACCGCCACATCTTCGCTAACCATCTACAAGGCTAGCAAGGACATCGACATGTGCAACCACGACTACCAACCGCAAATGGATGAAGGCCTTAATCCATGCGGGTTCCCGAGTAAAAACCCGTCGAAACAAGCTCCCGACGAGTCTAAGTTGCCAACTGCTGTGGAAAAGTCTTGTTCCCACCCGCACACCACAGGGCGCACACACGTTATCCACAGACATATGCAATGACGGACGCGCAAACCACAGGATATAGTGTGTCAACCTAATTAGACCTGTACGGATGTACGGGAGTCTGAAAAGGCGAACCCCCCAAAACCGCGCCAACGGTAGAGGGGGGCTCTAGTGCACCGGAGAACCGGATGCGTTGCTTAGTTGTCGAGGCCAAGCGACGTCATCCTAACATCGGGAGTGCATTTAATGCACCACTGGCCATGCATACAGCATTGGTCATGTGCGTCAATTGCAGTGCCGTTTTGTGGCTCCGGTGCTTTTCTTCTAAACCGTCGAAAGCACCGATGACTACAGCATCCCCAACTTCAAGCGAAACCCTCCTGCGCCTGCCCGGCGTGCTGCAACGTGTTCCCGTGAGCCGCGCCACATGGTGGGCAGGCGTCAAGACGGGGCGTTTCCCCCAGCCGGTAAAGCTGGGGCCGCGTACCACCTGCTGGCGCAGCGCCGACATTGACAAGCTGATCTCTGACCTTGCTGCCAAGTAAGGGGGGCGTCATGAGCTTCGACAAAACCCGACTCCCCGAGCCGGTGAGCTACTACGAGTCCCAAGGGCTGGCGTTCAAAGAGCGCAAGGGCAAGTGGCGCACCACCGCATGCAACTTCCACGGCAGCACCGACAGCCTGCGCATTAACACCGACAGCGGCAGCTTCGTGTGCATGACCGGCTGCGGCGCCCGTGGCGGCGACGTACTGGCCTATCACCAAGCTGCCCATGGCCTGGGCTTCATCGACGCCGCGAAGGAACTGGGCGCGTGGGTCGATGACGGCAAGGACGTAGGCCGCACCCGCCCTACGCCCCTTCCCGCCCGCGACGCGCTGGTGGTGCTGGCCGCCGAAGCCAACTTGGTGGCCGTGGCCGCTGCGAATGTCGCCCACGGCGTGGTGCTGACGCAGATTGACCTGTCCCGCCTGCTGACGGCATCCGGGCGCATCAGCCGCATCATGGAGGTGTTCGCATGAAGCGCGACGACTACGAAACGATGGCCAGCAAGTTCGATCCTGTCTTGCCGCCGCTGGATGATGCGCCGCACTTCATGGCTGACAGCGTGGTGCTGACCTGCGGTGCCGACCTGACGCCGCAGCCAGTTCGCTGGCTATGGCAGCACTGGCTGGCGCGCGGCAAGCTGCACATCCTGGCGGGCGCGCCTGGCCAGGGCAAGACTACGCTGGCGCTGGCGATGGCCGCAACCGCCACCATCGGCGGGCGCTGGCCGGACGGCAGCCGCTGCGAGCAGGGCAACATCCTGATCTGGTCCGGTGAAGACGATGCGGCCGACACGCTGCTGCCTCGGCTGCTGGCATCCGGGGCGAAGAAGGAGCGGTGCTTCTTCATCGACGGCGCCCGCCGCGACGGTGAGGTGGTGCCCTTCGATCCCGCCCGCGACCTGGTGCAATTGCATGCGGCCATCGAGCGCATCGGCGGCATCCAGTTGCTGATCGTGGACCCGGTGGTGTCGGCCGTCACGGGCGACTCGCACAAGAACACCGAGGTGCGGCGGGCCTTGCAGCCGCTGGTGGACCTGGCCTCTGCCTGCGGCTGTGCGGTGTTGGGAATCACGCACTTCAGCAAGGGCGGCCAGGGCACGGACCCGACGCAGCGCGTGGTGGGCAGCGTGGCGTTCTCGGCGGTGGCCCGCATCGTCATGGTGGCCGCCAAGGTCAAGGGCGAGGAAGACGGCAAGGATGCCCGCGTGCTGGCGCGCAGTAAATCCAACATCGGCCCGGACGATGGCGGGTTCGAGTACCACCTGATGCAGAGTGAGCCTATCCCCGGCATTCAGGCATCGCGCGTCGCGTGGGGCAAGGCGGTGGAAGGATCGGCCCGCGAGTTGCTGACCGATCCCGATGAAGCCGATGGCGACGGCGGCACAAGCGCCAGGGACGCCGCGCAGGAGTTCTTGACCCAACTTCTGTCCGATGGGCCGACACCGACCAAAACCGTGCAAGCCGAGGCCAAGGAGGCTGGGATTTCCTGGGCGACCGTCCGCCGCGCGTCAGATGCGCTCGGCGTGAAAAAGCGCAAGTCAGAAGGCGGCTGGTATTGGTCCATACCCAACTTGCTCATCCAAGTTGCTCAACTTGCTCAACCTTCAAACGATGAGCAAGTTGAGCAAGTTGATGAGCAACTTGCCCAAAACACGGAGGTTCTATGACCGCCGAAGCCATCCTGGCCGACCTGCTGGCCTGCGGCATCACCCCCGCTTTGACGCCAGACGGCGCCGGCATCGTGGTGCCCGCCGGCCGGCTGACCGGCGAACAGCGCGCTGCTGTCCGGGACCACAAACCGGAGCTGATCGAGCGCATCCGTGAGGCCGCCCGACTGACCGAAGCACTGCTGGCCGCCACCATGCGGGCCTGCGATGCCCACGGCGATGGTGAGCAGGCACGCGAGCAGATGCGCCAGGACGTGCTGGCCACGCCGCCGCATCTGCGGGCTGATCTGCTGGATCATTTCAAGCAGACCTACGGGGGTGCCGCCGATGCTGCCGATTGACGCTGCCGCCCGCGAGCTGGAAATCTCGGTGCCGACCTTGAAGCGCTGGCGCCGGCTGGGCTGCCCCTGCGTTCCTGGCCGGCGTGGACGCGGGCATGCCGCGTTGTACGACGTGGCCGCCATCCGCGCCTGGCGTGCTGCCCATGGGCGCGAAGCCTTGGCGCTGGAGCTGGGCACCGTGCTGCCGGGCGTGCTGGCCGATGCCGTGTTCGACGCCTGGCGCGAGCTGGAAGGCCCGACAAAGCGCGAGAAGGCCGGGCCGATGGCCCTGGCGCTGTACGCCTGCGCCACTGCCGCGCTGGACCATCTGCGCGCTGAAAACGCCAGCGTCCCGCAGTTCCGGGCACCGTTCCCTGAGCACTTCGAGTACCTCAGAAAAATAGCTGCCGGCTGAGCCATTTTGTTCTGACCTGTCAGGCTGGGTACATCTTCAACTGGCCTACGGCATCCGTCCGCTGATGGGCCATTCCTGCGAAAGGACACCACATGGACGACATTTCCCGAAACGCGCTTGCCCGAGCCCGAGGCGCGCTCGATGTTGTTGCCGCCGGTCCTGGCCAGTCCGCCGGGCGCTCGGTGGGGCGCCTGATCCGAAGCCTTGCCATGTCCGACGACATGGATGCTGCCGCGGCCTTCATCGAGGCACAGAACTGGGTCGAGAAAGACGCCATCGGCCGCGTGATGAAAGCCGCCGTGCCCGGCCTGCACCTGGGCAGCCTTCCCGCCGACACCATCACCGCCGACTTCATGGCCGCACTGCGCCCCTATGCCGTCCTGAGCCGGCTGGACAAGGCCCGCCGTGTCCCCACAAAAACCCGCGTGATCGCCTTCGGTGCGGGCGCGGCCGCCTTCCGCGTGGGCGAGCGCAAGCCGATCCCCATCAGTCGCGCATCGTTGGTGGGCATCCAGATCGACAGCAAGCCCAAGGTTGCGGGCGTATCCCTGGCGACCCGTGAGCTGCTGGCCGTCCCCGGCATCGAGACTGACATCGCGCTGGGGCTCGACCTGGCGGCTGCAACAGGCGCGGCCGAGGACGCGGTGTTCCTCGATCCGACCGTGACCGGCTCGATCCTCAACGGCGCACCGACTGCGGTGTCTGTTGGCGTCAACACCACCGGAGTCGATGCCGACCTGCAGAAGGCTATCGAGCTGCTGCTGGCGGCTGGTGGTGATCTGCGCGATGCGGCCTGGGTTCTCTCCCCCGCTGCCGCCGCAAAGGTCGCAGGCCTGCGCGGTACAGGCGGAGCCGCATCGTTCCCTGGCATCGGCCCGAACGGTGGTGAACTACTGGGCCTGCCGGCCTTGACCAGCGCGACCGCTGCCGGGAAGCTGATCTTGATCGACCAGTCCGGCATCATCGTTGACCGCGATGCCGGCGCCGAGATCACCCGCGCCGAGTCCGCCACGCTGCAACTCTCTGACGCCCCGACCGAGCCGCCCACTGCGCCCGAACAGTTGGTGTCCCTGTTCCAAACCGACGCCGTCGCCATCAAGGCCGTCTTGCACCGAGGCTGGGCCGTGCGCGCCGGCAGCGTCGCCACCTACATCACCGGAGGTACCTGGTAATGAGCGACCACAACGCACTGATCGGCATCCCTCGTTTCATCGAGCTGGAGATCAACAAACACACCGCGCCGCTGCTGGCCCGCATCGCCGAGCTGGAGAAGCGCGTCAACGAGCTGGAGAGCGCACCGCAACCCGAGCGGCACAAGACCGGCCTGCTGCGGTTCCTGACTGGAGGTGGCGCATGACCGACAGCTACGCAAAGGCGCTTACCGAGCGTATCGCCAAGTCCATGCTTGCCGTGCCGAAGAGTGCCGACGTCCTGGCACCAGAAGTTCTCGGTGCAGCGGTCGGCGAACTGATCAACGAGATAGCCGAGCTGCGCGCCCGCATCGAGGCGCTGGAGGGTAAACAATGACCGAGCAGTACAACGTCGTTGCGGCACTGCTGCAAGCTGTAGAGGGCGCAGGCGTTCCGGCTGCGGCCCGGCCGGTGTCGGTGGAGTCGGACCCCCACGATGACCTGCCAGACAGGGCAATGACGATCATCGAGTTCGACACCGGTGACCTGGTGGGTCTGACCCATCCGGCCGTCCTGACCGAGGGCGAGCGCTGGGCACTGCTGGCGCTACTGCACTGCCGGGCTGCTGTCTCGGTGACTGTCTATGACCTGGCGTGATCGGCGCATGCCCCAAGCCATCGGGGCATGGTCGCCCGGCTTCGGGGGGGTAGTCGGTCCATTTTTGGGCCAACCCCCTGGAAACCGGCCGGTTCCGAAACTTCCCGCATCCGCAATTGAAAGGTTGACCCTGCCGACCGCCGACCGGACCAGTCAGAACAGGGGGCGGGAGGTCAATTTTTCACAGCGCGGAATTCTCGGAAACCTCACCGGTATCCCACGCGCAGAATATTTCCCCCCTCACAGCACAAAAAGATGACACCGCACCGCCTGAAGCCCCGACAGCGCGCCTTCGTGGATGCTGTGCATGGTGGCGCCACCTTCGCAGCAGCAGCCCGTGCAGCCGGCTACGCGGCCGGCAGCGCCAGGCAGACCGGCAGCCGTCTGGCACAGTACCCCGCCATCATCGAGGCCTTGGCGCGCCGCAGGGCGGGCTACAACCCCGAGCCGCCAGTCACAGACGACCCGCGCCAGTTCTTGATCTGGGCGATGAACGACGTCGAGACGTTGAGCGTGCGCGACAGGATCGGCGTGGCCGCGTTCTTGATGGCCTGCCGCTGAACGTGGAGTTCAAGGCGCTGGCCGCCGACGGCAAGACCGCCCACGGCCTTTCCCCGGTGCTGGCCATCCTGGACGAAATCGGCCAGGTTCGTGGCCCGCAGTCCGACTTTGTGGACGCCATCACCACCAGCCAGGGGGCACACGCCGAGCCGCTGCTGATCGCCATCAGCACCGCCGCCGCCAACGATGCCGACTTGCTTTCGACATGGATTGACGATGCCCGCCAGTCCAATGACCCGCGCATCGTCTGCCGCGTGTATGAAGCCCCCGCAGGCTGTGACCTACTGGACGAAAGCGCCTGGAAGGCCGCTAACCCCGCCCTGGGCCTGTTCCGCAGCCTGGACGACCTCAAGGAGCAGATGACGCAGGCGCAGCGCATGCCGAGCATGGAGAACACCGCGCGGAACCTACTGTTAAACCAAAGGGTTTCGACTGTCTCCCCATTCATCAGCCCGGACGTGTGGCAGTCCTGCAATCGGGCAGTCACTGCCCAATTGGATGGCCCGGTGTTCGTTGGCCTGGATCTATCCGCCCGTACCGACCTCACGGCCCTGGTGATCGTGGGCCAAGTGGATGACGTGTGGCAGGTGCAGTGCCACTTCTGGACGCCTGAAATCGGCTTGGCCGACCGCGCCCGCCGCGACCGCGCGCCCTATGACCTGTGGGCACGCCAGGGCCTGCTGCACACGACGCCAGGCGCCACGGTGGACTATGAGCACGTCGCGCAAGACATGGCCGCGCTGCTGTCCGAGCTGGACGTGCAGGCCATCGCCTATGACCGCTGGCGCATCGAGCTGCTGCGCAAGGAGCTGGACAAGATCGGCGCGGACCTGCCACTGGTGGAGTGGGGCCAGGGTTTTAAAGACATGGCGCCCGCCCTGGATGCGCTGGAAGCCGAGCTGCTGAATGGGCGCATCGCCCACGGTGGCCACCCGGTGCTGACCATGTGCGCCGCCAATGCCGTGGTGACGAAAGACCCGACCGGGGCCCGGAAGCTGGACAAGGCCAAGGCTACCGGACGCATAGACGGATTACAGGCCCTGGCCATGGCTATGGGCGTGGCATCGAGGGCCACCGAGGCGCAGAACGTGAGCTTCGACGCCTTCACTTTTGTTTAACAGCCCGTGCCGGTGCGGGGGCGAAAGCCGCAGACCGGACGCGCCTTAGTCGGTGAGTGGCGCGGCGACAACGAACCCCGACAGCCAGCGGTGACGCCTTTCGGGCTTGCGCAAGCAACCCTGTCACGCGGCTGGCACCTATTCCAACCATTTGAAAGAAATCAAATGCTGACCCTGACCGAAGTGAAACTGCACTGCCGCATCGACCACAGCGAGGAAGATGCGCTGCTGCAATCCATGATCGACGCCGCCACGGCATCGGTAGGCGACTACATCAACTCGCCCACGCCACTGGACGCCACCGCACCCGCTCCGGTGAAAGCCGCCGCGCTGCTGCTGGTGGGCACGCTGTACACCCACCGCGAAGAACTGATCGAGCGCCCGCTGTCCAAGAACCCGACGTTTGAGCGCCTGCTGGCACCGTACCGGGTGTACGCATGAGAGCCGGTGACCTCAATACCCGCGTCATCGTCCAAAAGCGCACGGGAGGCGTGGACGATTGGGGATCGCCCTTGTGACCTGCCCCCCACCAGCCGTACCACAATAAACGAGAGAAGCCCGTCAACCCAGGAGAATGACGGACATGAAGAAGAGCAGGTTCGGCGACGAACAAATCATTGGCTTCTTGCGACAGGCCGAAGCCGGCATGGGCATCCCCGAGTTGTGCCGCAGCGGCGGCTTCAGCCAGGCCACGTTTTACAAATGGCGTGCCAAGTTCGGCGGCATGCAGGTCTCAGAGGCCCAGCGCCTGCGCGAGCTTGAGAGCGAGAACGCAAAGCTCAAGAAACTGCTGGCCGAAGCCCACCTGGACATCCACGCCCTCAAGAGCGTCTTCGGGGTAAAGCGCTAGCCCCACAGGCGCGCCGCGATGCCATCCGGCAGATGATTGAGCAGCATCACCTCTCGGAGCGGCACGCCTGCCGCCTTGTGGGGCTATCCCGAGACAGCTACCGCCACCCACCGCAGCCCAGCGAGCTCAACGCCACCCTGGGTGAACAGATTCGGCAAACGGCCTTGGTGCGCCGCCGATTCGGCTACCGGCGCATCCACGACATGCTGCGCCAGCAGTTTCCGGGGGTGAACCACAAGCGCATCTATCGGCTGTACCGGCAGGCCAACCTGACGGTGAAGAAGCGCCGCAAAGTCAAACGCCCAGCGCAAGAGCGTGTGTCGCTGCAACTGGCCAGGAATATCAACGAGGTGCTGAGCATGGATTTCGTCTCGGACAGTCTGTCCAGTGGACGGCGCATCAAGTATCTGACGGTGGTGGATGACTTCAGCAAGGAGTCCGTGGACATCACGGTGGACTACGGCATCTCGGGCCAGTACGTCACGCGCGTGCTCGACCAAGTGGCAAGGTTCCGTGGCTACCCGGCAACAGTGCGAACGGACAATGGCCCGGAGTTCACCAGTCGGGCGTTCCTGGCCTGGACGCACAAGAACGGGATTCGGCACATCCTGATTGAGCCGGGCAAGCCCATGCAGAACGGCTACATCGAGAGCTTCAACGGCAAGTTCAGAGATGAATGCCTCAACGAGCAGTGGTTTGAATCCTTGTCACAGGCCCGGGAGTGCATTGCACATTGGCGGCGGGATTACAACGAGGTCAGGCCGCACAGCAGTTTGGGACGCATCCCGCCGGCACGATTCGCCCAGCAGCACCGCCAGCGCGCTGGCGGTGCTGCTGGCAGTGAGCAGAAACAAAACTTCGATTAACCTTCAACCCCGGACTTCTCCAATCTGTTGGCACGGTCAATGGGGGCAGGTCACTTGCCCGAAGCCTGGGCAGACCATGCCACGCTGTGGGCCAACGTGCGTCACCTGAGTGGCAGCGAGTCCATCCGCTCTGATGCCGAGGCGTCCATCGTCCGGGCCAGCATCCGCGTGCGCTTTCGCACTGACCTGAATGCAGGCATGCGCGTGCTGGTGGGCGCCAAGGGTTACGACGTCACTGCGGTGCTGCCTGACCTAGTGGGGCGCCAGCATGTTGACCTGGTGGCCCAATTGGTGGAGTAAGGGCGCTCATGGCATCGGGAGCTGGTGTTGATGTGTCGGGGGGGGGGTAAAAAAGTACCCCCACCCCGAGCCTTGGGGGGTATACCCCGTCTTTTACCCCCCAAAAAGCCCGGATTTAGCAGGCCTTGATTGGACGGCAAAAGACAAAAAAAAGCCCTAAGTGCTTGATACACCTAGGGCAGTCGGTCTAAGATAGACGCACTTAGACCATTGAATGGTGGCCTGGGACGGAATCGAACCGCCGACACAAGGATTTTCAATCCTCTGCTCTACCGACTGAGCTACCGGGCCTGAGCCTCGCATTATAGCCTGACAAATCAGGACAATGCCAGACTTTGAGAATTTGTCTTGCTCATCCGCTGCGCTTGTTCCGCCCCAGATCCACGCCCAGCTGTCGCAGCTTGCGATAGAGGTGGGTGCGCTCCAGCCCCGTTTTTTCAGCGACACGGGTCATGGAGCCGCCCTCGCGGGCCAGGTGGAATTCGAAATAGGCCTTTTCGAAGCCGTCACGCGCCTCGCGCAGAGGACGGTCGAGGTTGAAACCCTGGTGCGACAGCGGCAGCGATTCGGCCGCCGGTGTGACATGCGCGGCAGGCTGCGCGCCATTGCCCCCAAGGACCATGCCCGATGGCGGCACCGCGGCGGCGTTGGCAGGGGCAGGAGCCGCCTGCGGCTGGCCAGCGGTGCTGCGTGCCAAGCCTTGCTCCACGGCCTTGAGCAGCTTTTGCATGGTGATGGGCTTTTCCAGGAACGAGAACGCCCCGATGCGGGTAGCCTCCACCGCGGTGTCGATGGTGGCGTGCCCGCTCATCATGATCACGGGCATGGTCAGCGCGCCCGCCATGGCCCATTCCTTGAGCAGTGAGACGCCATCGGTGTCCGGCATCCAGATGTCGAGCAGCACCAAGTCGTAGTTGGCGGACAGGCGTGCGCTGCGTGCCTGCGTGGCGTTTTCGGCCAGGTCCACGCTGTGTCCCTCGTCGTTCAGGATTTCTGACAACAGGTCCCGGATGCCCAGTTCGTCGTCGACCACCAGAATGTTTGCCATGTGTGTAAATGCACCCTTACTGCACGGGCCGCGTTGCCGTTACAACGCTACCGCCGTTTCAGGGGCAAATGATAGCGACACTTGGGCGCCCACCACCACATCGCCTTCCACGCGGTTGACCAGATCGATCCTGGCTCCATGTTCGTCTGCAATTTTCTTGACGACCGCCAGGCCCAGGCCCGTGCCGCGCGGCTTGGTGGTGACGTAGGGCTCGAACGCACGCTGCAGGATATGCGGCGGGAAGCCCGGGCCACAGTCGGATATCGTGAGCCGCACGCGCTGCGCCGCATCGTTCCAGCGCGTGCCGATGCGCACCGCGGCGGGCGCCGAGCCCTGCTGCTCGGCGGCCTGCTGGGTGGCGTCCTGGGCGTTCTGCAACAGGTTGTGCACCACCTGGCGCAGCTGCTGCGCGTCGCCCCGTATGAGGGGGCAACGCTCGTCGAGCTCAGCCCGCACGGGCACCTGGGCGGTCTCGGGGTCGTACAAGTGCAGCACGTCGGTGATGAGTGCGTTGAGATCCAGCGGGTGCAGCTCGGCAGCGGGCAGGCGGGCGTAGTCGCGGAACTCGTTGACCAGGCGCTTCATGGCATCCACCTGGTCCACGATGGTTTTGACCGACTTGGTGAGCACGGCCTGTTCCGCGTCCGGCAGCTTGCCGGCCAGCTTGCGCTCCAGTCGCTCGGCGGACAGTTGTATCGGGGTGAGGGGGTTCTTGATCTCGTGCGCCAGGCGCCGCGCGACCTCGCCCCAGGCCTGGGCGCGCTGGGCCGAGACGATCTCCGAGATGTCGTCGAACACCAGCAGGCGTTCATCGTTGGGCAGCTCCGCGCCGCGCACCACCAGGCTGGTGCCCTGCGCGGCCAGGCCGCCGCCCGAGGCATGCAGCTCGAACGGGTGTTGCCAATGGTCCAGCCCGTGGTGGTCGCGCTCGAGCGCGAAGGTGTCGAAGTGCCGCTGCACCGTGGCCGCGAAATCGGCCAGGCCAGGGACTTCGACCAGGGGCTTGCCCTCGTAGGCCGCCAGCGGCGCACGCAGGATGCGGGTGGCGCCCGGGTTGGACGAGCGGATGACGCCCTGCCGGTCGAGCACGATGACGCCGGCGGTGAGGTTGTCCAGAATGGTCTGTAGATTGCCGCGCGCCGCATCGAGTTCGCCCATGCTCTGCTCGACCGCGGAGCGCGCGTCCGCCAGCTGCTGGGTCATCAGGGCAAAGGAGCGCGTCAGCCCGCCGAGCTCGTCCTTGCCTTGCAGCGCGGCTTTCGGGCCCAGGTTGCCCGCCGCGACCTCGCGCACGCCGTCGGCCAGCACCAGCAAGGGGCGCGCCAGCTGATTGCCCAGGACCACGGCCAGCAGCACCGCGCCAAAGACGGCCAGGAACAGGCTCAGCGTGAGCGTGCCGATGTACATGCGCCGCAGGCCTACGCGCGCCAGCGCGCGCTCCTGGTACTCGCGGTTGGCCTCCTGCACGGCGATGGCGTTGGCCACCAGGGCCTGAGGCAGGGGCAGCGTGGCCTGCACGTAGCGCGGCTCGGCCAGTAGCCCCACGCCGGGGTTGGCCACGAGCACCAGCGTGCGCACGCGCGCGTTTTCGGCGGCCATGGGATCGCTGATGTCGTCCAGGCCCTCGATCTGGAAGCTGATGCGCTCCTGGCGCGCCATGCGGAATTGCTGCACGCTCGGGCGCTCGGGGTTGAGCGAATAGCGCGACTTCCCCACGCCCGCCACGGGCTGGCCCGCAGCATTCCACAGCACTAGGTCGGTGGCCCCCAGCTGGTCGCGCATGCGCTCGAGCACCAGGCCCGCCGCAGCATCGGGCACCTGCGCGAGCTGGGTGCTGGCGCTGCGCGTCTTGGTGGCCAAGTCGCTGGCGATGGTGTCCAGCGTGACGCGCGCCAAGCTCACGCCGGCGGACAAGGCGCCCTCGACCTTGACGTCGAACCAGCTTTCGATGGAGCGCGACACGAACTGGTAGGACACCACGTAGATCAGCAGTCCGGGTATCACCCCCACCAGCCCGAAGATGCCCGCCAGCTTGATCAGCAGGTGGCTGCCGAAGCGCCCGCGCTTCAGGCGCACGGCCAGACGCACTGCACCCCAGACGAGCACGGCCAGCAGCACCAGCGCCACCAGCACGTTCACGCCCAGCAGCCAGGCGAAGTTGCGCTCGTACAGCGCGCGGTTGTTGGTGGCCTGGGTGAGCAGGAACAGCAGCACCAAACCGATGGCGCTCATCACCCCGGCACCCAGCCCCAGAGCCCAGCGCATGGCGCGCGCGCGGCTGGCCGCCTTGCGCGCGGATGCGGCGGGGCGGATCCCCTTGTCGCTCATCGCGCGGCCTCCGCTGCAGGCAGGCGCACGCTGCGCGCCAGCACGATGTCCCAGCCCGAGCGCCCCACGGCACCGATCTGCAACGGCCGCGGCAGCTGCGACATGTCGAGACGGAACTGGAAGTTGACCACGTAGGGCACGCCTTCGTCGATCTGCGCCTCGTCCGCGATCTTCCAGCGGGCGATGCGCTGCATGGCCGAGAGCGCGTCGGGCAGTTCCTCGAAGTTCTGGCCCAGCGACACCCCCAGGCCGTTGGCAGCGAACGGCACGGGCGACTGCGTCAGGCGCCAGCGGCGCGTGAGCGGCTGGTAGTTCAGGCGCAGGAAGCGCGTAGCGCGCGCCACGGTCTTGTCGGACCAATACCAGCGCTGGCGCACCACCTCGGCCTCGGCGATGAAGTGCATGGAGATGCCCTTGTACAGCGCATCCTCAACCACCTCGGGCAGCTCCAGCTGCAAGGCGGCGCTCAGGAGCAGGCCTTCGGCCGTGCGCTCCAACTGCAGGTCGGCGACCTCGCCGTGGTGCTGGGCGCGCACGGCCGAAGGCAGCGCCCAGAGGGCGAGCAGGCAGGCGAACAAGGCACACCAGTGCCTCCAGTGCAATCGGGGGTGCCACGGCCGCTCAGGCGGCTTTTTGCAGCAATGCGTAAAAGAAACCGTCGTGCTCACCCGGCCCATTGTCCCGGAGCGCACCATGCTTGTCCGGGCTACCGGGGAATAAGTGGCCCGCAGACGGCAGCAAACGCGCATCGGTGTTGTGCGCAAGAAACGCCTGGATCTGCGCATCTCCTTCCGCGCGGAACACCGAGCAGGTGCAGTACAGCATGCGCCCACCGGGCTTGAGCAGCGGCCACAGCGCGGCCAGCAGGCGCGCCTGCAGCGCGGCCAGCTGCGCCACGTCGCTCTCGCGGCGCAGCCAGCGCACGTCCGGGTGGCGGCGCACGATGCCCGACGCCGTGCAGGGCGCGTCCAGCAGGATGGCGTCGAAGGGCTCGCCGCCGCTGGCCTGCTGCCACCAGGCCTCGGGCCTGCCGGCGTCGGCCACCAGCACCTGGGCGCTCAGCCCCAGGCGGCGCAGGTTGTCGTGGATGCGTTCGGCACGAACCACATCCACCTCCAGCGCCGTGACCTGCCAGGGCGCCTGCAGCGCGGCCGCCCATTCGAGCAGGTGCGCCGTCTTGCCGCCGGGCGCGGCGCAGGCGTCGAGCAGGCGCAGCGACTTGCCCGCATCCAGCCCATCGAGCAGCAGCGGCGCCGCCATTTGCGCGGCCGCGTCCTGCACCGACACCACGCCCTCGTCGAACCCGGGCAGCCGCTGCACCGGCACGGGGCGGGCCAGCACCACGCCCCAGCCGCCCACTGCGGTAGATTCAATATTGATAGCTGCAAGTGCTTTCTGGTAAAGCGCTGAGGTGCTTTTTTGCCTTGCAACCCTGAGGACCATGGGCGCGGGAGCGTTGTTGGCCTGCAGTATCTGCTGCCAACACTGGGGATGGTCGCGGCGCAGGCGCTGTATCCACCAGGCGGGGTGGTTCCAGACGGCGGTCTCGTCGCCCTGCGTGGCGGCCACCAGCCCCTCGCGCTCGCGCAGGAAGCGCCGCAGGCAGGCATTGATGAATGCGGCGCTGCCGTGCCTCGCCGGGCTGCGCTTGGCGGCCTCCACCGCCTGATTGACCAGAGTGAACGGCTCGTAGGGCGCCGACTCGGGCTCCCAGGCCAGCGCCAGCGCCGTGCACAGCAGGGCGTCCACGCGCGGCGGGGGTTTGCGCGGCGCCAGGAGGCGGCGCAGCGCCTGGGCGCGGCCCAGATTGCGCAGCACCTGGAACAGCAGCGCCTGCACCGCGGGGCGCAGGGCGGCATCGGTGGCGGCCAGCGCCGCCGTGCCCGACTGCCCGGCGCGTATGGCCTGCAGCGCCGAGGCGGTCGCATCAAGCAGCCTGGACAGCGCCGCCGATGCGGCGCCCGGGGAAGGATGGGGATGCGCGCTCACAGCGTACGCCCCTTCTTCAAGCCGAACAGCCAGGCCAGCAGGCTGGCCGGGAACTGGGCCACGGCATGGTTGTACAAGAGCACCGCGTCATTGAACTGGCGCCGCGCCGCATCGCTTTGCAGCGCGACCTGCTCGCGCCGCTGCACCCAGGGCGCCAGCGCGGGCGGGGCAACGCCCTCGCTGGTCTGCGCCGCCTCGCGCACGACGGTCTGCCAAGCGGTATCGAGCACCTGCGCCGCGGCCGACAGCGCAGCCGCGGCATCCGCGTCCAGCGGCCGTGCGCGCGCCACGGCCAGCGAGGCGCTCAGCTGGGTCGCGGCTGCCCACAGGGCGGCATGGGCATCGTCCTGCTCTGCTGACCGGGCGGCGCCCTGGGCGCCCTCGGAATCGGCGGGCGCTGCGCGCGATGCCTCGTACTCCCCCAGCAGGGCCATCCAGCGCAGCATGTGCGCGTCCAGCGCGCCAAAGGCCTGCATGGCGGCCGACCGCAGACGGATAAGCCGGTTGTAGGCGCCCACCGCCCAGAACAGCAGCAGCGCCAGAAGAATCCAGGTGGTCCACATGTTCACGACCAGGGCGGCTGGCCCGCCCCTTGCAGCAAGACAAAAAAGAAACTCCCGGCCTGCCTGACTGGCAAGCCGGGAGCGTTCAGTGCCCGCATGGGAAGTGCGGGGCTGGCGGCTTAATCCGCCGCGTCGGCGCTGCCGTCTATCTCGGCGGCCGCGCCCTCGGCACCCGCGCTGGCCAGCTCGGCGGCCTCGGCCTCGGCGATGGCGCGGCGCTCGGCCTCGTCCATGGCGTCCTTGACCTTGCGCGCCTGGTGGTAGGCCAGGCCCGTGCCTGCAGGGATCAGGCGACCGACGATGACGTTCTCCTTCAGGCCGCGCAGCTCGTCGCGCTTGCCCATGATGGCAGCCTCGGTGAGCACGCGGGTCGTTTCCTGGAACGACGCGGCGGAGATGAACGAGTCGGTGGACAGCGACGCCTTGGTGATGCCCAGCAGCACGTTGGTGTACGTGGCGGGAATCTTGCCCTCGGACTGCAGCTGCTCGTTGGTGTTGAGGATCTCCGAACGCTCGACCTGCTCGCCCGCGATGTAGCTGGACTCGCCGGGGTTCTCGACCACGACGCGGCGCAGCATCTGGCGAACGATCACCTCGATGTGCTTGTCGTTGATCTTCACGCCCTGCAGGCGGTACACGTCCTGCACCTCATCGACGATGTAGCGCGAGAGCTCCTCGATGCCCAGCAGGCGCAGGATGTCCTGCGGATCGGCCGGGCCGTCCACGATCAGCTCGCCCTTGTTGACGACCTGGCCCTCGTGCACCAGCACGTTCTTTTCTTTGGGCACGAGTTCATCCCACACCTTGCCGTCCGGGTCGGTGATCTGCAGGCGCACCTTGCCCTTGGTCTCCTTGCCGAACGACACGGTGCCGGTGATCTCGGCCAGCATGCCCTTGTCCTTGGGACTGCGAGCCTCGAACAGCTCGGCCACGCGCGGCAGGCCGCCCGTGATGTCGCGGGTCTTCTGGCCTTCAACGGGGATGCGCGCCAGCACTTCGCCGGGGCCCACTTCCTGGCCGTCGCGCACCTGGATCAGCGCGCCCACCTGGAAGCCGATCGTCACCGAATGGTCGGTGCCGGGGATCTTCACCTCCTGGCCGTGGCCATCGATGAGCTTGACCAGCGGACGCACCACCTTGGCGGAGCCGCGGCGCTTGGGGTCGATCACCACCAGCGTGGACAGGCCCGTGACCTCGTCCACCTGCTTGGCCACCGTCAGGCCTTCCTCGACGTTCTCGAACTTGGCCGTGCCGGCGAACTCGGTGATGATGGGACGGGTCAGCGGATCCCAGTTGGCCAGGATGGTGCCGGCCTTGATCTGCTGGTCGGCCTTCACCGTCAGCGTGGCGCCGTAGGGCACCTTGTGGCGCTCGCGCTCGCGGCCATGCTCGTCCTGAATGATGACCTCGCCGGAGCGAGCGATCACCACCAGCTCGCCCTTGGTGTTGGTCACGTAGCGCATCGTGGCGTTGAAGCCGATGACACCGTTGCTCTTGGCCTCGACGCTGGACGCCACGGCCGCGCGCGATGCCGCGCCGCCGATGTGGAACGTGCGCATGGTCAGCTGCGTGCCGGGCTCGCCGATGGACTGGGCGGCGATCACGCCCACGGCCTCGCCGAGGTTGATCAGGCCGCCGCGGCCCAGGTCGCGGCCGTAGCACTTGGCGCACAAGCCGTAGCGCGTCTCGCAGGTCAGCGCGGTGCGCACCTTGACCTCGTCCACGCCAGCGGCCTCGATTTCCTCGATCAGGTCCTCGTCCAGCATGCGGCCGGCGGGCACCAGCACGGCACGGGTCTCGGGGTGCAGCACGTCCTCGGCCGCGACGCGGCCCAGGATGCGCTCGCGCAGCGACTCGATGACCTCGCCGCCCTCGACGATGGCGCGCATCAGCGAGCCGTTGGAGGTGCCGCAGTCCTCCTCGGTCACCACCAGGTCTTGGGTCACATCCACCAGGCGGCGCGTGAGGTAACCCGAGTTGGCCGTCTTCAGCGCCGTGTCGGCCAGGCCCTTGCGGGCGCCGTGCGTGGAGATGAAGTACTGCAGCACGTTCAGGCCCTCGCGGAAGTTCGCGGTGATGGGCGTCTCGATGATGGAGCCGTCGGGCTTGGCCATCAGGCCGCGCATGCCGGCCAGCTGGCGGATCTGCGCCGCGGAGCCGCGGGCGCCCGAGTCGGCCATCATGTAGATGGAATTGAACGACTCCTGGTCCACTTCCTTGCCGTGGCGGTCGGTGGTCTTCTGCTTGGCGAGCTGCTGCATCATGACCTTGGAGACTTCGTCGCCGGCCTTGCCCCAGATGTCCACCACCTTGTTGTAGCGCTCGCCGGCCGTCACCAGGCCCGAGACGTACTGCTGCTCGATCTCCTTCACCTCCCGCTCGGCACGGCCGATGATCTCGGCCTTCTGCGGCGGCACAAGCATGTCGTCCACGCAGATCGAGATGCCCGCGCGCGTGGCCAGGCGGAAGCCGTTCTGCAGCAGCTTGTCTGCGAACACCACGGTTTCCTTCAGGCCGCACTTGCGGAACGAGGCGTTGATGAGGCGCGAGATTTCCTTCTTCTTCAGCGCCTTGTTCAGGTTGGAGAAGGCCAGGCCCTTGGGCAGGATCTCGGACAGCAGTGCGCGGCCCACTGTGGTCTCGACGAGCTTGGTCTCGGGCTCGAACTCGCCCGTGGCCTTGTTCCTGTTCCACTCGGTCAGGCGGACGCTGATCCTGGTGGCCAGCTCGACCTCGCCTGCATCCAGCGCGCGCTGGACCTCAGCGATGTCGGTGAACACCATGCCCTCGCCCTTGCCGTTAATCTTCTCGCGGGTGGCGTGGTACAGGCCCAGCACCACGTCCTGCGACGGCACGATCGACGGCTCGCCCGAGGCCGGGAACAGCACGTTGTTCGACGCCAGCATCAGCGTGCGCGCCTCGAGCTGCGCCTCGACCGACAGCGGCACGTGCACGGCCATCTGGTCACCGTCGAAGTCGGCGTTGAAGGCCGCGCAGACCAGCGGGTGCAGCTGGATGGCCTTGCCTTCGATCAAGATCGGCTCGAACGCCTGGATGCCCAGGCGGTGCAGCGTGGGAGCACGGTTCAGCATGACCGGGTGCTCCTTGATGACCTCTTCCAGGATGTCCCACACCACGGGCGTGCCGGCTTCCACTTCCTTCTTGGCGGCCTTGATGGTCGTGGCGATGCCCATCGCCTCCAGGCGCGAGAAGATGAAGGGCTTGAACAGCTCCAGCGCCATGAGCTTGGGCAGGCCGCACTGGTGCAGCTTGAGCGTCGGGCCCACGGTGATGACCGAGCGGCCCGAGTAGTCCACGCGCTTGCCCAGCAGGTTCTGGCGGAAGCGGCCGCTCTTGCCCTTGATCATGTCGGCCAGGGACTTGAGCGCGCGCTTGTTCGCGCCCGTCATGGCCTTGCCGCGGCGGCCGTTGTCCAGCAGCGAATCGACGGCCTCCTGCAGCATGCGCTTTTCGTTGCGCGCGATGATCTCGGGCGCCTTGAGTTCGAGCAGGCGGCGCAGACGGCTGTTGCGGTTGATGACGCGGCGGTACAGGTCGTTCAGGTCCGACGTCGCGAAGCGCCCGCCATCGAGCGGCACCAGCGGACGCAGGTCTGGCGGCAGCACGGGCAGCACCTCCAGCACCATCCACTCGGGCTTGATGCCGGACTTCTTGAACGCTTCGAGGACCTTCAGGCGCTTGGCGTTCTTCTTGACCTTGACCTCGGAGCCGGTCAGGTCGCCGCGCAGCTTCTCGATCTCGATCTCGATGTCGATGCCTTCGAGCAGTTCCTTGATGCCCTCGGCGCCCATCTTGGCGACGAACTCATCGCCGTACTCCTTGCGCTTGGCGTCGTAGTCGTCCTCGCTCATGATGCTGAACTTCTTCAGCGGCGTCATGCCGGGATCGGTCACCACGTAGGCCTCGAAGTACAGCACGCGCTCGATGTCACGCAGCGTCATGTCCAGCACCAGGCCCAGGCGGCTGGGCAGGCTCTTGAGGAACCAGATGTGTGCGCAGGGAGCGGCCAGGTCGATGTGGCCCATGCGCTCGCGGCGCACCTTGGTCTGCGTGACTTCCACGCCGCACTTCTCGCAGATCACGCCGCGGTGCTTCAGGCGCTTGTACTTGCCGCACAGGCACTCGTAGTCCTTGATGGGGCCGAAAATCTTGGCGCAGAACAGGCCGTCGCGCTCGGGCTTGAACGTGCGGTAGTTGATGGTCTCGGGCTTCTTCACCTCGCCGAAGGACCACGAACGGATCTTCTCGGGCGAAGCCATGCCGATCTTGATGGCATCGAAATGCTCATCCGGCGTGAATTGCTTGAACAGGTCGAGTAGCGATTTCATGTGAACCTATCCTTTTTGATTTAAGAGCGCTCGAGCTCAATGTCCAGGCCCAGGGAGCGGATTTCCTTGACCAGCACATTGAACGACTCGGGCATGCCCGCTTCGATGGCGTGTTCGCCCTTGACGATGTTCTCGTACACCTTGGTGCGGCCCTGCACGTCGTCGGACTTCACGGTCAGCATTTCCTGCAGCACGTAGGCGGCGCCGTAGGCTTCCAGCGCCCAGACTTCCATCTCGCCGAAACGCTGGCCGCCGAACTGGGCCTTGCCGCCCAGCGGCTGCTGCGTGACCAGCGAGTACGGGCCCGTGGAGCGCGCGTGCATCTTGTCGTCCACCAGGTGATGGAGCTTGAGGTAGTGCATGTAGCCGATGGTCGTCGGGCGCTCGAAGCGCTCGCCCGTGCGCCCGTCGATGAGCCAGGCCTGGGTGCGCGTGTCGGTCAGGCCCTTGCGCTCCTTGATGTCGTCCGGGTAGGCAAGCTTGAGCATGTCCTTGATCTCGGCCTCGGAAGCGCCGTCGAACACCGGCGAGGCGTAAGGCACGCCGCCCGTGAGGTTGGCGGCCATGCTCATGACCTCGTCGTCCGAGAGCTGACTCAGGTCTTCCTTGCGGCCACGCGAGTTGTAGACCTCGCCGAGGAACTTGCGCATCTCGGCAACGTTAGCCTGGTCGCGCAGCATGTCCCCGATGCGCTGGCCCAGGCCCTTGCCGGCCCAGCCCAGGTGGACTTCCAGCACCTGGCCAATGTTCATGCGCGAGGGCACGCCCAGCGGGTTCAGGACGATGTCGACCGGCGTGCCGTCGGCCATGTGCGGCATGTCTTCCACGGGCGTGATCTTGGAGACCACGCCCTTGTTGCCGTGGCGGCCGGCCATCTTGTCGCCGGGCTGCAGGCGGCGCTTGACGGCCAGGTACACCTTGACCATCTTGAGCACGCCCGCGGGCAGCTCGTCGCCCTGCGTAAGCTTCTTGCGCTTTTCCTCGAATGCTAGGTCGAAGCTGTGGCGCGTCTGCTCCATCGCGTTCTTCATGGATTCGAGCTGCGCGGCCACGGCCTCGTCGGCGGGGCGGATGTCGAACCAGTGGAACTTCTCCACGCCGGCAAGGTATTCCTTGTCGATGGTCGCGCCCTTGGCGAGCTTGTGCGGGCCGCCATTGGCCTTCTTGCCCACCAGCAGCTTCTCGATACGGTCGAACGCGTCGGCCTCGACGATGCGCAGCTGGTCGTTCAGGTCCAGGCGGAAGCGCTTGAGCTCGTCGTCGATGATCTGCTGCGCGCGCTTGTCGCGCTGGATGCCTTCGCGCGTGAAGACCTGCACGTCGATCACCGTGCCGGACGAGCCCTGGTCCACGCGCAGCGAGGTGTCCTTCACGTCCGAGGCCTTCTCGCCGAAGATGGCGCGCAGCAGCTTCTCTTCAGGCGTGAGCGTGGTCTCGCCCTTGGGCGTGACCTTGCCGACCAGCGTGTCGCCGGGCTGCACTTCGGCGCCCACGTAGATGATGCCGGACTCGTCCAGGCGGTTGAGCTGCTGCTCCGACAGGTTCGGGATGTCGCGCGTGATTTCCTCGGCGCCCAGCTTGGTGTCGCGCGCCATCACCACGAGTTCCTCGATGTGGATCGAGGTATAGCGGTCTTCGGCCACGACGCGCTCGCTGATCAGGATCGAGTCCTCGAAGTTGTAGCCGTTCCAGGGCATGAACGCGATCAGCATGTTCTGGCCGATGGCGATCTCGCCCAGGTCGGTCGAAGCGCCGTCGGCGATCACGTCGCCCTTGGCCAGCACATCGCCCTTCTTCACGATGGGGCGCTGGTGGATGTTCGTGTTCTGGTTGGAGCGCTGGTACTTGATGAGGTTGTAGATGTCCACGCCCACTTCGCCGGCCACGGCCTCGGCATCATGCACGCGCACCACGATGCGGGTCGCATCCACATAGTCCACCACGCCGCCGCGGCGCGCCGTCACCACGGTGCCCGAGTCCACAGCCGCCACGCGCTCGATGCCCGTGCCCACCATGGGCTTCTCGGGACGCAGCACGGGCACGGCCTGGCGCGACATGTTGGCGCCCATCAGCGCGCGGTTGGCATCGTCGTGCTCCAGGAAGGGCACGAGCGATGCGGCCACCGACACGATCTGCGCGGGCGACACGTCCATGTACTGCACGCGTTCGGCGGATACCAGGGTGGATTCGCCCTGCTCGCGCGCCGACACTAGGTCGCCCGTAAGGCGCCCTTCCTCGTCCAGCGCGGCGTTGGCCTGGGCGATGATGTACTTGCCCTCTTCAATGGCCGACAGGTAGTCGATCTCGCTCGTCACCTTGCCGTCCACCACGCGGCGGTACGGCGTCTCGATGAAGCCGTACTCGTTCAGGCGCGCGTACAGGGCCAGCGAGTTGATCAGGCCGATGTTCGGGCCTTCCGGCGTCTCGATCGGGCACACACGGCCATAGTGCGTGACGTGCACGTCGCGCACCTCGAAGCCCGCGCGCTCGCGCGTCAGGCCGCCCGGGCCCAGGGCGGAGACACGGCGCTTGTGCGTGATCTCGGCCAGCGGGTTGGTCTGGTCCATGAACTGCGACAGCTGCGAGGCGCCGAAGAACTCCTTCAGGGCCGCGGAGATCGGCTTGGAGTTGATCAGGTCGTGCGGCATCAGCGGTTCCTGCTCGGCCTGGCCCAGGCGCTCCTTCACGGCCTTTTCGATGCGCGCCAGGCCCGTGCGGTACTGGTTCTCGGCCAGTTCGCCCACGCAGCGCACGCGGCGATTGCCCAGGTGGTCGATGTCGTCCACCTCGCCCTTGCCGTTGCGCAGATCGACCAGGATCTTCACCACCGACAGGATGTCGTCATTGTCCAGCACCATGGGGCCCGTGGCTTCGCTGCGGCCGACCTTGGCGTTGAACTTCATGCGGCCCACGCGCGACAGGTCGTAGGTGTCCGGGTTGTAGAACAGGCGCTGGAACAGGGCCTGCACGGCGTCTTCCGTCGGCGGCTCGCCGGGGCGCATCATGCGGTAGATGGCCACGCGGGCGGCGAACTCGTCCGCGGTCTCGTCGATGCGCAGCGTCTGGGAAATGTAGGCGCCCTGGTCGAGCTCGTTCGTGTAGATGGCCTGCAGCTCCTGCACGCCTGCCGAACGCAGCTTCTTGAGCAGCGCTTCCGTCAGCTCTTCGTTGGCCTTGGCCAGGATCTCGCCCGTGTCGGGATCGACGATGTTGCGCGCGACGACGCGGCCCAACAGGAAGTCTTCCGGCACGCTGATGTGCGTCGTGCCCGATTGTTCCAGCTCACGGGTATGACGTGCCGTGACGCGCTTATCCTTGGCAACCACCACCTTGCCGGACTTGTCGGTGATGTCGAAGCGCGCCACCTCGCCGCGCAGGCGCTCGGGCACGAACTCCATCTGCGCGCCGCTGTCCATCAGGCGGAAGTTGTCGTTGACGAAGAAGTTCGCGAGGATCGACTCCGGGTTCAGGCCGATGGCCTTGAGCAGGATCGTGACCGGCATCTTGCGGCGACGGTCCACGCGGAAGTACAGGATGTCCTTGGGGTCGAACTCGAAGTCCAGCCAGGAGCCGCGGTAGGGGATGATGCGCGCGGAGAACAACAGCTTGCCCGAGCTGTGCGTCTTGCCCTTGTCATGCTCGAAGAACACACCCGGCGAGCGGTGCAGCTGCGAGACGATCACGCGCTCGGTGCCGTTGATGATGAACGAGCCCTTGTCGGTCATGAGCGGAACCTCGCCCATGTAGACCTCCTGCTCCTTCACTTCCTTGACCACCTTGGACTGCGCCGTGGACGACTCGCGGTCGTAGATGATGAGCTGCACCTTGGCGCGCACGGCCGAGGCGAAGGTCAGACCGCGGGTCTGGCACTCGCGCACGTCGAACGCGGGCTTTGCCAGGTTGTACTCCACGAACTTCATCTCCACGAAGCCGTTGTGCGAGACGATCGGGAAGGCGGCGTTGAACGCGGCCTGCAGGCCTTCGCTGGTACGTTTCTGGGGAGGCGTTTCCGCCTGCAGGAATGCCGTATAGGCATCCCGCTGCATCTGCAGCAGATAAGGTACTTTGAGCACGCTGTCACGGCTACCGAAACTCTTGCGAATCCGCTTGCGTTCGGTATAGCTGTACGTGGATGTTTGGGCCATGAGATCTCCGGGCAAAGACATGGAATAGGGTCTTCGACGACTACTGCCCCACAAGGAACTGCTTGCAGGCTTGGCGGTTGGCCACTACCAACCATGGCGGACGGCGATGCGTTGCACATCGCCCGAACCAAGGCGTCTTCCGCTGTCGGATGGGTCAGAAGACACTAGCAAGCAGCCACAGGGCCGCTTGCTGGTGCGCTCTGGAGGCGAATTCCATAAGCACCAAAGGCTGGAGGCCCCTTGCAAGACCTCCAGCCCGAAAGGACAAACCCGATTACTTGAGTTCGGCCTTAGCGCCGGCGTCCACCAGCTTCTTGACGGCAGCCTCGGCGTCAGCCTTGGCAATGCCTTCCTTGACGTTCTTGGGCGCGCCATCCACCAAGTCCTTGGCCTCCTTCAGGCCCAGGCCGGTGATTTCACGCACAGCCTTGATCACTGCAACCTTGTTGGCGCCGGCCTCGGCCAGAACCACGTTGAACTCAGTCTTCTCTTCGGCGGCAGCAGCGGCGCCGCCAGCAGCGCCACCGGCAGCGGGAGCGGCCATGGCGGCAGCGCTCACGCCGAACTTCTCTTCAATGGCCTTCACCAGGTCATTGAGTTCCATCACCGTCATGCTGTCCAGAGCGGTCAAGAATGCGTCTTTATCGAATGCCATTTTGATTTCCTAACAATTGGTTTTAAGAGGGTGCGCGAACCGTGTGCACGCTATTTAAGCGGCAACGGCCTCGCTTTCGCCTTTTTTGGTCGCCAGGGCACCCAGCACCACGGCGGTGCGGGAGATAGGCGACTTCAGCAAGCCACACAGCTGGGCCAGCAGCACTTCCTTGGAAGGGATGTTGGCCAGTTGCTTCACGCCGTTCACGTCCAGGGCCTTGCCCGCGAAAGCGCCGCCGCGAATGACCAGCTTGTCGTTGGTCTTCGCGAAATCGGCCACCACCTTGGCGGCGGCCACAGCGTCTTCGGAGAAGCCATAGACCAGCGGACCGGTCATCTGGTCGGCCACCACGTCAAACGCGCTGCCAGCTACAGCACGGCGTGCCAGGGTGTTCTTCAGAACACTCAGGGAAACGCCTTGGCTGCGTGCTGCCACGCGCAGTTTGGTCATGTCGGCCACCGTGATGCCACGGTATTCCGCGATCACGAGCGTTTGAGCTTTAGCGGCGAGGCTGGTCACTTCATTGATGACCGCTTCTTTCTCACTGCGATTAAGACTCAAGGTCTACTCCTTCATATGCGCTACTTCGGGACTCATCCTTCCATGCGCGCTCTTGGTTTGCAGCGACCAACTGTTTCGGGAAAACTTTTCCATCTCCAGCGGGATCGCCATCTGCGTTGGCCCCTAGGATTTAAGTGCAGCCATCTGCACGCCAACGGTCTTGGATGGCCCGGCGCATCGCTGCGCCGGCCCACCACTGAGGCGCCCTTGCGGATGCCTCAAGATTTCGCAATTACGCCGCGATGGATTGCGTATCCACGCGCACACCGACGCCCATGGTCGACGACACCGCAACCTTGCGCAGGTAGACACCCTTGCTGGTGGCAGGCTTGGCCTTGTTCAGCGCTTCAATCAAGGCAGCCAGGTTGCCCTGCAGCTTGTCGTCGGCAAACGAGCGGCGACCGATGGTCGTGTGCACGATGCCGGCCTTGTCGACGCGGAATTGCACCTGGCCCGCCTTTGCGTTCTTCACGGCGGTGGCCACGTCGGGCGTCACCGTGCCGACTTTCGGATTCGGCATCAGGCCACGCGGGCCCAGGATCTGACCCAGCGTACCCACCACACGCATGGCGTCGGGTGCTGCGATGACCACGTCAAACGGCATGTCGCCAGCCTTGACCTGTGCAGCCAGATCATCCATGCCCACCACATCGGCGCCGGCAGCCTTGGCCTCCTCGGCCTTGGCGCCCTGGGCGAACACGGCCACGCGGGTGGTCTTGCCCGTCCCGTTGGGCAGCACCACGGCGCCGCGCACCACCTGGTCGGACTTCTTGGCATCCACGCCCAACTGCACCGCCACGTCGATGGACTCGTCGAACTTGGCCGTCGCAGCCTCCTTCACCAGCGCCACGGCTTCGGCGAAGGGATACAGCTTGGTGCTGTCGACCTTGCCCTGCTGGGCCTTTTGCTTCTTGGTCAGCTTAGCCATTTACAGACCCTCCACCGTCACGCCCATGGAACGGGCAGAGCCAGCCAGCGTGCGCACGGCGGCGTCCACGCTGGCAGCGTTCATGTCCTTCAGCTTGGTCTTGGCGATCTCTTCCAGCTGGGCACGCGTGATCTTGCCGACCTTGGTGGAGAGCGCGTTGGACGAGCCCTTCTCCAGCTTGATGGCCTTCTTGATCAGGGTGGTCGCCGGAGGCGTCTTGATGATGAAGGTGAAGCTCTTGTCCGCAAATGCCGTGATCACCACAGGCAGCGGCAGGCCCGGCTCGACACCCTGGGTCTGGGCGTTGAACGCCTTGCAGAATTCCATAATGTTGAGGCCGCGTTGACCCAGTGCGGGACCGATCGGGGGGGATGGGTTGGCCTTACCAGCTGGCACTTGCAGCTTGATGAAGCCGACGATTTTCTTCGCCATTGATAGCTCCTTGCGGGTGATGACGCCTGGTCGAACAACCAGGCTCCCCGGGGTTACCGACTCTTTATTTCCTATCGCGCCGAGTCGAAAAGCGCGAATACTCACTTAATCGATCAAATCCTGGTGAAACTCACGTTTTCTCCACCTGACCGAACTCCAGTTCCACGGGAGTGGAACGACCGAAAATCATCACCGAGACCCGCAGGCGGTTCTTCTCGTAGTTGACCTCTTCCACCGAACCATTGAAGTCCGTGAAGGGCCCCTCCTTGACGCGCACCAGTTCACCGACCATGAACTCGATCTTGTGGCGCGGCTTGTCGGTGCCTTGCTGCATCTGGCTCACGATCTTCTGCACTTCCTCCTCGGAAATGGGCGCAGGGCGATTCTTCACCCCACCCACGAAGCCAGTGACCTTGCTGGTGTGCTTCACCAGATGCCAAGTGTCGTCATCCATGACCATTTCGACGAACACATAGCCGGGGAACAAGCGCCTCTCGGTGGTCTTGCGCTGGCCATTCTTCATCTCCACGACCTCCTCGGTCGGGACCAGGATGCGGCCAAACTTGTGCTGCATGCCGGAGCGTACGATGCGCTCCTGAATATTGCGCTCCACCGCCTTCTCCATCCCGGAGTAGGCGTGCACGATGTACCAACGCAAGTCGGGATTCACCGATGCATCAACAGGAGGCTGAGCGCCATTGGTTTCCACGGCATCCACCATCACTTTCTCCAACCCAAGACCAAATCGTACAGAACCCATTCCAAGGTCTTGTCCGTGAGCCAGAGGAACAGCGCCATCAGCACCACGAATGCGAACACATAGCCCGTCATTTGCAGTGTTTCCTTGCGCGTAGGCCAGACGACCTTCTTGACCTCGCGCCACGCATCACGGGAAAAGCCCATGAACTGGCGGCCATGCTCCGAGGTCAGGAACATTACGACAGCCAGCACCAGACCGAGCACCAACGCCCCCCACTGGATCAGGGGCCCCTGCTTTCCCAGCACGTAGAAACCAGCGACAGAAGCAAGCACGATCGCCACCGCAGCGAACAGCTTTGCCTTGTCCGCGCCGGTAGTGACCGTTTCAACCTGGGAAGTGGCCATAGATGAGCATTAACCTTCTTGATCTAGCGCCTCACAAGACGCCGAAGCCCGCCAGGGTCTGGCGGGCTCGTTCACCACCACATTCAGGTGGCAGGGGCAGTAGGAATCGAACCTACAACCTTCGGTTTTGGAGACCGACGCTCTGCCAATTGAGCTATACCCCTTCGCTTTTCCTGTCACTCGATGATCTTTGCCACAACGCCCGCGCCCACGGTGCGGCCGCCTTCGCGGATGGCAAAGCGCAGGCCTTCTTCCATGGCGATCGGCGCGATCAGCTTGACGGTGATCGACACGTTGTCGCCGGGCATGACCATTTCCTTGTCGGCCGGCAGTTCGATGGAGCCCGTCACGTCGGTCGTGCGGAAGTAGAACTGCGGACGGTAGTTGTTGAAGAAGGGCGTGTGGCGGCCGCCTTCGTCCTTGCTCAGCACGTACACTTCGGCGGTGAAGTGCGTGTGCGGCTTGATGGAGCCGGGCTTGCACAGTACCTGGCCGCGCTCGACATCTTCGCGCTTGGTGCCGCGCAGCAGCAGGCCCACGTTGTCGCCAGCCTGGCCCTGGTCCAGCAGCTTGCGGAACATTTCCACGCCGGTGACGGTGGTCTTTTGCGTTTCGCGGATGCCGACGATTTCGATTTCTTCGCCGACCTTGATGATGCCGCGCTCGACGCGGCCGGTCACCACGGTGCCGCGGCCGGAGATGGAGAACACGTCTTCCACGGGCATGAGGAAGGTGCCGTCCACCGCGCGCTCGGGCGTGGGGATGTAGGTGTCAAGGGCTTCGGCGAGCTTGAGGATGGCGGGTTCGCCCTTGTCCGATTGGTCGCCTTCGAGGGCCAGCTTGGCCGAGCCGCGGATGATGGGGGTGTCGTCGCCGGGGAATTCGTATTTGTCCAGCAGTTCGCGCACTTCCATTTCGACGAGTTCGAGCAGTTCTTCGTCGTCCACCATGTCGCACTTGTTCAGGAACACGATGATGTAGGGCACGCCCACCTGGCGCGCCAGCAGGATGTGTTCACGCGTCTGGGGCATCGGGCCGTCGGCGGCCGAGCACACCAGGATGGCGCCGTCCATCTGGGCGGCGCCCGTGATCATGTTCTTGACGTAGTCGGCGTGGCCGGGGCAGTCCACGTGGGCGTAGTGGCGGTTGGCCGTTTCGTATTCCACGTGCGAGGTGTTGATGGTGATGCCGCGGGCCTTTTCTTCGGGCGCGTTGTCGATCTGGTCGTAGCCCTTGGCTTCGCCGCCGAACTTCTTGGCCAGCACCGTCGCAATCGCCGCCGTCAGCGTCGTCTTGCCATGGTCCACGTGACCGATCGTGCCCACGTTCACGTGGGGCTTGGTCCGTTCGAATTTACCTTTTGCCATTTTTTCGACTCCGAAAAAGCTACACCAACACGACAAATATTGATGCACCCCGGACGGACATGCACCATTGAATCTTGGTGCCCATGGCGGGAATCGGACCCGCGACCTCTCCCTTACCAAGGGAGTGCTCTACCACTGAGCCACATGGGCATTCGGAGGTAAACCCCCTAAAAAACCAACAACCAAAACGTGGAGCGGGAGACGGGAATCGAACCCGCGTCATTAGCTTGGAAGGCTAGGGTTCTACCATTGAACTACTCCCGCAAGATCGAGACTTGCGCAATCGCGATCCAACGCCTTCAACTCACATCTTGGTGGAGGGGACTGGATTCGAACCAGTGTAGGCGTAAGCCAACAGATTTACAGTCTGCCCCCTTTAGCCACTCGGGCACCCCTCCAAAGAACTTGCAATCATAGCAGCTTTTTTGCCGCGTTGGAAACTTTGCGTACCTGAAGCGCTCAGTCCACTCATCCCGAAAGAAACGGCATGGCACCACAACCTATGTAGCACCACCGAAGCCCCTCCAAAAAAAAGAGGAGCACTGCTGGCGCGGCTGGCGGGGATCGAACCCACGACCCTTGGCTTCGGAGGCCAATACTCTATCCACTGAGCTACAGCCGCGTTCGTGAAAGATTGGCAATTATCGCACGCAGGTCACACGTGAAAGCCCAATCCACGCAGATAAGCGTCCACGGCCGCACGGCCCGTGGCCGGCAGGTCGAAGCTGGCTTCGCCCAGCAACCACGATTGCAGCAGGCCGTTGAACAGGGCATGCAGGCCGGCCGCCGCCATTGCCGCGGACATCGGCAGCGCCAGCGATGCCTGAGCGGCCGCAAGCGACAGATTGCGTTCCAGCAGCGCCTGGAAGCGTGCGTGCGCAGCAAGGTGGCGCTCGCGCACGCCGCTGAGTTCGCTCACGTATTCCACGCGGTACAGGGCGATCTCGAACACGCGGCGCATGTGAGCGTCGCTCACGACGCTGCGCAGCAGCAGCTCCACCATGCCGCGCAGCTGCACGAGCGGCTCCTTGGCGTACGCGGCCTCGCCGGCGTTGCACACGCCTTCGAGCGGCAGGGTGGCGCGATCCATCATCGCGTTGAACAAATCCACCTTGTCCTTGAAGTGCCAGTAGATGGCACCGCGCGTGGCGCCGGCCGCCTGGGCGATCTCGCTCAGCGATGCGCGCGCCACCCCCTTTTCATAGAAAACGAGTTCGGCCGCATCCAACAGTGCGTTGCGCGTGGCGTCTGCGTCTTCCTTGGTGCGTCGAGCCATGGATCGTGGGCCTCCGAAAAAAGGGCGCCACCACCGGATGGTGGCGGAGCCTTAGCTTTTGATTATACATTCATGAATGTATATATAATTCGCCCCTTCGTGCAATTGCCATCCGATGGTGCGAATATCCCGCGCTTGCCTTGCACGGGCACCGCACCTCATCAACGCACCCCGCCAGCCAAAGGACTTCCATGCCCCGTCTGAACAACAACAAGAACGCCCGTCCCGTTCGCCGCTTCGTGCGCCGCCCGGCGGCGGCCCTGTCGATCGCCCTGGCCGCCGCCCTCGCGCTGGCGGCCTGCGGCAAGAAAGACGCCGCCCCCGCCGGTGCAGGTGGCCCGCCGCCGGCGCCGCAAGTGGGGGTGGTGACAGTACAGCCGGGCGACATCGGGCTCGTCACCGAGCTGCCTGGCAGGCTGGAGGCGTCGCGCATCGCCGAGGTGCGCGCACGCGCCGCAGGCATCCTGCAAAAGCGCCTGTTCGCCGAAGGCAGCGACGTGAAGGCGGGCCAGAAGCTGTTCCTGATCGACAGCGCGCCCTACGAGGCCGCGCTGGCGCAGGCGCAGGCCAGCGTGGCGCAGGCCGAGGCCAGCCTGGCCCAGAGCCGCGCGCTAGCCGAACGCTACCGCCCGCTGGTGGCCGTGAACGCCATCAGCAAGCAGGAATACGACAATGCCGTGGCCGCGCAGAAGACGGCCGAGGCCAACGTGGCCGCCGCCAAGGCGGCCGTGACCACGGCCCGCATCAACCTGGGCTACGCCACCGTGACCGCGCCGATCTCCGGCCGCATCGGCCGCGCGCTGGTGACCGAGGGCGCGCTGGTCGGCCAGGGCACGCCGACCGAGATGGCGGTGATCCAGCAGATCGACCCGCTCTACATCAACTTCACGCAGTCGGCTTCCGAAGCGCTCAAGCTGCGCGCGGCCATGGCCAGCGGCAAGTACAAGAAGGCCGGCGCCAACGCCGCGAACGTGAGCGTGGTGCTGGAGGACGGCAGCGTGCACAAGCAGCCGGGCCGCCTGCTGTTCACCGACCTGACGGTGGATGCGACCAGCGGCCAGGTCACGCTGCGCGCCGAGGTGCCCAACCCCGACCGCTCGCTGCTGCCGGGCCTGTACGTGCGCGTGCGGCTGGAGCAGGCGCAGGTGGACAACGGCGTGCTGCTGCCGCAGCAGGCGGTCACGCGCACGGGCGCTGCCGACACGGTGATGGTGGTCGGCGAAGGCGGCAGGGTCTCGCCGCGCCCGGTCAAGCTCGGGCCCGCGCAGGGCACCAACTGGGTGGTGCTCGACGGCCTGAAGGCCGGCGAGCAGGTGATGGTCGACGGCTTTCAGAAATTGCCGCGCGTCAAGCCCGGCGACCCCATGGTCGTCCAGCCCGTGCCCTGGCAGGCCAACGGCGCCGCCAAGGCGCCCGCACAGGCCGCATCGGCCGCCGCCAGCCAACCCGCCGCAACGCCGGCCAAGCAATAAGAACCAGGAGCGCGGCACATGGCCAAGTTCTTCATCGAGCGCCCCATCTTCGCGTGGGTCGTCGCAATCTTCATCATGGTGGCGGGCGCGGTCTCGATCACCCAGTTGCCCATCGCCCAGTACCCTGCGGTGGCGCCGCCCACGATCCAGGTGTCCGTCGCCTATCCCGGCGCCACGGCGCAGACGCTCGAGGACTCGGTGCTCGCCGTCATCGAGCGAGAGATGAACGGCGCCACGGGCCTGGCCTACATGGAGGCCACGGCCCAGGCCAACGGCACGGGCTCGATCGTGCTGAGCTTCGAGCCCGGCACTAACGACGACCTCGCGCAGGTGGACGTGCAGAACCGCCTCTCGCGCGCCACGCCGCGCCTGCCGGCGGCCGTGACGCAGCAGGGGGTGCGCGTGGAGAAGTCGCGCTCCAACTTCCTGCTGTTCTCCATGCTCACGTCGGAAACCCCGAATGTGAGCATCGACGCACTCAACGACTATGCGGCGCGCAACATCGTGCCCGAACTGCAGCGCCTGCCCGGCGTGGGCTCGGTCACGCAGTTCGGCTCCGAGCGCGCCATGCGCGTGTGGATCGACCCTGCCAAGCTCAAGGGCTTCAACCTCTCGCTCGACCAGGTGAACGCCGCCATCCGCGCGCAGAACGTGCAGGTGTCCGCGGGCAACCTCGGCGACCTGCCGAGTGCCCAGGGACAGACCACGACGGCCACCATCGTGGTGCAGGGCCAGCTCTCCACCACCGAGCAGTTCGGCAACATCGTGCTGCGCGCCAACACCGACGGCTCCACCGTGCGCCTGAGGGACGTGGCGACCTTGGAGCTGGGCGCGCAGAGCTACAGCACCAGCGCGCGCCTGAACGGCTCGCCCGCCGTGGGCATGGGCGTGCAGCTCACGCCCACCGCCAACGCGCTGGCCACGGCCAAGGCCGTGAAGGCCAGGCTGGCCGAGCTGCAGCAGTACTTCCCCCAGGGCGTGAAGTACACCATCCCGTACGACACCTCCACCTTCATCTCGGTCTCGATCGAGAAGGTGGTGCACACGCTGCTCGAAGCCGTGGTGCTGGTGTTCCTGGTGATGTTCCTGTTCCTGCAGAACTTCCGCTACACCATCATCCCCACCATCGTGGTGCCCGTGGCGCTGCTGGGCACCTTCGGCGCACTCTTGGCGATGGGCTTCTCGATCAACGTGCTGACCATGTTCGGCATGGTGCTGGTGATCGGCATCGTGGTGGATGACGCCATCGTGGTGGTCGAGAACGTCGAGCGCATCATGAGCGAGGAAGGCCTGCCGCCACTGCAGGCCACGCGCAAGGCCATGGACCAGATCTCGGGCGCCATCGTCGGCGTGACGGTGGTGCTGGTATCGGTGTTCGTGCCGCTCGCGTTCTTCGCGGGCTCCACGGGCAACATCTACCGCCAGTTCGCCGCCACCATGGCGACGTCGATCGCGTTCTCGGCCTTCCTGGCGCTGTCGCTCACGCCGGCGCTGTGTGGCACGCTGCTCAAACCCGTCGATGCCGGCCACCACATGGAGAAGAAGGGCTTCTTCGGCTGGTTCAACCGCGCGTTCAAGAGCACCACGCACCGCTACGAGTCGGGCCTGGCCAGACTGGTGCGCCGCGGCGGACGCATGGCCGTCATCTACGCCGCGCTGATCGGCGCCGTGGCCATCGTCTACACGCGCCTGCCCACCTCGTTCCTGCCCAACGAAGACCAGGGCTACCTGATCACCAACGTCCAGCTGCCGGCGGGCGCGTCGCTGGAGCGCACGCGCGCGGCGCTGACCCAGGTAGAGAATTTCGCGCTGAAGCAGCCCGAGGTGAACAACATCGTCACGGTGGCGGGCTTCTCGTTCTCGGGCCAGGGGCAGAACGCGGGCCTGGCCTTCGTGACGCTCAAGGACTGGAGCGAGCGCCCCGGCCCCGAGCATTCGGCCGCGGCCATCGCAGGCCGCGCCATGGGCGCGCTCATGGGCTACCGCGACGCGTTCATCTTCGCGCTGAGCCCTCCACCCATCCCCGAGCTGGGCACCGCCACGGGCTTCACCTTCCGCCTGCAGGACCGCGGCTCCAAGGGCCACGCGGCGCTGGTCGCCGCGCGCAACCAGCTGCTCGGCATGGCCGCGCAGAGCAAGGTGCTGGCCGGCGTGCGCCCCGACGGCATGGAGGATGCGCCACAGATGCAGATCGACATCGACCGCGACAAGGCCAGCGCCCTGGGCGTGTCGTTCGACGCCATCGGCAGCGCGCTCTCGACGGCGCTCGGCTCGACCTACGTCAACGACTTCCCGAACCAGGGCCGCCTGCAGCGCGTGGTGGTGCAGGCCGATGCCCGCGCCCGCATGCAGCCCGAGGAAGTGCTCGACATCCCCGTGCTCAACAACAAGGGCCAGGTGGTGCCGCTGTCGACGTTCGCCACCACGCGCTGGCTGACCGGCGCCATGCAGACCGTGCGCTACAACGGCTACCCGTCGATGAAGATCGCCGGCGACGCCGCGCCCGGCTTCAGTACGGGCGACGCGATGGCCGAGATGGAGCGCCTGGCCGCCCAGCTGCCCGAGGGCTTCGGCTTCGAGTGGACGGGCCAGTCGCGCGAGGAAAAGCTCGCGGGCTCGCAGGCCATGGTGCTGTACGCGTTCTCGCTGCTCGCGGTGTTCCTGTGCCTGGCGGCGCTCTACGAGAGCTGGTCGATCCCGTTCTCGGTGCTGCTGGTCGTGCCGCTGGGCGTGCTGGGCGTGCTGCTCGCGACGCTGCTGCGCGGTATGTCCAACGACGTGTACTTCCAGATCGGCCTCGTGACCATCATCGGCCTGTCGGCGAAGAATGCCATCCTGATCATCGAGTTCGCCAAGGACCTGCAGGCCTCGGGCAAGAGCGTGATCCAGGCGGCGCTGGAGGCCGCGCACCTGCGCTTCCGCCCCATCGTGATGACCTCGCTGGCCTTCACGCTCGGCGTGCTGCCGCTGTTCCTTGCCTCGGGCGCCAGTTCGGCGAGCCAGCGCGCCATCGGCACAGGCGTGATCGGGGGCATGATCACGGGCACGCTGCTAGCCGTGATCTTCGTGCCCGTGTTCTTCGTGGTGGTGCGCAGCTTCTTCAAGGGCAGCCAGCGCCAGCGCGAACATGACGCCAAGCACGCCATGCAGCACCACAGCGACAGCGCGGCCTGACCCGGACACCGGAGTACGACAAACATGCACAAGCACACCCTGCCCCGCACGCGCCCGGCGCGTGCCCTCTCGCCCCTGGTGATCGCGGCCCTGCTCGCCGGCTGCAGCTTCATACCGAAGTACGAGCGCCCCGCGGCGCCGGTGCCCGAGGCCTTCGCCCTGGCCGGCAACGACGTGCCGGCCACGGCCAGGGCCGCCGCCGACATCGACTGGAAGGACTACTTCACCGACCCGCGGCTGCAGCGGCTCATCGGCATCGCGCTGGGCAACAACCGCGACCTGCGCGTGGCCATGCTCAACGTCGAGCAGGCGCGCGCGCAGTTCCAGATCCAGCGCGCGGGCCAGTTCCCCACGGTGAATGCCATCGCCAGCGGCACGCGCCAGCCCAGCATCGTCAACGGCCAATACGCCAACCAGTTCCAGGCCGGCCTGGGCATCTCCGCCTGGGAGATCGACTTCTTTGGCCGCATCGGGGCCCTCAAGGAGCAGGCCCTGGCCCAGTTCCTGGCCACCGAGGAGGCGCGCAAGTCGGCGCAGATCAGCCTGGTGGCGGCCGTGGCATCGGGCTGGCTCACGCTGATGGCCGACGAGGAGCTGCTGGACATCTCCCGCCGCACGCTGGAGACGCGCGAGGAGTCCGTCAAGCTCACGCGCCTGCGCCTGGAGCATGGCGTGAGCTCCGAACTGGACAGCCACCAGGCCGAGAGCTTGGCGCAGGCCGCCCGCGCCACCTACGCCCAGCAGCAGCGCCAGCGCCTGCTCGACGAAAACGCCCTCGCCCTGCTGCTGGGCCAACCGCTGCCTGACGACATACGCGCCAGCCTGCCGTCCATGCGCCTGGCCGATGCCGCCCTCATGCAGCCGCTGCCCGCGGGCCTGCCGTCGGACCTGCTGCAGCGCCGTCCGGACATACGCCAGGCAGAGCAGCTGCTGATCGGCGCCAATGCCAACATCGGCGCGGCGCGCGCGGCGTTCTTCCCGCGCATCTCTCTCACCGCGCAGTTCGGCAGCGTGAGCGACGAGCTCTCGGGCCTGTTCAAGAGCGGCTCCTGGGCCTTCTCGCTGGCGCCGCAGCTGGCCCTGCCGATCTTCGATGCCGGGCGCAACCAGGCCGGCCTGGAGTCCGCGCGCGCAGGCCGCGAAATCGCCGTGGCGCAGTACGAGAAGTCCATCCAGACCGCGTTCCGCGAGGTGTCCGACGCATTGGCGGGACAGGCCACGCTGCAGCAGCAGATCGATGCCCAGCGCGCCCAGACCCAGGCCGATGCCAAGCGCCTGGACCTGTCCGACCTGCGCTATCGCAATGGCGTGGCCAGCTACCTGGACCTGCTGGACGCGCAGCGCTCGCTGTACGCGACGGAGCAGGCCCTGGTGCAGACGCGCCTGCAGCAATTGCAGAACCAGGTCACCCTGTACAAGGTGCTGGGCGGCGGCTGGACGGATACCGGCGGAGGACCTGCACGCTCCTGATGGCAATGTTGGCTGGCGCGGCCCTTGCACCCACCCGTTTTCCCCAACGGGTGGGTGCAAGGGCCGCTCCTATAATCGAAAATTCTTTTCCTTTCCACCCGCCAGCACAACAACATTGCAGAGGTTCTCATGAGCGACACCCACGACGAAGCGCATTCCGGGATGATCAAAAGCCCGAAGCAGTTCCTGCTTTCCGCCATCTTTGCCTTCGTGCTGCCAGTGTTCATCATCATTGGCCTGGTGGTCTTCGTGACCTCTGGCAACAAGCCCAATGCAGGCGTGGACAACGCCGAAATGGCCATTGCGCAGCGCCTCCAGAAGGTCGGCAGCGTGCAGGTGCGCGATGCCAACCGCCCGCTGCGCTCGGGTGAAGAGGTATTCAAGGGCCAGTGCGCGGCGTGCCACGCCACCGGCGCCGCCGGCGCGCCCAAGCTGGCCGACGCGGCGGCCTGGGGCCCGCGCATCAAGACTGGCTTCGAGGCCTTGGTGCAGTCGGCGCTCAAGGGCAAGGGCGCCATGGCACCGCAGGGCGGCGGCGACTTCAACGACACCGAGATCGCGCGCGGCGTGGCCTACATGGCGAATGCGGCGGGCGCGAAGTTCGCCGAGCCGGCCGCCCCGGCCGCGGCGGATGCCGCTCCCGCGGCGGCCCCTGCGGCAGCGGAAGCGCCCCCCGCTGCAGCAGCTGCCGCCCCTGCCGCCGCCGCGCCCGCGGGCGGGGCCGGCCAGGCCGCCGGCAAGGCCGTGTACGAATCCACCTGCGTCGCCTGCCACGGCACGGGCGTCGCGGGCGCACCCAAGTTCGGTGACAAGGCGGCCTGGGCTCCGCGCCTGGCGGCCGGCTTCGACGAGGTGCTGAAGATCGCCACGCAAGGCAAGGGCGCCATGCCGCCCAAGGGCGGCTCCACCGCATCGGCCGCCGATTTCAAGGCCGCCGTCGAGTACCTGGTGAACTCGGCCAAGTAAACGGCCCTCTGCCTGTCAAAAAGCCGGTCGATGACCGGCTTTTGCATTTTCATACGGGTTTGCATTCAATCGGATAACTAGGCGGGAAGCCGAAGACAGTGCTGTAGCACGGCGAGGCGAACCAACGACGTTAGGCGATCGAATGCAAAGCCGTATCAGGCCCCGGTGCGCGCCAGAGCGGCAGGGCTGGGCACGAAGCCGCAGGCCGCCGGCAGGTCGGCCGCGCGCACCTCACGGGGCTGCCAGCGCCCCTGCTCGATCTGCTGCGCCACGCAGTCCACGTCCAGGCTGTGCACCAGGCCCAAGCCCATGGGGCTCGTCAGATACACGCGGCCTTCCTCGTCCACCAGGCATTCCTGCACGCCGCCCGCGGGCGCGCCGGTGTGGGCCACGGCCTCTCCCGCGGCGTTCACCCGCCAGACGAGGGGCGCCGCCTCCAGCTCCACGTAGACGCGCTGCGGGCCGTTCTGGAAGAACCAGCAGCCCCGCGCATCGGCCTCGTAGTTGCGGTGGATGAAGTCGATGAGCTTGGCATGCTCCAGCCGGACACCGCGCGCCGCGCGGAAGCCGCCTCGCGCCTGCGTGCCCTCGTCGCGCAGATACCACTGGCCGCGCGCATCCAGGCCCAACCAGGCGTAGCAGTCGGGTACATGGGGCCACTTGGCGATGGCCTGCCTGACGATGTCATCCATGGCGCGATTGTGCGCCTTGCGCGGCGGCAGCGGGCATTCGCACACTTAATGCAGCACATGCGCGGCGGCCGCCGGCGCGGCCCCCTCGCCCACAACACCCGGGCTGGCATGGTGCGTGACCAGGCACCAGCCCCGCGGCGTCTTGTGGTAGACGTTGGTGGCGCACACCACGGCCTCGCGCGGGCCGTCGGGCAGCATGACGCTCACGTGTTCGAGCACGCTGTGCACGGCGCTGGCCAGCGTCTGCACGCACCCCACCCGCTGCGTCCGCACGCCGAGCCCTCCGTGCCTGAGCATGGCAGCGAATGCCGAGCGGATGGCCGCCAGCCCGATCAGGCGCAGGCCTCCGGGGTGGATGCAGACGATGTCGTCCTCGTCGGCCCAGCAGGCCATCACGCGATCGAGGTCGCCGGCACGCAGGGCATCGTAGAAGATGATTTCGAGTTCGTCGGGCGTGCCGGCCAGAACGGCCGCGCGCATGGAGGATTGGGTCATAAGCCAGGCGCCGTGCATGCGATGAAACCGCCATTGTCCGCACCACGGATCGGCTTGTCACGGCACAATGCCGGCATCCGGCGCGCCGCCTGGCTCACTGGCCGCCGCCCATCCCCGCAGTTGCACGGACCTCACACCATGAAACGACTCATCGCCACCATTGCCGCGGCACTGGCCTTGTCGGGCTGCGGCTACAACGACTTCCAGCGCCTGGACGAGCAGTCCAAGGCCGCGTGGAGCGAGGTGCTCAACCAGTACCAGCGCCGCGCCGACCTGGTGCCCAACATCGTCGCCACGGTCAAGGGCGAGGCCGCGTTCGAGCAGGAGACGCTGACCAAGGTGATCGAGGCACGCGCCAAGGCCACGTCCATCCAGGTGACGCCCGAGCTGCTCAACAACCCCGAGGCGTTCAACAAGTTCCAGCAGGCGCAGGGCGAGCTGTCCAGCGCGCTCTCGCGCCTGATGGTGGTGGCCGAGCGCTACCCGCAGCTGCAGGCCAACCAGGCCTTCCGCGACCTGCGGGTGACCCTGGAGGGCACGGAAAACCGCATCACCGTGGCGCGCAACCGCTACATCCAAACCGTGCAGGAATACAACGTGCTCGCGCGCAGCTTCCCCACCAACATCACGGCCATGGTGTTCAGCTATGCGCCCAAGCCCAGCTTCACCGTGCAGAACGAGGCGCAGATCAGCGCCCCGCCCACGGTGGACTTCTCCAGCCCTGCCGCACCGGCATCCAAGTAAAAAATGCCTTTGGCGCTTGTGCTGCAAGCGCTGATAGCTATATTTTTAGTAGCTATCGGGGCTCCTGGCGCCACGGCGCAGCCGCTGCGCACCGTGCCCGCGCTCACGGCACGCGTGATCGACCAGACCGCCACGCTCTCCGAGGGCGAGCGCCAGGCGCTGGAGGCGCAGCTCGCGGCCATCGAGCAGCAGCACGGCTCGCAGGTCGTGGTGCTGATGGTGCCCACCACCGCGCCCGAGGACATCGCCGCCTTCGCCAACCGCGTGGGCAATGCCTGGAAGATCGGCCGGCGCGACGTGGGCGACGGCGTGCTCGTCATCGTTGCCAAGGACGACCGGCGCATGCGCATCGAGGTCGCCAAGGCGCTTGAAGGCGCGATCCCCGACATCGCGGCCGCGCGCATCATCGACGGCGCGATGAAGCCGCGCTTTCGCGAGAACGACTTCGCGGGCGGACTCGATGCCGCCGTGCGGCAGATCGGCGCGCGCATCGCGGGCGAATCGCTGCCGCCGCCGAAAGGCGAAGGGCAGCGCAGACCGGACGGCGCGGGCTGGGAAGACCTTGCCATCTTCCTGTTCTTCGGCGTCCTGGTCGCGGGCCCCGTCGTGCGCGCCCTGTTCGGGCAGCGCCTGGGCGCCCTGGTGATGGGCGGCGGCGTGGGCGTGCTGGCCTTCCTGGCCACGGCCAGCGTGCTGCTGGCCGCGGGTGCCGGCATCGCCGCGCTGTTCTACACTTGGGCCTTCGCGGGGCGCGGCGCGCCCATCGTCTGGAACGGCGGCGGCTGGGGCGGCGGCCACGGCGGAGGATGGAGCGGCGGCGGTGGCGGCGGCGGATTCCGTTCCGGCGGCGGCGGGGATTTCGGCGGCGGCGGCGCCTCCGGCGACTGGTGAGGATTGGAAACGACATGGCGAAGACCCGCACCGGATTCCTGCACCGCCTTGCCCGCCTGCTGCGCCACCGCTGGGCCGACGGCGGCCTGCACCAGGCCCTGCCGCCCGAACTGCTCGAACGCCTGGGCCGGCGCGTGTCGGCAAGCGAGCGCCGCCACACGGGCCAGATCCGCATCTGCGTGGAGGGCGGCCTGCCCCTGTCCTACCTGTGGCGCGGCGCCAGCGTGCGCGAGCGGGCCGTGACGCAGTTCGGCAAGCTGCGCGTGTGGGACACGGAGCACAACAACGGCGTGCTGATCTACCTGCTGCTGGCCGAGCACGCCATCGAGATCGTGGCAGACCGGGGCCTAGCCCACGCCGTTCCCGCCGGCACCTGGCGCGACATGGCCGATCACATGGCGCAGGCCTTCCGCGAGGGCCGCTACGAGGACGGGCTGACCCTGGCCCTGGCCGAAGTCTCGGCCCTGCTGGTGGAGCACTTCCCCGCCGCCCCCGGGCAGCCCGGAGCGCGCAGCAACGAGCTGCCGGACACGCCCATGGTGGGCTGACCGAATCACTGCAGCGCCGCGCGCTTCTCCACCAGGAAGTCCATCAGCGCCCGTATCTTGGCGGGCATCTGCGCGCGCGAGGGCACGTAGAGGAAAAACCCCGGAAACGGCGCGCACCAGGGCTGCAGCACGCGCACCAGCGCGCCGCTGGCCAGGTGCTGGCGCACGCACAGGTCCAGGTGCTTGACCAGCCCCACGCCCTGCAGCGCAGGCGCGCAGTATGCTCTCGTCGTCGTTGAAGACGGCGTTGCCCTGCGGCTCCAGGACGATGGTGCGGCCCTCGGCATCGGGGGAGGTGAAGCTCCAGCGGTCGATGGCGCCGCTGGACGTGAAGCGGTAGGCCAGGCAGTTGTGCCGCATCAGGTCGGCGGGCTCGGCAGGCGTGCCGTGGCGCTCGAAGTAGCCGGGAGCGCCGACCACGGCCATCCGCACCATGGGCGTGATGGGCACGGCCACCATGTACTCGTCGAGGCTCTCGCCCAGGCGTATACCGGCGTCCATGCCGTCGGCCACGATGCTGGAAAAGCCGTCCGCCAGCACCAGCTCCACCCGCAGGCGCGGGTAGCGCGCCAGGAATTCGGCCAGGTGCGGCTCCAGCAGCGCCTGGGCCGCGACGCGCGAGGTGTTGATGCGGATCAGGCCCGAGGGCTCGGCCAGCGCGCGCTCCACTGATGCCAGCGCGCCTTGCAGGGCGTCGAACAGGCGCTGGCCCTCCTCGGTCAGCGACATGTCCCGCGTCGTGCGATGCAGCAGGCGCACGTTCAGCCGCTGCTCCAGCGTCTTGAGGTGCTGCGAGAGGGCCGCGCGCGAGACGCCCATCTCGGCCGCGGCCGTGGTCGTGGCCCACCCGGGCGGCGGCGTGAAGGGGCAGGCCGCAGGCCTCTACGCCGGCAAGCTGGCCGAGAACGGCCTGATCGCCATCGCCTTCGACGCCTCGTACCAGGGCCAGAGCACGGGCCTGCCGCGCCAATTGGAGACCCCCTACATCCGCACCGAGGACATCAGCGCCGTGATCGACCATCTGACCACGCTGCCCTATGTGGATGCGAGCCGCATTGGCGCCATGGGCATCTGCGCGGGCGGCGGCTACGCGGCCAACGCCGCGATCAACGACCGCCGCATCAAGGCCGTGGGCACGGTGAGCGCCGTCAACATCGGCCAGATGTTCCGCAACGGCTGGGAGAACACTGCCAAGGATACGGATGCCGTGGGCTACATCGAATTCGGCTCGCAGGCCCGCACCGCCGATGCCGGCAGGCCCGAGCCGGCCACGCTGCCGCTGGCCCCGATGCGCGAGGAAGACGCGCCCAACCTTAGAGCCATAAAACACTGGAATTTTTACCATGACCACGACCATGAAGGCCGTCACCTACCCCAACCTGGGCTGGGAAACCGCCGCCGACCTCTACCTGCCACCCAGCTTCGACGAAGGCAGGGAGTACCCCGCCATCGTCAGCACCCACCCCATGGGCAGCTGCAAAGAGCAGACCGCGGGCAACGTCTATGCCAAGAGGCTGGCCCAGGAAGGCTTTCGTCGTGCTGGTGCACGACGCGAGCTTCCAGGGCGCCAGCGGCGGCATGCCGCGCTTCATTGAGGATCCGGCGATCCGCGTCTCCGACATCCGCTTCGCCGTGGACTACCTGCAATCGCTGCCCTTCGTGGATGCCGGGCGCATCGGCGCCATCGGCGTGTGCGGCGGCGGCGCCTACACCGTGCGTACGGGTATCACCGATCACCGCATCAAGGCCCTGGCGTCGATCACGGGCGTGAACTACGGCCGCCTGATCCGCGAGGGCTTTGCCGACTTCAAGCCGCTGGAGTTCATCGAGAACATGGTCAAGATGCGCACGGCCGAGGCCCAGGGCGGCGCGCGCCACATGGTCGACCTGCTGCCCGCCTCCATCGAGGCGGCCAGGCAGTCGGGCACCACCGACATCGACGTGCTCGAAGCCACCGAGTACTACAAGACCGCGTGCGGCCGGCAGCCGGGCAGCGCCACCAGTCAGCTCATGTCCTTCAGCAGCGCCGCCATGGGCTGGGACGCGTTCCTGAACGCCGAGACCCTGCTCACCCAGCCGCTGCTGGTGGTGATAGGCAGCAAGCCCGGCGCCTTCGGCGCCTACCGCGACGGCTGGGAAATCTACGGCCGCGCCGCGTCCCGGCGCAAGGAGATCGTCGTAGCCGAAGGCTGGTCGCACTACGACCTGTACGACAAGCCCGAGCCCGTGGCCATCGCCATGGCCAAGGTCGTGCCCTTCTTCAAGGAGACCCTGTGATGCGCAACGTACTCATTCTCGGCGCCAGCGGCCAGATCGCGCAATGGGTGGTCAAGGACCTGGCGCGGCGCCAGGACGCGGCCCAGACCCTGCTCGTGCGCCCCCCCCCGGAAGCTGGGCGATACGCCGGCCAACGCCAGGGGCGTGACCGGCAACGTACTCGACAAAAGGTTTTTGCAGCAGGCCATGGCGGGGCAGGACATCGTCTATGCCAACCTCATCGGCGAAGACCTGGACGTGCAAGCCAGGAGCGTGATCGCGGCCATGCAGGCCACGGGCGTCGGGCGCCTGGTCTTCGTCCTCTCGCTGGGCATCTACGACGAGGTACCGGGCCAGTTCGGCGAATGGAACAGGGCCCTCATCGGCGGAGACCTCAAGCCCTACCGCCGCACGGCCGATGCGATCGAGGCCTCGGGCCTGCGATACACCATCCTGCGCCCGGCCTGGCTGACCGACGAGGACGAGGTGGACTACGAGACCACCGCCAGGGGCAAGCCCTTCAAGGGCACCGTGGTCTCGCGCAAAAGCGTGGCCGACCTGGTGGCCAAGGTCGTCGCCGCGCCCGAACTGCACGTGGGCTCCAGCCTGGGCGTGAACAAGCGTAAGCGCACGGCAAACCCATGTTGACCGCCGCTGGCGGCCATGGCTGATGATCAGATATCGATGGGTTGCCAGCGATGCGGCAGCAGTTCTTCAATCCGGCTGGCCTTGTGCGTGGGCAGCCGGGTCAGCACATCCTTGAGATAGGCATATGGGTCGTGCCCGTTCATGCGCGCTGACTGGATCAGGCTCATCACGGCGGCCGCCCGCTGGCCCGCGCGCAAGCTGCCGGCGAACAACCAGTTCGAGCGCCCCAGGGCCACAGGCCTGATCTGGTTTTCGATCCAATTGTTGTCCGGCGGCAGCTGCGGGTCATCGACGAAGCGCGTGAGCGCTGCCCAGCGCTTGAGGCTGTAGTCCAGCGCCTTGGCCGTCGCCGAGTTGCCCGCCACCTGCTGGCGTTGCAGCACCATCCACTGGTGCAACGCGTCCAGAATGGGCCGACTGTGCTGCTGGCGCACCTGCAACCGCTCTGGTGCCGCCAGGGGCTGAACTTGCCGTTCGATCTCATAGACCCGGGCGAACTGCATCAGGGCCAATTCGGCGATCTGGCTCTTGCCCGCTGCGTGCAGGTCGAAGAACTTGCGCCGGGCGTGTGCCAGGCAACCGGCTTCGGTCACGCCCTGGCTAAAGCTGGCCTTGTAGCCGGCATAGTCGTCACAGATCAGGCTGCCGCGCCAGTCCCCCAGAAAGGCGCGGGCGTGTTCTCCGGCGCGGGACTCGCAGAAGTCATAGACCACGGCCCGCGTGGCTTCAAACGCTCCCGGGGCATAGGCCCACAGGTAGGCCCGGTGCGTTTTACCGCTGCCCGGCTTGAGCATGGCCACCGGGGTCTCATCACCGTGCAACACCCGGTGGCCGAGCACCTCGGCCTTCAGGGCATCGACCAGCGGTTGCAGCCGCGCACCGCAGGTGCCTACCCACTGCGCCAGGGTGGATCTTGGAATCGCCAGGCCGGCGCGACCAAAGATGTTCTCCTGCCGGTACAAGGGCTGGTGATCCTGGTACTTGGCCACCAGCACTTGGGCCAGCAGGCCGGCAGTCGGGATGCCTTTATCGATCACATGGGCCTCGACCGGCGCCTGGGTGATAGTTTCGCACTGGGTGCACGCCCACTTGCCACGGATGTAGCGCTCCACGGTAAACACGCCGGGCACGTAGTCCAGCTTCTCGGCCACGTCTTCGCCGATGCGCTGCATCCGGCAGCCACAGGCGCAGGTGGTCGACTCAGGCTCGTGGCGGATTTCGCGGCGCGGCAGGTGGGCCGGCAGCGGCTGGCGTTTGGGCTGTTGCTTGGCTTCGGGCGCAGCCGCAGGCGGCTGGAGTTGCTCAATCTCGACAGCGACCGCCGCCAGGTCGGCATCGATCTCGTCTTCCAGCAGGCTCTTCTGATCGGCGCTGTGCCGCTCGGATTGGGCGGCGAACTTCAGCCGCTTGAGCAGCGCGCACTCATAGGTGAGCTTCTCGTTGAGCGCGCGCTGGTGACGCAGTTCGGCCAGCAGGCGCTGGGTCACTTCGCGCAGTTGCTCTGCGTCCAGTTCGCTCAGGGCTTGCTCGTCGATCACCATGGCTGGCAGTGTGCCCGCTCACCCTGGGTCCAGCCATTGACGCATCTCCCGATTGCCACGGCCACGCCCTTGCGCCGACGATTCAGACCACGCTGATGGCACCTTGCGAGCCCACACGCTGCCAGGGCAGGCCCAGCACCAGGGCGTTGAGCTGGGCGTGTTCCAACGCCACGTTCGGACTGCCCGCAGGTGCCCAGACAAACTTGCCCTGGTGCAGCCGGCGCGCGGCCAGCCACAGCCCCACACCGTCATGTACCAGGACCTTCAGGCGATTGGCTCTCTGGTTGGCGAAGACGTAGGCATGGTGCGGGTGGGCCGCGCCGAAGGTGGCGATCACCCGCGCCAGGGCCGTGTCCGTGCCCGCGCGCATGTCCAGCGGGGTGGTGGCCAGCCAGGCCTCATCGATACGGATCACCGCAACAACTCCCGCAGCATCTGGGCGCACTCGGCGGCGCCAGACAAGGGCCAGTGCACGGTCACGGACATGCCGGGGCGCTGGCATTCGATGCGGATGCCGTCCGCTGGCGTTGGCAAGGACGCGGATGGCAGCTCACCAGCAGACGCCGGCGGTACTGCGCTCAGGTCGATGGGGATAAAGGCCGGGGGTGGGGAAGCAACGACTGCAGTGCTGACGCCAGCTTCAAGACGGTGAAATCCCTGCGCCCATTCCTTGAGCCAGCGGTGTAGCACGTTGGCGTTCATGCCATGTTGCAGGGCCACCGCCGCGACCGATGCGCCTGGCTGTCGGCAGGCAGCCACCAGCTCGGCCTTGAATTGCGGGGTGTAGGTGCGGTGCGTGCGCCGCTGCGCATAGCGCGGGGTCTGAGGGTCTTTGAGCATCGTGTCCACGCCAATGTTGCGTGCACACGATCTTGCTCAGCCTTACCACCTCATTCAAGATGGGTTCGCCAGCCGCATACGAACAAGCCGGGCAGCGACGGGGACAAGCCCTACCTCATGTAAGAACGTGCGCCCATGCCGCCGGGCGCAGCAATAAAAAAAGGACGTGTCGCACACGTCCTTTTTGCTTCCATCGGGCCTTCCGTCAGTGCTTCTGGCGGTACTTGCGCAGCGCCGCGATCTGCGCGGCCATGATGGCCAGTTCGGACTGGGCGCGCGCGATGTCGATCTCGCTCTTGGCGTTCTTCAGCGCTTCCTCGGCCGCGGCCCTGGCTTCCTGGGCCTTCTGGTCGTCCAGGTCCTTGCCGCGGATGGCGGTGTCGGACAGCACCGTGACGCAGTCCGGCTGCACTTCCAGGATGCCGCCGGCGACGAAGACGAATTCTTCGCTGCCATCGGCCATCTCGATGCGCACCGAGCCGGGCTTGATGCGCGTGATCAGGGGCGTGTGCTTGGGCAGGATGCCCAGCTCGCCCGCTTCGCCCGGCAGCGCGACGAAGCGCGCCTCACCGGCGAAGATGGACTCTTCGGCGCTGACCACATCGACGTGGATGGTGTTCATCTTTGCTCCTTAGAAAAAGCGGGGAGGGAGTGCCGGTAGGCTTGCTTGCAGCCAGCCTGCACTCCAAACCCGCTTTAGTTGGCCAGCTTCTTGGCCTTCTCGAAGGCTTCGTCAATGGTGCCGACCATGTAGAAGGCCTGCTCGGGCAGGTGGTCGCACTCGCCATTGACGATCATCTTGAAGCCGCGGATGGTCTCGGCCAGGGGCACGTACTTGCCGGGCGAGCCCGTGAACACTTCGGCCACGTGGAAGGGCTGCGACAGGAAACGCTGGATCTTGCGCGCGCGGGCCACGGTGAGCTTGTCCTCGGGCGCGAGTTCGTCCATGCCCAGAATGGCGATGATGTCGCGCAGTTCCTTGTAGCGCTGCAGCGTGCCCTGCACGGCGCGGGCCACGCCATAGTGCTCCTCGCCCACCACATGGGGGTCCAGCTGGCGGCTGGTGGAGTCGAGCGGATCCACGGCGGGGTAGATGCCCAGGGCGGCGATGTCGCGCGAGAGCACCACGGTGGAGTCCAGGTGGGCGAAGGTCGTGGCCGGCGAGGGGTCGGTCAAGTCGTCGGCGGGCACATACACGGCCTGGATCGAGGTGATCGAGCCGACCTTGGTGGAGGTGATGCGCTCCTGCAGGCGGCCCATTTCCTCGGCCAGCGTCGGCTGGTAGCCCACGGCGGAGGGCATGCGGCCCAGCAGGGCGGACACTTCGGTACCGGCCAGCGTGTAGCGGTAGATGTTGTCGACGAAGAACAGCACGTCGCGGCCTTCGTCGCGGAACGACTCGGCGATGGTCAGGCCCGTCAGGGCTACGCGCAGGCGGTTGCCCGGGGGCTCGTTCATCTGGCCGTAGACCATGGCCACCTTGGACTGGGAGAGGTCTTCCTGCACCACGACCTTGGAGTCGGACATCTCGTGATAGAAGTCGTTGCCCTCGCGGGTGCGCTCACCCACGCCGGCGAACACCGACAGGCCCGAGTGCGCCTTGGCGATGTTGTTGATGAGTTCCATCATGTTCACGGTCTTGCCCACACCGGCGCCGCCGAACAGGCCCACCTTGCCGCCCTTGGCGAACGGGCACACCAGGTCGATCACCTTGATGCCGGTTTCCAGCAGCTCCTGCGAGGGCGACAGCTCATCGTAGGCCGGGGCCTTGCGGTGGATGGAGGCGGTGAGTTCCTGGCTGACGGGGCCGCGCTCGTCGATGGGGTTGCCCAGCACGTCCATGATACGGCCCAGGGTGGCCTTGCCCACGGGCACGGTGATGGGGTTGCCGGTGTTGGTGACCATCAGGCCGCGCTTCAGGCCGTCGGACGAACCCAGGGCGATGGTGCGCACGATGCCGTCGCCCAGCTGCTGCTGCACTTCCAGCGTCAGGGCCGAGCCTTCGAGCTTGAGGGCGTCGTACACCTTGGGCATCTGGTCGCGCGGGAACTCCACGTCCACCACGGCGCCGATACATTGAACAATCTTGCCTTGCACTTGAGCCATTTTTTGCTCCAGAAATTTGTGAAACCGGTTAGACGGCTGCCGCACCCGCGACGATCTCCGAAAGTTCCTTCGTGATCGCGGCCTGGCGCGTCTTGTTGTAGACCAGCTTGAGCTCGTTGATGACGTTGCCCGCGTTGTCGGTGGCGGCCTTCATGGCCACCATGCGCGCCGACTGCTCGGAAGCCATGTTCTCGGCCACGGCCTGGTAGATCAGCGACTCGACATAGCGCACGAGCAGTTCGTCGATCACGGTCTGCGCGTCCGGCTCGTAGATGTAGTCCCAGCTGGGGCCCGACTTGTCGGCCTTCATCTGCTCCGAGGACAGGGGCAGCAACCGCTCCACCACCGATTCCTGCTTCATGGTGTTGATGAACTTGGTGTAGGAGAGGTACACCGCGTTGATCTTGCCTTCGGCGTACGCGTCCAGCAGCACCTTGACGGGGCCGATGAGCTTTTCCAGGTGGGGCGTGTCGCCCAGGCCGACGGACTGTGCCACGACCTTGGCGCCGATGCGGTTCAGGAAGCCCAGGCCCTTGTTGCCGATGGCAACGGCCTGCGCCTCGACCCCCTGGGACTGCAGCTCGCGCAACTTGGACGTCACGGCACGCAGCACGTTGGTGTTCATGCCGCCGCACAGGCCCTTGTCGGTCGTCACCACGATGACGCCAGCCGCCTTTGCGTCGTTCACCTTCATGAAGGGATGCACGTACTCGGGATTGGCTTCGCCGAGATGGGCCGCGATATTGCGCACCTTCTCGGCAAAGGGACGAGCAGCGCGCATGCGGTCTTGCGCCTTGCGCATTTTGGACGCGGCCACCATTTCCATGGCCTTGGTGATCTTCTTGGTGTTCTCCACCGATTTGATCTTGCCGCGTATTTCCTTGCCTGCTGCCATGATGCTTCCTCGTCCGGTTTAAACGAACGACTTCTTGAAGGCCGTGATGGCTTGCGTCAGTTCGGCTTCGTCCTTGCCTTCCTTGTCGAAGGCGCGGTTTTGCTCCAGGCGCTCGAGCAGGGCTGCATGGCTAGTCTTGAGGAACTGGTGCAGGCCGGACTCGAACGGCAGGATCTTCTTAACGTCCACGTCGTCCATGAAGCCCTTGTTCACCGCGAACAGCGAGGCAGCCATCAGGCTGATGGGCAGCGGGCTGTACTGGGGCTGCTTGAGCAGTTCGGTCACGCGGGCGCCGCGGTCGAGCTGCTTGCGGGTGGCTTCGTCCAGGTCGGAGGCGAACTGCGCGAACGCGGCCAGCTCGCGGTACTGCGCCAGGTCGGTACGGATACCGCCGGACAGGCCCTTGATGAGCTTGGTCTGCGCTGCGCCACCCACGCGCGACACCGAGATACCGGCGTTGATGGCGGGACGGATGCCGGCGTTGAACAGGCTGGTTTCCAGGAAGATCTGGCCGTCGGTGATCGAGATCACGTTGGTCGGAACGAAGGCGGACACGTCGCCGGCCTGGGTTTCGATCACGGGCAGAGCCGTCAGCGAACCCGTCTTGCCCTTGACCTCGCCCTTGGTGAAGGCTTCGACATAGTCGGCGTTCACGCGGGCTGCGCGTTCGAGCAGGCGGCTGTGGAGATAGAACACGTCGCCGGGGAAGGCTTCGCGGCCCGGCGGGCGGCGCAGCAGCAGCGAGACCTGGCGGTAGGCCACGGCCTGCTTGGACAGGTCGTCATAGACGATCAGCGCGTCCTGGCCGCGGTCGCGGAAGTATTCGCCCATGGTGCAGCCGGAGTAGGCCGACACGTACTGCATGGCGGCGGATTCCGAGGCGGATGCGGCGACGACGATGGTGTAGTCCATCGCGCCGGCCTGCTCCAGCGAGCGCACCACGTTCTTGATCGACGACGCCTTCTGGCCGATGGCGACGTAGATGCAGGTCACGCCCTGGCCCTTCTGGGCGATGATGGCGTCGATGGCCACGGCCGTCTTGCCGGTCTGGCGGTCGCCGATGATCAGCTCGCGCTGGCCGCGGCCGACGGGCACCATGGAGTCGATGGACTTCTGGCCGGTGGCCAGGGGCTGGTCCACGGACTGGCGTGCGATCACGCCGGGGGCGACCTTCTCGATCACGTCCGTCATCTTGGCGTTGATCGGGCCCTTGCCGTCGATGGGCTGGCCCAGGGCGTTCACCACGCGGCCAATCAGCTCGGGGCCCACGGGCACTTCCAGGATGCGGCCCGTGCACTTGACGGTGTCGCCCTCGGAGATGTGCTCATAGGCGCCCAGGATCACGGCGCCGACGGAGTCGCGCTCCAGGTTCAGCGCCAGGCCGTAGCTGGGCTGGCCGTCCGCGTCGGCGGGGAATTCCAGCATTTCGCCCTGCATCACGTCCGACAGGCCATGGATGCGCACGATACCGTCGGTCACGGACACCACGGTGCCCTGGTTGCGGATGTCGCTGCTGGCTGCCAGCCCTTCGATGCGGCTCTTGATCAGTTCAGAAATTTCTGCGGGATTGAGTTGCATGACTCTTTCCTTCTTTCTTTAATAAGCCCAGACCTCACCGGCCGCTCAGGCCGTGAGGGCCGCTTTCATTTGTTCCAGACGGGCCTTGACGGAGGTGTCGAGCACCTCGTCGCCCACCACCACGCGCACGCCGCCGATCAGGGACTCATCCGTCTGCACCGAGAGGTTGAGTGTGCGGGCAAAGCGCTTTTGCAGCGTGGCAGAGAGCTCGGCCAGGGCGTTGGCGTCCAGGGGGAAGGCACTGTAGACGACGGCGTCCGAAGAGCCGTTGCCTTGGTTGACCAGCGCGCGGAATTGCGTCGCGATCTCGGGCAGCACCTGCACCCGGCCGTTGTCGAGCAGGGTGCGCAGGAAGTTGTGCGCCATCTCCGGCAGCGCCGTCTTGGCCACCCCGGTGATGACGTCGAACAGCTGTTCCGCGGTCACCTTGGGGTTGTCCAGCAGCTGGCGCAATTGAGGATTGGCGGCAATCGCCGCCAGCTCGTCCACCCAGGCGCAAGCGCCGTTCAGGTCGGTACCGGCCTTGCCGGTACAGGCCTTGTACAGCGCCTCTGCGTAAGGGCGGGCAATGGTGGCGAGTTCAGCCATGGGGTTGCTCCCTTACGTTTACAGCTCGGTCTTGAGACGGTTCAGCAGATCGGCATGGACGCCGGCATTGACCTCCTTGCGGAGAATCTGCTCGGCGCCCTTGACGGCCAGCGCGGCAACCTGCTCGCGCAGGGCCTCGCGGGCGGCAATGGCCTGCTGCTCGGCCTCGGCACGGGCGGCTGCGACGATCTTGTTGCCTTCCTCGGTGGCGCGCGCCTTGGCCTCTTCGATGATGGCCTGGGCGCGGCGCTCGGCGTCAGCCAGGCGGTTCGCGGTTTCGTTGCTGGCGGCCGCCAGTTCCTGCTTCACGCGCTGGTCGGCAGCGGCGAGCTCGGTCCTGGCACGATCGGCAGCGGCGAGACCATCGGCGATTTTCTGGGCTCGTTCATCCAGCGCCTTCGCGATCGGGGGCCACACGAAGGTCATCGTGAACCACACCAGGATCAGAAAGACGATGGCTTGAACGAACAGGGTCGCGTTGATACTCACGGCAACACCTTTCTATTCGTTGGCGTTGATCGGAGCGCTCAGGCCAGGACGAAGGGGTTGGCGAAAGCGAACAGCAGCGCGATGGCCACGCCGATCAGGAAGGCCGCGTCGATCAGACCGGCCAAGATGAACATCTTGGTTTGCAGCTCGTTGATCAGCTCAGGCTGGCGAGCGGAGGATTCCAGGAACTTGCCGCCCATCAGAGCGATACCGATCGAAGCGCCGATGGCACCGAGACCAACGATCAGACCGCAAGCCAGAGCGACGAGGCCGAGAATGTTTTCCATGATGACTCCTAGATTGAAAAGAAAGGAAGGTTGAGAAAGGAAAGGGAAAGCTCAGTGAGCGTCATGCGCCTGGCCGAGGTAAATCAGCGCCAGCATCATGAAAATGAAGGCCTGCAGGGTGATGATCAGTATGTGGAAGATCGCCCAGATAGAGCCCGCAATGATGTGCCCCACGGGGAGCAACACACCAGAGAGCGACATGGCAGCCGCGCCGCCCATCAGGGCGATCAGCATGAACACCAACTCACCAGCGTACATGTTGCCAAACAGTCGCATGCCGTGCGAGACCGTCTTGGCAAGGTATTCGATGACCTGCATGGCGAAGTTCACCACACCGAGGATGGCTGCGAACAGCGGATTCTTGCTGGTGCCGAACGGCGCCGTGAACAGCTCGTGGATCCAGCCGCCCAGGCCCTTGATCTTGATGCTGTAGTAGAAGCACAGCAGCAGCACGGCGGAGGACAGGCCCAGCGTCGTGGACAGGTCGGCCGTGGGCACCACGCGCAGGTAGGCATGGTGGTCGCCCGTGCCGTGCTGCCACAGCCAGGGCAGCAGATCGACGGGCAGCATGTCCATGGCGTTCATCAGGAAGATCCAGACGAACACGGTGAGCGCCAGCGGCGCGATGAACTTGCGGCTCTGGGCGTTGTGGATGTTGGCCTTGGCCTGGTTGTCCACCATCTCGACGAGGATCTCCACCGCCGCCTGGAAGCGCCCCGGCACGCCCGCGCTGGCCTTGCGCGCCGCCGACCAGAAGATCAGCAGCATCAGCGCGCCCAGCAGCACGCTGATGGCGATGGAGTCGAGGTTGACCACCGAGAAGTCAACGATGAAACCCTGCTTGACGTTCTGCAGATGCTGCAGGTGGTGAACGATGTATTCACTGGCGGTCGGTGCATTCGCTTCTGCGGCCATTGGACAACTCTTCTCTCAAATATCAATCAGTTCGTCGGACACCGGGCCGCGCCAGCAGCGCGACCCAGTACGCTTTCATCGTTACCACCATGCCGGCCAGCAAGGCCAGCCAACTGAGCCCCGGCACCAGCCTGGGCGCCGCCGCCAGCATGGCGACGGTCACAACAATCTTCACCAGCTCCCAGCCGAAGAGCCCCGCCACGGCGGCCCCTGCGGACGTTCGCCTGCGCGCCATTGCACGCGCGAACAGCGCCGCGGGCACCACCACCGACAAGGCCCCGTAGCCGACGGACCAGGCCCACTGCGCCCGCCCCGTCAGCAGCAAGGCCAGCAGCGCGGCCAGCACGCCCACCACCGCCTGGACTGCGACGATCCGCCAGACCGACAGGCGGGGCTGGCGCTTGCGCCACTCCATCGCCTCCTGCGCGGTCAAGGGCTTGAAGTCGGAATCTTCAGCCTCAGATTCGGTCTCAGAGGCGGTTGTTTTCTCGCGGGAAGAAGTACGCGCCACAGACCAAAACTTTCACAAAGCCCTTGATTATAAGTAAAAACCCCGCCTGATCCACAATTACCCGGGGTCGGCAACCGAACACACGGCACGAGCGGCGGCAATGTGGCGGTGCCCCAACGGCCCCTGGCCGCCCACCCCGGCTCCATACCATTGGCTCGCGCGGCCGCCCGAGCCAGAAAGAACCGACATGACGACACCCGCCAACCCGCCCGCCACCGATCCCCGCAAGGACTCGCTGATCGAATACCCCTCGCGCTTTCCTATCAAGGTGATGGGCGCGAACGTGAACGGCTTCGTGCATGCGGTGACCGAGGTGGCCAGGCGCTTCGATCCCGATTTCGATGCCTCCACCATCGAGCTGCGCGACAGCCGCGCCGGCAACTATCTGGGCGTGACCATCACCATCACCGCCACCAGCCGCGAGCAGCTCGACGACCTGTACCGAGCCCTGTCCTCGCACCCCATGGTCAAGGTCGTGCTGTGAGCCTGCCCGCCATGCAGCTGCGCGTGCTGGGCCGCGCGGGCTATGCCGACACCGTGGCCGCCATGCAGCGCTTCACCGAGGAGCGCACCGGTGACACGGCAGACGAGCTGTGGATCTGCGAGCACCCGCCGGTCTACACGCAAGGCATTGCGGGCAAGCGGGACCACATCCTGGTGCCTGGCGACATTCCCGTCGTCGCCACCAACCGCGGCGGGCAGGTCACGCACCATGGCCCCGGCCAAGTCGTCGCCTATCCGCTGATGGACCTGCACCGCGCGGGCTACTACGTCAAGGAGTACGTCCATCGCATCGAGGAGGCCGTGATCCGCACGCTGGGCCACTATGGCGTGACGGGCCACCGCGTGGCCGGCGCGCCGGGCATCTACGTGCGCCCGGACGACCCCGGCAGCCACGTGCGGCTGCCGCAGCGCCCGCTGCGGCGCGAGCCCGGCAGCGCGGCACCCGTGCCCGACTTCACGGGCCTGGCCAAGATCGCGGCGCTGGGCATCAAGGTCGCGCGCCACTGCACCTACCACGGCGTGGCGCTGAACGTGGCCATGGACCTGGAGCCCTTCTCGCGCATCAACCCTTGCGGTTACGCAGGATTGCAGACGGTGGACCTTTCTACAATCGGCGTCCACACCACCTGGGACGACGTGGCGGCCGTGCTGGGTAAACAGCTTGCCTCCCGCCTCGCGCCCTGACACGCCCCCGAAAAGCCATGAGCACTCCAGAAATCGTGCGCGAAGCGCAATCCGCCGAAGCCTACAACCCGCTGGCCAAGCAGAAGGCCGCGGCCAAGCTGTCGCGCATCCCGATCAAGGTCGAGCGGGGCGAGGTCCTCAAGAAGCCCGAGTGGATCCGCGTGAAGGCCGGCAGCCCGACGACGCGCTTCTACGAGATCAAGCAGATCCTGCGCGAGCACAAGCTGCACACGGTGTGCGAGGAGGCCTCCTGCCCCAACATCGGCGAGTGCTTCGGCCATGGCACGGCCACCTTCATGATCATGGGCGACAAGTGCACGCGCCGCTGCCCATTCTGCGACGTGGGCCACGGCCGGCCCGACCCGCTGGACAAGGAGGAGCCGCTGAACCTGGCCAAGACGATCGCCGCGCTCCGGCTCAAGTACGTCGTCATCACCAGCGTGGACCGCGACGACCTGCGCGACGGCGGCTCGGGCCATTTCGTGGAGTGCATACAGCGCATCCGCGAGCTTTCGCCCGCCACGCAGATCGAGATACTCACGCCCGACTTCCGCGGCCGCGACGACCGCGCGCTGGAGATCCTCAAGGCCGCGCCGCCCGACGTGATGAACCACAACCTGGAGACCGTGCCGCGCCTGTACAAGGAGGCGCGCCCGGGCTCGGACTACCAGTTCAGCCTGAACCTGCTCAAGAAGTTCAAGGCCCTGCACCCGGACGTGCCCACCAAGAGCGGCCTGATGGTCGGCCTGGGCGAGACCGACGAGGAGATCCTGCAGGTGATGCGCGACATGCGCGCGCACGGCATCGACATGCTGACCATCGGCCAGTACCTCGCGCCGAGCAACAGCCACCTGCCGGTGCGCCGCTACGTGCACCCCGACACCTTCAAGATGTTCGAGGCCGAGGCCTACAAGATGGGCTTCTCGCACGCCGCCGTGGGCGCCATGGTGCGTTCGAGCTACCACGCGGACCAGCAGGCGCACGCCGCCGGGGTTTGAAGCCAAATCAGCCTCCAGCACTTGTCCAGCAAGCGCTGTCAGCTACAAAATCGATAAAAAACCAGACTACTGGGCCAGCATGGCGGCCGGGTCGTCCGAGGCCAGCACCTGCAGCGCCCAGTCGGCGAGCTTGCGCGCGTCGACGCGCAGCACCTCCTGCTTGACGGCCAGGATCTGCGCCGGCTGCATGGAGAAGCTGCGCAGGCCCAGGCCCAGCAGCAGCCGCGTCATGCCCACGTCGCCCGCCATCTCGCCGCACACGCTCACGCTCTTGCCCTGGCGCGCGCCCTCGGCGATCACGTCGGCCACGAGCCGCAGCACCGCCGGGTGCAGCGGCTCGTACAGGTGCGCCACGGCCTCGTCGGCGCGGTCGATGGCCAGCGTGTACTGGATCAGGTCGTTGGTGCCCAGCGAGAGGAAGTCGAAGTAGCGCAGGAACTGCTGCACGATGAGGGCCGCAGCCGGCACCTCGATCATGGCGCCCAGCTGCACGGGGCCGTAGACGGCGCCGCGCGCATCGAGCTCGGCGCGCGCCAGATCCACCTGGGCCAGCGTCTGGCGGATCTCGCTCACGTGCGCAAGCATGGGGAACAACAGCCGCACCGGCCCGTGCGCGGCCGCGCGCAGCATGGCGCGCAGCTGGGTGCGGAACATGGCCGGGTCGGACAGACTCCAGCGGATGGCGCGCAGGCCCAGCGCGGGGTTGAGCGAGCGGTCCTTGTAGCCCTTGTCCAGCGGCTTGTCCGCGCCCACGTCCACCGTGCGTATGGTCACGGGCAGGCCTTCCATGCACTGCACGGCCTCGCGGTAGGCGAGGTACTGCTCATCCTCGTCGGGCAGGCGGCCGCCGCGTCCCATGAACAGGAATTCGCTGCGGAACAGGCCCACACCCACGGCGCCCGCACGCAGAGCGGCGGCGGCGTCGCCGGGCTGCTCAATGTTGGCCAGCAGCTCGATGGCCTGGGCGTCCAGCGTGACGGCCGGCGTATGGCGCAGCCGCGTCAGGCGCTCGCGCTCCAGCGCGAGCTGGCGCTGGCGGAAGCCGTATTCGGCCAGGATGATGGGCGTGGGATCGACGATCACCGTGCCGGCGTCACCGTCGATGATGATCCAATCGTCCTGGCGCACCAGCTGGCTGGCCAGGCGCGCACCCACGACGGCGGGAATGTCCATGCTGCGCGCCACGATGGCCGTGTGGCTGGTCTTGCCGCCCACATCGGTGACGAAGCCGGCGAACACGCTCTGCTTGAACTGCAGCATGTCGGCCGGCGACAGGTCGTGGGCCACCAGCACCAGCGGCACGTCGGCCGCGTCGCCCTGCAGGTACTCGGCCTCGGCGCCGGCCTCGGCCTGGCGGCGCGCCCGGCTGGGCGGCGGCGCCATGGGGCCGGCCACCCCCTTCATGCGGCGCAGGATGCGCTCCACCACTTGGGCGAGGTCGGCCTTGCGCTCGCGCAGGTATTCGTCCTCCATCTCGTCGAACTGGCGGCTGATGATCTCCAGCTGCGTGGTCAGCGCCCATTCGGCGTTGTAGAGGCGGTCGGTGATCCAGTGCTTGACGCCGCTGACCAGCATCTCGTCCTGCAGCAGCATGAGATGTACGTCCAGCAGCGCAGCCAGCTCGGGCGGCGCGTCGGGCGGCATGTCCGCCTGCAGGCGCTGCAGTTCCTCGATCACGGCATTGCGGCCACCGCGCACGCGCGCGATCTCGGCCTGCACCTGCTCCGGCTCGATGAAATAGTGCGCGACCTCCATGCTGCCGGACGCTGCCAGCACCGCTCGCCCTATGGCAATGCCGCGTGCGATCGCCAGGCCGTGGATGGAGAAGGTCATGCGCGCCTCACCGTGGTTCTATTCGCCCTCGCCGAACTTGCCATCGATCAGCGCCAGCAGCGCGTCCATGGCATCCTGCTCCTGCGTGCCGTCGGTCTCGATCTCCACCTGCGAACCCAGGCCCGCGGCCAGCATCATCACGCCCATGATGCTCTTGGCATTGATGCGGCGCTCGCCCTTGCTCATCCAGACGTCGCAGGGATAGCTACCGGCCAGCTTTGTCAGCTTGGCCGAGGCACGGGCATGCAGGCCCAGCTTGTTGCTGATGGTGATGGTGCTCTTGATCATGAGGTGCGCGTCGGATTGGATTCTGCGGCCACCTGCAGCATCCCCTGCGTTCCGCCGGCCAGGGCGCGCACGGCCAGGGCATCGAGCGGCTCGGCCCGGTAGCACACGGCCCGCAGCAGCATGGGCAGGTTCACGCCGGCGATCAGGCGCGCATGGACATCGTCGACCAGGCGCCGGGCCACGTTGCAGGGCGTGGCGCCGAACAGGTCGGACAGCACCAGCACCGGCGCCTGGCCATGCTGCGCCAGCAGGGCGCGGGCCTTGGACAGCGTCTGCTCCGGCGGTTCATCGGGCGGCACGTCCATGGCCAGCAGGTCATCCGCGCAATCGGAGAACACATGCAGCGCACATTCGCGCAGAGCATGGGCCAGGGGGGCATGGGCAATGATGAGAAGGCGTGTATTCATGGCAGGCGGCAATGCCATGCATTATGGCGCCGCCCGATGGCGCCTCTGAGCGCTCACGGCAGCAAGTGCCAGGCCCGTGAAGAAGGTGTCGGCCGCCGCCGTGCGCGGCTGCGGCGCGTAGACCACGGCGTGGTACAGGCGCGCCTGCCGGCCCTCCAGGCGCGCGAACCACACGGCCTCGGCCACGACCTCGGCGCCATCCGCGCCGCGCCCGCGCACCACCATGCGCAGCGACTGCGGCAGGTCCAGCGCCTGCCGGGGGACGAAGGCCGTGCCGGCCTGCGCCTGCGGGCCGGCCTGCATGCGCGCCAGGACGGCGGTGCGCCAGCGCGCGAGCGCGGCGCCCGCCTGGGACGGGTCGGCCAGCGGCATGTGCGACAGGGCAAAGGTGGCGCCATCGGCCCGGCAGCCGACCATGGACAGCTCCACGACCCCGGCACCCAGGTCCACGGGCCGCGCGGCGCGCTCGGGCTTGCAGGGCAGGGACAGCGTGATGCCCGCCTCCGGCAAGGGCACGCTGCGCCAGTCGAGCGCCGGGCTGCAGGCGAGCAAGGCCAGCGCGCTGGCGGCCACGGGGAGGCAGGCGGTGGGACGGGACATGGCGGGCATTATTCCCAAGCAGGCGCCAGGGCCCGCGAACTTTTCGCGCCCGGCCCAATCCCACGCTGGCATGTGCGGCTCGGGCGCTGCGGCACAATCGCGGCGTAACTGCACCCTCACCGGGTGCCATGATGGGGAAACGGTATGGGATTCAAGAAATGGCTGGTGGCCGGCGCCGTGGCGGCGGGCGTCGCCGTGGGTGCCGTAGTGGTGCTGGGCTCGGGCCAGTCGGTCGCGCCGCAATCGACCTTCGTGCTGCTCGACGGCTCCCAGCAGACCACAGCCGACCTCAAGGGCAAGGTGACGCTGGTGAACTTCTGGGCCACGAGCTGCACCACCTGCGTGGCCGAGATGCCGGAGATCGTCGCCACCTACGACAAGTACAAGGACAAGGGCTTCGAGACCCTGGCCGTGGCCATGAGCTACGACCCGCCAAGCTACGTGGTGAACTTCACCGAAACGCGCAAGCTGCCGTTCAAGGTGGCCATCGACAACACCGGCGCCGTGGCCAAGGCCTGGGGCGACGTGAAGCTCACCCCCTCGACCTTCATCGTCAACAAGCGCGGCGAGATCGTGAAGAGCTACGTGGGCGCGCCCGACTTCGGCGAACTGCACAAGCTCATAGAGCGGCTGCTGGCCGAGGCCTGACCTCCACCCTCCTTCTCATGCGAAACGCCGTTTTCTTCATAAGAAAACGGCGTTTTTCCTTACTGGGAAGGCGCCAGCAGCTATTCTCACAATAGCATCCGCATGAAACCGGCGCACTCTCACCAGTCCAATGGTCGCGGAGCAGTGCACCTTTCGTGGGGAAGTGGTGCAGCAAGCACGGCAGGAGGTCGCCGCCCTGCCAAGCCGCAGTATCGCGCCACGCCCAAGCGCCCGGGATTTGCGCGGGTATGGCATGCGGCGCCGATGCGGCCGCGGGGCACAATGGCCGCATCTTCCTCGGCCTCGGCCTCGGATCCGCACATCATGCAGCACACGGTACGCGTCTGGGACTGCCCACCCGCCTGTTCCACTGGGCAATCGTCGCCACGACCATCGCGCTCGTGGTCACCGCCAAGGTTGGTGGTAACGCCATGCCATGGCACATGCGCCTGGGCCTGCTGATGCTGGCGCTGCTCGCCTTTCGGCTGGCCTGGGGGCTGGTGGGCGGGCACTGGTCGCGCTTCGCGAATTTTCTGTATTCGCCCGGGCATCTGTCGGGCTATCTGGCGGGCCGGGGCGACGAGACGCGCGACGACGTGGGCCACTCGCCCCTGGGCGCGCTGTCCGTGTTCACGCTGCTGGCGCAGGTGTGCAGCAGGCTGCGAAGCGATGACCAGATCGCCTCCGCCGGCTCCCTGGCGCACCTGGCCCCGGGTGAATGGGTCGATCTGGCGAGCTGGTACCACAAGGACGTGGGTCAGTACCTCCTGGTGGCCTTCGTGGTCCTGCATCTGTGCGCCATCGCGTTCTACACGCTGGTGCGCCGGCGCCCGCTCGTGCGCGCCATGGTGCGCGGGGACAAGCAGCTGCCCCGGCCCGCGCCCTCGGCCCGCGACGACCTGGCCAGCCGCATCGGCGCGGCCGCGATACTGGCCGCGGCCTGCGTGCTCGCCTGGTGGGTCGCAAGCCTGGGGTAAACCCGGATGGGCGCATGGATACACTGGACCAGTGCTGTCTACTGCTCGAGAAAGAGTCCCCGCGCCCAATGGATCACCGTCCCGTCGTCACGCTGCTGAGCCCCACCCTGCCCCACGAAATGGAAGCGGTACGCAAAATCTTCCAGGAATATGCGGACAGCCTGGATGTGGATCTGTCGTTCCAGGCCTTCGCGGACGAATTGGCCACCCTGCCCGGCGACTACGCGCCGCCGCGCGGCCATCTCCTGCTGGCCGAGGTCGAGGGCAGCATCGCCGGCTGCTGTGCCCTGCGGCCGCTGGACACGGCTGACTACCCCAACGCCTGCGAGATGAAGCGCCTGTACGTGCGCAAGGCGTTCCGCGGCTTCGGCCTGGGCCGCCAGCTGGCCGAAGCCGTACTCGACCTGGCGCGCCAGGCGGGCTACGCCTGCGTGCTGCTCGACACGCTGGACGGCATGGAGTCGGCGCGCGCGCTGTATGCCGAGCTGGGCTTCGTAGAGATACCGCCGTACTACCACAACCCCATCGCGGGATCGCATTACCTGAAGGCGGATATTTTCTAGTCTTTTCGGCCTTCAGCGCCCGTCAGACAAGCGCTAAAAGCTATCAAAACAAAAGCGCCGCCGCGACGGATCGTCGCGGCGGCGCTTTTTCGTGCCCGGAAGGGATCAGCTCTTGGCCTGTGTCAGCAGGGTGGCCGCGTCGCTGACCTCGAACTTGCCGGGCGCCTCCACGTTCAGCGTGGCGACCTTGCCGTCCTTGACCAGCATCGAGTATCGGTTACTGCGCAGCCCCAGGCCCTTGCCGTTCAGGTCGAGCGTGAGGCCCACGGCCTTGGCGAAGGCGGCGTCGCCATCGGCCAGCATGCGCACCTTGCCGGCCGTCTTCTGGTCACGCGCCCAGGCGCCCATCACGAAGGCGTCGTTCACCGCCAGGCACCAGATCTCGTCTACTCCCGCGGCCTTGAGGGCCTCGGCCTGCTCCACGTAGCCCGGCACGTGCTTGGCCGAGCAGGTGGGCGTGAACGCGCCCGGCACGGCGAACAGCGCGATGGTCTTGCCTGCGGCGGCCTTCTGCACGTCGACCGGGTTGGGGCCGATGCTGCAGCCATTGCCCTCGACCTCAACGTACTCCATCAGCGTGGCGGTGGGCAACTGGTCTCCGACCTTGATCATGATTAGCTCCTGGGAATAAAAAAACGACCCACATTGTGGGTCGTTTGGCTGGGCATTGCTGCCCGGAGGCCGATAAGGCTTAGACCAGTGCGGCCTTTTGCACTAGGCGCGTCGCCACCCAGTTCTTGGTCTTGGAAAGCGGACGGCTTTCCGTGATCTCTACGGTGTCGCCCATCTTGTACTCGCCGTTCTCGTCGTGGGCGTGGTACTTGCTCGACTTGATCATGATCTTGTCGTAGATGGGGTGCTTGACGCGGCGCTCGACGAGCACGGTCACGGTCTTGGCACGCTTGTCGCTGACCACCTTGCCAACCAAGGTGCGCTTGAGGGAGGGTTTGGCTTCCGTCATGTTCGCTCCTGGATTACTTGGCGGCTTGCTTTTCAGCAAGAATGGTCTTGGCGCGGGCGATGTCGCGGCGCGTGGCCTTCAGCGTGGCGGTGTTGCCCAGCTGTTGCGTGGCCTTCTGCATGCGCAGGCCGAAATGGGCCTTTTGCAGCGACTTGATTTCGGCTTCCAGGCCGGCCACGTCCTTTTGGCGGAGTTCAGCAGCTTTCGTCATGTCGATTCTCCTTAGGCGCCAATCTGACGGGCAACGAACGTGGTGCGCAGCGGCAGCTTGGCGGCAGCCAGGCGGAACGCTTCGCGGGCCAGTTCTTCGGGCACGCCAACGATCTCGAACACCACCTTGCCGGGCTGGATCTCGGCCACGTAGTACTCGGGGTTGCCCTTGCCGTTACCCATACGCACTTCGGCGGGCTTGGTGGAGATCGGCTTGTCGGGGAACACGCGGATCCAGATCCGGCCGCCACGCTTGACGTGACGAGAGATCGCACGGCGCGCGGCCTCGATCTGGCGGGCCGTCAGACGGCCGCGGTCCGTGCACTTCAGACCGAAGTCACCGAAAGCCACCGAATTGCCACGCGTGGCAATGCCGGTGTTGCGGCCTTTTTGCTCCTTGCGGAACTTGCGGCGAGCAGGTTGCAGCATGTTTATTCTCCTTTGCCGTCCGCTGCTGTAGCGGGCGCGTCAGTCTTGCGAACGCGCTTAACGGCGGTTGTGTCGGCGCCACCGGCGCCTTGGGGCTTGTCGCTGCCATCAGCCGGAGCAGCATTGCCGCCCATCGGACGACGGCCACCACGGCCTGCGCGATCGCCAGGACGGCCATCGCGGCGGGGGCCACGGGGACGGCGCTCGTCATCGGGGCGCGGCGTCTCGGCCACGGGCAGGTCGCCACGGCCCAGCGTGTCGCCCTTGTAGACCCACACCTTCACGCCGATCACACCGTAGGTGGTCTTGGCTTCCGAGGTGCCGTAGTCGATGTCGGCGCGCAGGGTGTGCAGCGGCACGCGGCCTTCGCGGTACCACTCGGTACGTGCGATTTCGATGCCGTTCAGACGGCCCGAGGACATGATCTTGATGCCCTGGGCGCCCAGGCGCATCGCGTTCTGCATGGCGCGCTTCATGGCGCGGCGGAACTGGATGCGCTTTTCGAGCTGCTGGGTGATCGAGTCGGCGATCAGCTTGGCATCGATTTCGGGCTTGCGCACTTCCTCGATGTTCACGGCCACCGGCACGCCCAGGCGCGTGGCGAGTTCCTTCTTCAGGTTCTCGATGTCCTCGCCCTTCTTGCCGATCACCACGCCCGGACGTGCCGAGTAGATGGTGATGCGAGCGTTCTTGGCGGGGCGCTCGATCAGGATGCGCGAGACGGCGGCGTTCTTCAGCTTGGCCTTGAGGAACTCGCGCACCTTGATGTCTTCGGCCAGCATGCCGGCGAAGTCACGGTTGCTCGCGTACCAGCGGCTGGCCCAGTTGCGGCTGACCGAGAGGCGAAAGCCGGTAGGATGGATTTTCTGTCCCATATTCGTTCCTATTGGCCTTAGTTACCCACGGTCACGTAGATGTGGCACGTCGGCTTGCTGATGCGATTGCCGCGGCCCTTGGCGCGCGCGGTGAAACGCTTGAGCGTGGTACCTTGCTCGACGAAGATGGTCTTGACCTTCAGTTCGTCGATGTCGGCGCCGTCGTTGTGCTCGGCGTTGGCAATGGCGGATTCCAGCACCTTCTTGACGATGCCCGCAGCCTTTTTCTGCGTGAACGTCAGGATATCTAGGGCTTGATCCACCTTCTTGCCGCGGATCAGATCTGCGACCAGGCGACCCTTGTCAACCGACAGGCGGACGCCACGCAGGACTGCACGTGTTTCAGACATGGTCATTCCTTACTTCTTGGCCTTCTTGTCGGCGGGGTGGCCCTTGAAGGTGCGCGTCAGGGCGAATTCGCCCAGCTTGTGGCCCACCATCTGGTCGGTGACGTAGACCGGCACATGCTGCTTGCCGTTGTGCACAGCAATCGTCAGGCCGATGAACTCGGGCAGCACCATGGAGCGGCGCGACCAAGTCTTGACGGGCTTCTTGTCCTTGGTGGCGATGGCCTTCTCGACCTTGGCCAGCAAGTGATGGTCAACAAACGGACCCTTTTTGAGAGAACGAGTCATTTGCTACCCCTTACTTCTTGCGACGCGACACGATCATGGTCTGTGTGCGCTTGTTGTTGCGGGTGCGGTAGCCCTTCGTCAGGTTGCCCCATGGGTCAACCGCGTGGCGACCTTCGCCGGTACGGCCCTCGCCACCACCGTGCGGGTGGTCGATCGGGTTCATGGCAACGCCGCGCACCGTCGGGCGGATACCCATCCAGCGCTTCACGCCGGCCTTGCCGAGTTGGCGCAGGCTGTGCTCTTCGTTGGCGACCTCGCCGATCGTGGCGCGGCACTCGATGTGGATCCGGCGCACTTCGCCCGAACGCATGCGCACCTGGGCGTACACGCCTTCGCGGGCCAGCAACGTGGCCGACGTGCCGGCCGAGCGCGCGATCTGGGCACCGGCACCGGGCTTGAGCTCGATGCAGTGGATGGTCGAGCCCACCGGGATGTTGCGGATCGGCAGCGTGTTGCCCACGCGGATCGGAGCCTCGGAGCCGCTCACGATGGAGGCGCCGACTTCCAGGTTGCGCGGGGCGATGATGTAGCGGCGCTCGCCGTCGGCGTAGCACACCAGGGCGATGTGGGCCGTGCGGTTCGGGTCGTACTCGATGCGCTCCACCTTGGCGGGGATGGCGTCCTTGTTGCGGCGGAAGTCCACCACGCGGTAGTGGTGCTTGTGGCCGCCGCCCTTGTGGCGGGTGGTGATGTGACCGTTGTTGTTGCGGCCGGCCTTCTGGAACTGGGGCTCCAGCAGAGGCGCGAACGCATCACCCTTGTACAGGTGGTCACGCGAAATCTTCACCGTGCCGCGCTGGCCCGGAGTCGTGGGTTTGAGCTTGATAACAGCCATGATTAAGCAGCCTCCCCGGACAGGTTCAGCTCTTGACCTTCCTTGAGCAGCACATAGGCCTTGCGCACGTTGTCGCGGCGGCCCATGGTCTTGCCAAAGCGCTTGGTCTTGCCTTTGGTGTTCACCACAGAAACGCCCTTGACCTCGACCTTGAACATCAGTTCCACGGCGGCCTTGATTTCGGGCTTGGTTGCGTTCTGCAGCACCTTGAACGTCACGGCGTTGGACTTCTCGGCAACCATGGTGGCCTTCTCGGACACGATGGGAGCAACCAACACCTGCATCAGACGACCTTCGTCAAACTTGAGCGTGCTCATGCGAACATCTCCTTGAGTTTGTCGATCGCGCCCTTGGTGACGAGCACTTTCTTGTAATGCACCAGCGACACGGGGTCTGCGTAACGCGGCTCGACGACGAACACGTTCTTCAGATTGCGCGAGGCGAGGTACAGGTTCTCATCGACCTCATCGGCGATCACCATCACCGATTGCAGGTTCATGGCCTTGAACTTGTCGGCCAGCACCTTGGTCTTGGGGCTTTCCAGCTTCAGCGAGTCCACCACGGCCAGGCGGCCTTCGCGGGCCAGCTGCGACAGGATGGCGGCCATGCCGGCGCGGTACATCTTTTTGTTGATCTTCTGCGTGAAGTTTTCTTCAGGCAGGTTCGGGAAGATGCGACCGCCCCCGCGCCACAGCGGCGAGGAGGTCATACCGGCACGTGCGTTGCCGGTGCCCTTCTGCTTGAAGGGCTTCTTGGTCGAGTGCTTGACCTGCTCGCGGTCCTTCTGGGCGCGCGTGCCCTGGCGGGCGTTGGCCTGATAGGCAACGACGATCTGGTGGATCAGGTCTTCGTTGTACTGGCGGTCGAACACGGTCTCGGGCACGTCCACCTTGGACGCGGCCTGGCCTTGTTCATTCAGGAGTTCGAGCTGCATTAGTTCGCTCCTTTGGAAGCTTTGGCCTTGACTGCCGGACGCACCGTCACGAAACCACCCTTGGATCCCGGAACGGCGCCCTTGATCAAGAGCAGTTGGCGTGCTTCGTCGATGCGAACCACGTCGAGGTTTTGCGTCGTGACAGTGGCGTCACCGAGGTGGCCCGTCATCTTCTTGCCCGGGAAAATGCGGCCCGGATCCTGCGCCATGCCGATGGAGCCAGGAACGTTGTGCGAGCGGCTGTTACCGTGCGAGGCGCGCTGCGAACCGAAGTTGTGACGCTTGATGGTGCCGGCGTAGCCCTTGCCGATGGAGGTGCCCTGCACGTCCACCTTCTGGCCCACGGCGAACACGTCGGCCACCGGCACGGTAGCGCCTGCGGCGTACTTGCCGGCGACTTCGGCCGTCACGGGGAATTCGCGGATGATTTCACCGGCTTCGACACCCGCCTTGGCGAGGTGGCCGGCTTCGGGCTTGGTCACGCGAGATGCCTTACGCGAACCGAACGTGACCTGCAGGGCCACGTAGCCATCGTTCTCTTGGGTTTTGACCTGGGTCACGCGGTTGTTGGACACATCCACCACCGTGACGGGCACTGCGTCCCCGTCATCGGTGAACAGACGCATCATGCCCACCTTGCGGCCCAGCAACCCGAGGGAGTTGCTCAGACTCATTGGTTTTCTCCAAAACTTCCACCGCCCCGACTGCAATTGGCCCAGGCGTTTGCACCAAGGTGCGTGAAAGAAGGTTGATAAAACTCCGCGTACTTCACACCCAGCAATCTGGACGCAAAAACGCGAAGCCGCAAAGTATAACGCGGACTGCCCTTCCGAGCAAGTCCGCATTATTGCGGGCGCCGCCTCATGGCCGCGCCGCATATGCCGCAGGTATTACTGCAGCTTGATCTCGACGTCCACGCCGGCCGGCAGGTCGAGCTTCATCAGCGCGTCCACCGTCTTGTCCGTGGGATCGACGATGTCCATCAGGCGCTGGTGCGTACGGATCTCCAACTGGTCGCGGCTGGTCTTGTTGACGTGCGGCGAACGCAGGATGTCGAAACGCTTCATGCGCGTAGGCAGGGGCACGGGGCCCTTGACGATGGCGCCGGTGCGCTTGGCGGTGTCGACGATCTCGGCGGCGGACTGGTCGATCAGCTTGTAATCAAACGCCTTGAGGCGGATACGGATCTTTTGCTTGGACATGATGTTCCTTGACTGGCTGTCCGCCGATTACTCGATGATCTTTGCCACAACGCCCGCGCCCACGGTGCGGCCGCCTTCGCGGATGGCAAAGCGCAGGCCTTCTTCCATGGCGATCGGCGCGATCAGCTTGACGGTGATCGACACGTTGTCGCCGGGCATGACCATTTCCTTGTCGGCCGGCAGTTCGATGGAGCCCGTCACGTCGGTCGTGCGGAAGTAGAACTGCGGACGGTAGTTGTTGAAGAAGGGCGTGTGGCGGCCGCCTTCGTCCTTGCTCAGCACGTACACTTCGGCGGTGAAGTGCGTGTGCGGCTTGATGGAGCCGGGCTTGCACAGTACCTGGCCGCGCTCGACATCTTCGCGCTTGGTGCCGCGCAGCAGCAGGCCCACGTTGTCGCCAGCCTGGCCCTGGTCCAGCAGCTTGCGGAACATTTCCACGCCGGTGACGGTGGTCTTTTGCGTTTCGCGGATGCCGACGATTTCGATTTCTTCGCCGACCTTGATGATGCCGCGCTCGACGCGGCCGGTCACCACGGTGCCGCGGCCGGAGATGGAGAACACGTCTTCCACGGGCATGAGGAAGGTGCCGTCCACCGCGCGCTCGGGCGTGGGGATGTAGGTGTCAAGGGCTTCGGCGAGCTTGAGGATGGCGGGTTCGCCCTTGTCCGATTGGTCGCCTTCGAGGGCCAGCTTGGCCGAGCCGCGGATGATGGGGGTGTCGTCGCCGGGGAATTCGTATTTGTCCAGCAGTTCGCGCACTTCCATTTCGACGAGTTCGAGCAGTTCTTCGTCGTCCACCATGTCGCACTTGTTCAGGAACACGATGATGTAGGGCACGCCCACCTGGCGCGCCAGCAGGATGTGTTCACGCGTCTGGGGCATCGGGCCGTCGGCGGCCGAGCACACCAGGATGGCGCCGTCCATCTGGGCGGCGCCCGTGATCATGTTCTTGACGTAGTCGGCGTGGCCGGGGCAGTCCACGTGGGCGTAGTGGCGGTTGGCCGTTTCGTATTCCACGTGCGAGGTGTTGATGGTGATGCCGCGGGCCTTTTCTTCGGGCGCGTTGTCGATCTGGTCGTAGCCCTTGGCTTCGCCGCCGAACTTCTTGGCCAGCACCGTCGCAATCGCCGCCGTCAGCGTCGTCTTGCCATGGTCCACGTGACCGATCGTGCCCACGTTCACGTGGGGCTTGGTCCGTTCGAATTTACCTTTTGCCATTTCAATTTCTCCAAAGAGCAATGCCTGTGTAGCGGTTTAACGTCTGCATCCGGTTGCTGGCTCGTCCCGCACAGGGCGACAGGACGGCACCGGATCGCAGATTGCAAGAAACTTGCTATTTATTGAATAGCTGTCAGCGTTTGAAGATCAAGCGTTGGCAGCCAATTTCTCTTTATAGTCAGAGGTGCCCGAGCAAAACACGCTGCGCGCGTTTTGGTCCGGCACGCTAGACATTACTTCGCGCGTGCGGCGATGATGGCTTCGGCCACGTTGCGCGGAGCCTCGGCGTAGTGCTTGAACTCCATCGTGTACGTGGCGCGGCCCTGCGTCATCGAGCGCAGCTGCGTGGCGTAGCCGAACATCTCGGACAGCGGCACCTCGGCCTTGATGGCCTTGCCGCCGCCAACCATGTCGTCCATGCCCTGCACCATGCCGCGGCGGGACGACAGGTCGCCCATCACGGTACCGGCGTAGTCTTCGGGCGTCTCGACTTCCACGGCCATCATGGGCTCCAGGATGACGGGGTTGGCCTTCTTGGCGGCTTCCTTGAAGCCGAAGATGGCGGCCATCTTGAACGCCTGTTCCGACGAGTCCACGTCGTGGTACGAACCGAAGGTCAGCGCGACCTTCACGTCCACCACCGGGTAGCCGGCCAGCACGCCGCTGGTCAGCGCTTCTTCCACACCCTTTTGCACGGCGGGGATGTACTCGCGCGGCACCACGCCACCCTTGATCTCGTCCAGGAACTCGAAGCCCTTGCCCGGCTCGTTGGGCTCCAGGCGGAACACCACATGGCCGTACTGGCCCTTGCCGCCGGACTGGCGCACGAACTTGCCATCCACGTCCTTGACGGTGTTGCGGATGGTTTCGCGGTAGGCCACCTGGGGCTTGCCGACGTTGGCTTCCACGCCGAATTCGCGCTTCATGCGGTCGACGATGATTTCCAGGTGCAGCTCGCCCATGCCGGCGATGATGGTCTGGCCCGATTCCTCGTCGGAACGCACGCGGAACGACGGATCCTCGGAGGCCAGGCGCGAGAGGGCGATACCCATCTTTTCCTGGTCGGCCTTGGACTTGGGCTCCACGGCCTGGGCGATCACGGGCTCGGGGAAGACCATCTTCTCGAGCATGATGGGCGCGTCCAGGTCGCACAGCGTGTCGCCGGTGGTCACTTCCTTGAGGCCCACGCAGGCGGCGATGTCACCGGCGCGGATCTCTTCGATTTCCTGGCGCTCGTTGGCGTGCATCTGCACGATACGGCCGATACGCTCCTTCTTGCCCTTGACGGCGTTGTAGACGGTGTCGCCCTTGTTGAGCACGCCCGAATACACGCGCACGAAGGTCAGCTGGCCGACGAAGGGGTCGGTCATGAGCTTGAACGCCAGGGCCGAGAACTTCTCGTTGTCGTCGGCCTTGCGCGTCAGGTGCTTCTCATGGTCGTCCGGGTCGGTCCCCGCCACGTCGGGGATGTCCACTGGCGAGGGCAGCAGGTCGAGCACGGCGTCGAGCATGCGCTGCACGCCCTTGTTCTTGAAGGCCGAGCCGCACAGCATGGGCTGGATCTCGGTGGCGATGGTGCGCTGGCGCAGGCCGGCGATGATCTCGGCCTCGGAGAGGTCGCCCTCCTCCAGGTACTTGTTCATCAGCTCTTCGCTGGCCTCGGCCGCGGCCTCGACCATGTTCTCGCGCCACTTCTTGCAGGTGTCCACGAGCTCGGCGGGGATTTCGCCGTACTCGAACTTCATGCCCTGCGAGGCTTCGTCCCAGATGATGGCCTTCATCTTGAGCAGATCGACCACGCCCTGGAAGCTGTCCTCGGCGCCGATCGGCACCACGATGGGCACCGGATTGGCGTTCAGGCGCAGCTTCATCTGGTCGTAGACCTTGAAGAAATTGGCGCCGGTGCGGTCCATCTTGTTCACGAACGCGAGGCGCGGCACCTTGTGCTTGTTGGCCTGGCGCCACACGGTCTCGGACTGGGGCTGTACGCCACCCACGGCGCAGTACACCATCACGGCGCCGTCGAGCACGCGCATGGAACGCTCCACCTCGATGGTGAAGTCCACGTGGCCGGGGGTGTCGATGATGTTGATGCGGTGCTCGGGGCGCGACAGGTCCATGCCCTTCCAGAAGCAGGTCACTGCCGAGGAGGTGATGGTGATGCCGCGCTCCTGCTCCTGCTCCATCCAGTCGGTGGTGGCGGCGCCGTCGTGCACCTCGCCCAGCTTGTGGGTCACGCCGGTGTAGAACAGGATGCGCTCGGACGTCGTGGTCTTGCCTGCGTCGATGTGCGCCGAGATACCGATGTTGCGGTAGCGCTCAAGGGGGGTTTTGCGTGCCATGATGGTCTTTCGTTAACGGCCAAGAGCCCGTCCGCCAAACAGGGCGAATCGGGCTCCCAGCCAGTGCGATGGGGATACGCTGAGGCTTAGAAGCGGAAGTGGCTGAAGGCCTTATTGGCTTCCGCCATGCGGTGCACCTCGTCACGGCGCTTCATGGCGCCGCCACGGCCTTCGGTGGCTTCCATCAGCTCGTTGGCCAGGCGCTGGGCCATGGACTTCTCGCTGCGCTTGCGCGCGGCTTCCTTGATCCAGCGCATCGACAGGGCCAGGCGGCGCACGGGGCGCACTTCCACGGGCACCTGGTAGTTGGCACCACCCACGCGGCGGGACTTGACTTCCACCATGGGCTTGACGTTGTTGATGGCCGTGACGAACACCTCCAGGGCATCCTTCTCGGGTTGCTTCTTCTCGATCAGCTCCAGGGCACCATAGATGATGCGCTCTGCAACTGCCTTCTTGCCGCCTTCCATGATCACGTTCATGAATTTGGACAGCTCTACGTTGCCGAACTTGGGATCCGGCAGGATTTCACGTTTGGGGACTTCGCGACGACGTGGCATTTCTCACCTCTATCTTTGCTTCAGTTGGCGTCTTTTCAAACACCGCGAGAGCCAATCTGGGACTCCCACTTACTCGACCCACGCACACCATGCGCGCTTGGGGTCACTACGTTTGCGCAGCCTGCCAGGCCGGCAAACACCGAAATGTCTTGCGGAAAACCGGTCAGGCCTTCTTCGGACGCTTGGCACCGTACTTGGAACGGGCCTGCTTGCGATCCTTGACGCCTTGCAGATCAAGGGAGCCGCGCACGATGTGGTAACGCACGCCAGGCAAGTCCTTCACACGGCCGCCGCGCACGAGCACCACGCTGTGCTCCTGCAGGTTGTGGCCTTCGCCGCCGATGTAGGAGATCACCTCGAAGCCGTTGGTCAGGCGCACCTTAGCGACCTTGCGCAGCGCGGAGTTCGGCTTCTTGGGCGTCGTGGTGTACACGCGGGTGCACACGCCACGGCGCTGGGGGCAGTTTTCCATGGCAGGGCTTTTGGATTTGACAACTTCGACCGTGCGGCCCTGACGCACGAGTTGGTTGATGGTTGGCATTAATACGTCCCTAAACGTGAATGAAAAGCGAAAACGTGAATCCCTTCGGAAATTCCGAAAAGCTTTCTAATGTACCAGCTTGAAGCCTCGCAGGCAATCGCCTACTTGATCCACAGGCGGATGGCGTCCCAGGCGCGGCCGAAGATACCGGCCTGCCCCACGTCCTCCAGAGCCACCAGAGGCACCTCGGCCACCTGTTCGCCGCCGAGCCTCACCTTCAGCGCGCCGATGGGCTGGCCCTTGGTGAAGGGCGCGATCAGCGGGTCCTTGCGCACGATCTCGGTACTCAGCTTGCCGGCGCTGCCCGAGGGCACAGTGACCACGATGGCGTCGGGGCGGCCGATCTTGAGCGTGCTCTGCGTGCCCTTCCAGACGGCCGGCGTGTCGGCGGCCTGGCCGGCGTCGAACAGCTTGACGGCGTCGAACGCCGTGTAGCCCCAGTTCAGCAGCTTCTGGCTTTCGTTGGCGCGGGAATTCTCGCTGGCGGCGCCGAGCACGATGGACAGCAGGCGGCGCTGCCCCACGTTCGGGAAGTCGCGCTTGGACGTGGCCACCAGGCAGTAGCCCGCGGCGGCCGTGTGGCCGGTCTTCAGACCATCGACCGTCGGGTCGCGGAACAGCAGCGTGTTGCGGTTGTTGCTATTGGAGGCCGGCGTGCCCTCGTAGCGATATTGCTTGGTGGAGTAGTAATGCATGTACTCGGGGAAGTCCTGTATCAGCCGCGTGGCGAGCGTGGCCAGGTCGCGCGCCGTGGTAGTGTGGCCGGGCTCGGTCAGGCCCTCGGGGTTCTTGTAGGCGGTGTTCTTCATGCCCAGCGCCTTGGCCTGCTCGTTCATCAGGCGCACGAAGTTCTCCGCCGTGCCGCCCACGCCCTCGGCCAGGGCCATGGTGGCATCGTTGCCCGACTGCACGATCATGCCCTTGAGCAGGTCATCGACCGGCACCTGCATCTTGGGGTCGATGAACATGCGCGAGCCCGGCATCTTCCAGGCACGCTCGCTCACGGGCAGGCGCTGCTCCAGCGTGATCTTCTTGGCGCGCAGCGCGTCGAACACGAGGTAGCCGGTCATGAGCTTGGTCAGCGACGCCTGCTCCACCGGCGCGTCGATGTCCTTGGCGGCCAGCACCTGGCCTGCCGTCACGTCCACCAGCAGGTAGTTGCGCGCGGCGATTTCGGGGGGCTGGGGCGCCTGGGCCCAGAGGATGGCGGGCGCCATCAGCGCGGCACAGGCAAGGGATCGCAACGAGGACAGGAGAGACTTCATGGTGGAAACAGGCACTCGGGGAACAGGAAAAACAAACCGGCCGGAGCGGCCGCTGGAGGGCATCTGCGCCATGCCGCCAGCCGCGGCACGGCGCTTGGGAATCAGGGCATGGACTGGAGGTGGCGCATGACCAGCCCCTTGAGCAGGGGCAATTGTCCGTGAAAGAAATGGCCGCCCCCGGGGACAACCGTAACCGGCAGTGTCTGGGGGCGTGCCCAGTCCATCACGGTGGCCAGCGGCACGGTTTCGTCGTGCTCGCCGTGCACGACGAGGGTGCGCATGTGGGCCTCGGGCGGCAGCGGCGCCACCGTGAAGCGGCTGGTCGCCGTGCCCACGAGCACAGCGCTTTCCACCCGCCGCTCGCCCCACAGGCGGGCGAGCGCATGGCTGGTCACGAAGGCGCCGAAGGAAAAGCCCGCCAGCGCGACCGGCCCCTCGGGCGCCACCTGGCGCACCACGCCCAGCAGGTCGTCGAGCTCGCCATCCCCCGCGTCGTGCACACCGGCCGTGCCACCCACGCCGCGGAAGTTGAAGCGCACGGCGGCGAAGCCGCTGGCCACGAAGGCGCGCGCCAGGGTCTGCACCACCTTGTTGTCCATGGTGCCGCCAAACAGCGGATGCGGGTGGGCGATCACGGCCACGCCGCGCACCGGCGCGCCGGCGACCGGTGCGTCGCGCACGGCCTCGATGGCGCCGGCCGGGCCGGTCAGACTCAGGCGTTCGGTCTGGGCATTCACGTTGCTATCCAATCAAGAGCTGCTCGCGCCTGCTGAGCAAACGCTGGAGCCCAAAAACACTGCAAACCAGGATAGAGCGCCGATCAGCGGCCGAGTTCCGGCGGCGTGCGCAGGCGCTCGACCACCACGCCGTTCTTGAGGTGCGACTCCACGATCTCGTCGATGTCGGCCTCGTCCACATAGGTGTACCAGACGCCCTCGGGGTAGACCACGGCGATGGGGCCGCCCGCGCAGCGGTCCATGCAGCCGGCCTTGTTCACGCGCACCTTGCCGGGGCCCATGAGGCCCTGCTGCTTGACCAGCATCTTGCAGCGCTCGAACGCCTGCTGCGCGCCGTGCTGCGCACAGCAGTTCTCGCCGTTGCTGCGCTCGTTGAGGCAGAAGAAGATGTGGCGCTGGTAGTAGGGGGTCGTGGTATCGCTCATGGGTCGATTCTAGGATTGCGTGTCGCGCCGCGACACGTGCAGCACCACATACATCAGCGCGGCGTAGGGCCAGAGCCAGCCCAGCCACTGCCCCAGGCCGTAGAAGCGGATGAAGCGCCCCTGCTCCCAGGCCTGCAGCGTCTGGGCGAAGTAGGCGCTCGCGGGCGCCTCGTTGAGCAGGTTCAGGTGCAGCATCAACGCCAGCAGCAGCAGGGCCGCGCTGGCACGCCGGGGCACGGCCGCCAGCGCCAGGGCCGCGCCCAGCCCCACGCCGAGGCCGGCACGCGCCGCCGGGGTCAGCCATTCCCAGGCGTGGGTCGGGCCGTAGCTGAGCAGCGCGGACAGCGCCGTCACCGCTACGCCGACCGTCGCCGCGGCCAAGGCGAACACCACGCGCCGCCCCACGTGGCGCATCACGCCATAGCCGAGCAGGCAGGGGATCAGCAGGCCCAGCGCCACGGCCAGCAGCTCGCCGCCGGGCGGCAGCGGCTCCAGCACCGGCTCGCGCACGGGCAGCCAGCCGATGAAGGGCGTGTCCTCCAGCAGCTCGGTCAGGGCGGCCTCCAGCCGGTCCCACACCTGCCCCAGGCCGAAGGGCAGGGCCGCCGGGAACAGCAGCGCCCAAGGCCACAGGGCCAGCAACACCAGCGCGCCGCGCGCCTGCGGCACGAACCAGAGCTCGCGAAAGCGGCTCCAGCGCGCGATGGCGCCCAGGCGTTCGAGCAGCGCCGCGGCGAGCGCGCCCAGCAGCGCGCCCGCGGCATTGAGCGCCAGGTCCATGTTGGAGGGCACGCGCCGCGGCAGGTAGATCTGCAGGTACTCCATGGCGAACGACAGCAGCGCGCCCGCCAGCGCCGCCACCGGCACGGCCGCGCGCGGCCAGCCGGTGCGCAGCAGGGCCAGCGCCAGCAGGAAGCCCAGCGGCGCGTAGCCGGCCACGTTCAGGTTGACGTCGAACCAAGTCCAGTACGGCGGCGGGATGCGCGCCGTGAAGAACACCCAGGGGGAGATGCCCTGCTCGCGCCAGCCCTCGAACGGGAACAGGCTGGCGAAGACGATCAGGGCCGCGTAGATGAGCGCCAGGGGCCAGGCCGATGTCTTGTGCATGGCGCGCGCAGCCCTCCCCGGTGCATCAGAATGGCTTGACCACCACCAGCACCACGGCCGCGATGAGCAGCAGCACGGGCAGTTCGTTGAACCAGCGGAACCACCGGTGGCCGTGCTGGTCGGTGTTGTCCGTCAGGGCGCGCAGCAGCCGCGCGCAGACCCAGTGGTAGAGCACGACCAGCACCACCACGGCCAGCTTGGCATGCAGCCAGCCGTTGCCCGGGCCCATGCCTATGCCGTAGCCGAGCCACAGCCACAGGCCCAGGCCGATGGCCGGCAGCGCCAGCAGGGTGGTGAAGCGCAGCAGCTTGCGCGCCATCAGGAGGAGCCGGTCGCGCTCGGCCACCGAGCCCGGCTGCACCATGGCAAGGTTGACGAAGATGCGCGGCAGGTAGAACAGGCCGGCGAACCAGCTGGCGATGAAGACGATGTGGAAGGCTTTGACCCAGAGCATCGGCGCAGTGTACGTGGCGCGCGGCGGCGCGCCGGCGAAAAAAAGAAGCCCGGACGGGACCGGGCGGGAAAGCCCCGCGGCGGCGGACGCCCCGGGGCCCCGCTCAGGGAGGTGAAGCGGGGGGCGGCGCAGCCGCCCGGGGGCAATCTAGCACCGGCACGCGGCGGGCGCAAGCCCGGAGCCAAGCACCTCGTGCAGCGCCCGCGCCAGGCGCTGTGCGTCCGGCGCAGGCGCGCCGAGCTGGGAGCACGACACGGTGCGCCGGCGCATCGCGGCCTCGTCGCCGCTCTGGCCGAGCGCGTGGCACAGCAGCGCCCAGTCAGGCGGGGTGACCAGGGTGCCCGCCACCAGCAGCACGCCGGTGCGCTGGCGCCGCTGCGCCAGGCCGACGAGCTTGCGCCCGGCGGCGTCTACCACCTCCCAGGGCGCCAGGCTGCCGTAGCAGGCCCAGGGCACGACAGGGCCGGTGCGCGCGTTGGCCGCATCCACCTGCGCCGGGGGCAGCGCCTCGGCGGCCACGCCCAGCGCCGCCAGCACCTGCACGTGCAGCCGGCCCAGGCCCTGGTAGCTGTCGGGCAGGCGGCCCTGCACCCAGGGGTGGTCCAGCGGCAGGACGACCGAGCAGCTGACCATCCACGGCCCGACCAGCACCGCGCCACCGCCCGAGGGGCGCAGCAGCAGGTCGGTGCCGGGCGCCAGACGCGCGCGGGCCTCCTCCTCGAACCTGCGCTGCGAGCAGCCGAGCACGATGGCGGGTGCGCCATAGGTCCACACCCGAAAGTGCGGCTGCGCCACGGGCTCCAGCATCTGCCGGTGGTTCCACGCCTGCTCCTGCGCGATGGTGGTGAGGAAGGTCTGCGGGTCGGACATGGCGCGCAGCCTACCACCGCGTGCGCCCGGCGATGTGGGGGACAATCACGCCCATGCATCTGTCCAGCCCCACCCCCTTCCCCGCCAACCGCCCGCGCCGGCTGCGCCGCGACGCGTTCACCCGCGACCTGGTGCGCGAGAACCGGCTCACGCCGCACGACTTCATCTACCCCGTGTTCGTGCACGAAGGCACGCAGCTGCGCGTGCCCGTGCCTTCCATGCCCGGCGTGGAGCGCCTGAGCCTGGACCTGCTGCTGCCGGTGGCCGGGGAATGCGTGCGGCTCGGCATTCCCTACCTGGCGCTGTTCCCCTCCATCGACGCGCAGCTCAAGACGCCCGACGGCAAGGAGGCCCTGAACCCCGAGGGCCTGATCCCGCGCGTGGTGCGCGCGCTGAAGAAGGAGTTCCCGCAGCTCGGCGTGATGACCGACGTGGCGCTGGACCCCTACACCAGCCACGGCCAGGACGGCATGCTCGACGACACCGGCTACATCCTGAACGACGAGACGGTCGAGATCCTCGTGGGCCAGGCGCTTGCCCACGCCCAGGCCGGCGTGGACATGGTGGCGCCCAGCGACATGATGGACGGGCGCATCGGCGCGATCCGCGACGCGCTGGAGGCCCACGGCCACATCCACACGCGCATCATGGCCTACAGCGCCAAGTACGCCAGCGCCTTCTACGGGCCGTTCCGCGACGCCGTGGGCTCGGCCGCCAACCTGGGGCGCAGCAACAAGGACGTCTACCAGATGGACCCGGCCAACACCGACGAGGCGCTGCGCGAGGTGGCGCTGGATCTGGCCGAGGGCGCCGACATGGTCATGGTCAAGCCCGGCATGCCGTACCTGGACGTGCTGCGCCGCGTGAAGGACGAGTTCAAGGTGCCCACCTTCGCCTACCAGGTCAGCGGCGAGTACGCCATGCTCAAGGCCGCCGCGGCCAACGGCTGGCTGGACCACGACAAGGTGATGTTGGAGGCGCTGCTGGCCTTCAAGCGCGCCGGCGCTGACGGCATCCTGACCTACTTCGCCCTGGACGCCGCACGGCTGCTCACGAAATAAGAGCTACTCACGCTTGCCGTACAAGCGCTGGAGGCCGATTTGCCTGAAAAATCCCCGCAGCCGTTCCGGGTCTTCCACCTCCAGCCGGGCGTGGGCGCCAGCGAGCTCGCGCAGCTGCCCGGGACGCCGCCTGCGCAGGGCTTCTATTGGATCGCCTGCACGCGCGCGGCCTTCAGCGCCGAGCTGCCGCGCCTGCAGGCCATGCTGCAGGCCGTGGCGGGGCTGCAGCTCGTGGACCTGCACGTCTCCGACCTGCTCAACGCGCAGCTGCCCTCGCACTACGACTACACCTCGCAGTACGACCTGCTCGTGGTGCGGCGCCTGGGCACCGCGCAGGCCGATGCCGGCGCGCCGCTGGCCCGGCCCGCCGCGCGCGGGGGCCTGCCCGTGCTGCGGCGCATAGACACAAGCCCCGTGGGCTTCGCCGTGTTCGACCAGGTGCTGCTGTCGGTGCACCCGGGCGACTGCGGCGTGCGCGACGCCTATGCCGCGCGGCTGCTCTCGCAGGCAGCGCCCGCCGCGCCCGCGGCCACGCCTGCCGAGGCCGTGGTGCGCGAGCTGCGCGCCGGCCCCGTGGCTGGCGCCCGGCTGCCCACCAGCCCCGCCGACCTGATGGTGCGCGTGGTGGGCCACATCGTGGACAACTACCTGGACCTGCGCCGCGAGCTCTCGCGCCAGCTCGACCACTGGCAGACCGAGCTGCTGCGGCCCAGCACGCGCTTCACCGACTGGAGCGCGCTGCTCGGCGCGCGCCTGGCCCTGCACCAGCTCGACGAGATCTGCGAAGACCAGCGCGCCGCCGTGCAGGCCTGGAGCGAGGCCCTCTCCACCTGGACGCCGCAGCCCGACACGCCCGCCGCGCTGCGCGAGCTCGACCTGCTCAAGGTGCGCACGCGCGACGTGCTGGAGCACATCGAGCGCGTGGTGCACCACGTGCGCCGCCTGGAGCAGAGCACCGAGGCCGTGCTGCAGATGCACTTCTCGGTGCAGAGCAACCGCACCAACGACATCATGCGCACGCTCACTGTGCTCACCGCCGTGTTCCTGCCGCTGAACCTGATCGCCGGCATCTTCGGCATGAACTTCGAGTTCATCCCCTTCGTGCACACGCGGGAAGGCTTCTGGTGGGCCATGGGCTCCATGGCCGCGATCGCCGCGGCGCTCACCGTGTTCTTCTGGCGCAAGCGCTACCTGACTCGCACCGGGCGCAGCTGAAACCATTTCCCCATCAGGGTGTTGAGTATTTGTCCATGCAAATAATTGTCTAAGCAATTATTGTTGCAGCCATGAAATCACCGCGTGAAGAAGACGACCCGGCCGGCGACGGCACGTGCCCGCTGTCGGACCCGTCGCTGCCCGTGCCGTTCGAGGTGGAGCGCAGCATCGGCTTCCAGCTGCGCCGCATCACCACGCTGCTGGGCGCCGAGGTGGAGCGCCGCATGGAGCCCCTGGGCCTGACCGACGCGCAGTGGAAGCCCCTGCTGCGCCTGCTGCTCGACCCGCCTGGCACGGCCGCGGCGCTGGCGCGCATGTGCCACCTGGACGCGGGCGGCCTCACGCGTTTGCTCGACCGCCTGGAGGCCAAGGGCCTGTGCCAGCGCGAGCGCTCGCTGGAAGACCGGCGCGTGGTGAACATCGCCCTCACGCCCGAGGGCCGCGCCGTGGCCGAGCGGCTGCCGGCCATCCTGACCGGCGTGCAGGACGAGCTGCTGGCCGGCTTCAGCGAGGCCGAGGAGGCGCAGCTGCGCGACTTCCTGGCCCGCATCTACGCCAACACCCGCGCCATGCCGGGCTCCTGACCCATCCCGTCCCCCGAGAGAACCACAACATGAAGAACCAGCTCTCCACCCCTCCCGCCCTGCTCCATGCCGCCGCGCTGGCCGCGGCGCTGCTGGCGCTCACGGGCTGCGCCGACATGTCGGGCATCGCCCCGCAGGCGCGGCTGCGCGACGCTGCCACGCTCGTCGATCCCGGCGCGCCAGCCGCCGCCGTGGCGCCCGACTGGTGGCGCGCCTTCGGCGACGCGCAGCTCGACGCGCTGGTGCAGCAGGCGCTGGACGGCAACCCCGGCCTGCGCCAGGCGGCCGCGCGCATCGCGCGCGCCGAGGCGTTCACGCGGTCCGCGCGCGCCGCGCTCGGCCCGCAGGTGAACGCGAGCGCCGACCTCACGCGCCAGCGCTACAGCGAGAACGGCCCCTACCCGCCGGGCCAGGCCGGCAGCATCCTCGACATCGACACGGCGCGCCTGTCGGGCAGCTGGGAGATCGACTTCTTCGGCAAGAACCGCGCCGCGCTCGAATCGGCCCTGGGCACGGCCCGCGCCGCGCGCGCCGACGCCGATGCCGCGCGCCTGCTGCTCGCGGCCAACGTGGTGCACGCCTACCTGCAGCTCGCGCGGCTGCAGGAGCAGCTGCAGGTGGCCGAGCGCACCCTGGCCCAGCGCGGCGAGGTGCTGCGCCTGGTGCAGCAGCGCGTGAGCGCCGGCCTGGACACGCGGCTGGAGCTGCGCCAGAGCGAGGGCGCGCTGCCCGAGGCGCGCCAGCAGATCGAGGCCCTGCGCGAACAGGCCGCCCTCACGCGCAACGCGCTGGGTGCGCTGGCTGGAGAGCCAAAAGCGGCTCTAGCGCTTACCCCACCTGCGCTGGCAGCTATGCAATCCGCAGCAATCCCCGCCGTGCTGCCCGCCGACCTGCTGGGCCGCCGCCCCGACGTGGCCGCCGCGCGCTGGCGCGTGGAGGCCAGCGCGCAGGACGTGGCCGTGGCGCGCGCGCAGTTCTACCCCAACGTGAGCCTGACGGCCTTCGTGGGCCTGGCCAGCATGGGCCTGGGCAACTTCGTGGAGGCGGGCAGCCGCGAATGGGGCGTGGGCCCGGCGCTGCGCCTGCCTGTCTTCGACGCGGGCCGCCTGCGCGCCAACCTGGCAGGCAAGTCGGCCGACCTGGACGCGGCGGTGGAGAGCTACAACGCCGCGCTGCTGGACGCCGTGCGCGACGCGGCCGACCAGCTCGCATCGAGCGCGTCGGTCGAGCGCCAGATCGCCGAGCAGCGGCAGGCCGGCGAGGCGGCCGAGGCCGCCTACGCCATCGCGCGCAAGCGCTACGAGGCTGGCCTGGGCAACTACCTGCAGGTGCTCTCGGCCGAGACGCAGGTGCTGGCCCAGCGCCGCCTGGCCGTCGACCTGGCCGCGCGCCGCCTGGACGCCCAGGCCGGCGTGATGCGCGCCCTCGGCGGCGGCTACGCCGCGAGCTGAATCCACTCCCCCCAACACAAGTCCCGCATCCACCATGAACGCACCGCAATCTCCCGCCGCCAAGCCCGCCCGCCGCCAGGCCCTGCTCACGCTCGCAGGCGTGGTCGTGCTCGCAGGCGCCGCCTGGGGCCTGTACGACTGGCTGGTAGCCAGCCACTACGAGAACACCGACAACGCCTACGTACAGGGCAACGTCATCCAGATCACGCCGCAGACCGGCGGCACGGTGACGGCCATCCTGGCCGACGAGACCGACCTCGTGCGCGCAGGCAGCGCGCTGGTGCGCCTGGACCCGGCCGACGCGCGCGTCGCGCTGCAGCAGGCCGAGGCCGCGCTGGCCCAGGCCGTGCGCCAGGCGCGCCAGCTCTACGCCAACAACGCCACGCTGGCCGCCCAGGTGCGCCTGCGCGAGGCCGACGTGGCGCGCGCCCAGGCCGACATCGCCCGCGCGCAGGACGACCTGCGCCGCCGCCAGATGCTGACGGGCGACGGCGCCGTCTCCAAGGAAGAGCTGCAGCATGCGCAGAGCCAGCTCGACACCGCGCGGACCCAGCTCGCGGCCGCGCAGGCCGGCGTGGCGGCGGCGCGCGAGCAGCTCGCCAGCAACCAGGCGCTCACCCAGGGCGTGGCCGTGCAGGAGCACCCCAGCGTGCGCGCCGCCGCCGCCAAAGTGCGCGAGGCCTACCTGGCCGACCGCCGCACAGCCTTGCCCGCGCCCGTGGACGGCTACGTGGCCAAGCGCAGCGTGCAGCTCGGCCAGCGCGTGGCCGCGGGCACGCCGCTCATGGCCATCGTGCCGCTGTCGCAGGTGTGGGTGGACGCGAATTTCAAGGAAAACCAGCTGCGCCACCTGCGCCTGGGCCAGCCCGCGAAGCTCACGGCCGACCTGTACGGCAAGAAGGTCGAATACACCGGCACCGTGGCGGGCCTGGGCGTGGGCACGGGCGCAGCCTTCGCGCTGCTGCCCGCGCAGAACGCCACCGGCAACTGGATCAAGGTGGTGCAGCGCGTGCCCGTGCGCATCGCGCTCGACGCCGCTCAGCTGGCCGAGCACCCGCTGCGCGTGGGCCTGTCGATGGAGGTGACGGTGGACACGAAGGAGCGCGGCGGCCCCGCGCTGGCCGAGGCGCCGCGCCAGGAGGCCGTGGCGCAGACGGCCGTCTACGCATCGCTCGATGAGGGCGCCGACGCCGACGTGGCGCGCATCATCAACGCTAACCTGGGCGCGCGCTGAGCATGGCCTCCCCCGCCCACCCGGCGCCCCTGCCGCCACCGCCGCTCACCGGCAGCGCGCGCACCTGGGGCACGCTGGCCCTGTCGGCCGCCACGTTCATGAACGTGCTCGACACGTCCATCGCCAACGTGTCGCTGCCCGCCATCGCGGGCGACCTGGGCGTGAGCCCCACGCAGGGCACCTGGGTCATCACCAGCTTCGCGGTGGCCAACGCCATCGCGGTGCCGCTCACGGGCTGGCTGTCGCAGCGCTTCGGGCAGGTGCGGCTGTTCGTGGCCAGCGTCACGCTGTTCGTCATCGCCTCGCTGCTGTGCGGCCTGGCGCCCAACATGGCGATGCTCATCGCGGCGCGCGCGCTGCAGGGCTTCGTGGCGGGGCCGATGATCCCGCTGTCGCAGTCGCTGCTGCTGTCGAGCTACCCGCGCGCGCTCGCCGGGCTGGCCATGGCCATGTGGTCCATGACCACGCTGATCGCGCCCGTCACCGGGCCGCTCCTGGGCGGCTGGATCACCGACAACATGGCCTGGCCGTGGATCTTCTACATCAACGTGCCGGTGGGCATCGTGGCCGTGCTGGTCACCTGGGGCATCTTCCACAAGCGCGAGACGGTGCGGCGCAAGCTGCCCATCGACTCCATAGGCCTGGCGCTGCTCGTGATCTGGGTGGGCGCCATGCAGATCATGCTGGACATCGGCAAGGAGCACGACTGGTTCGAGTCGCCCTGGGTCGTGGCCTGCGCGCTGGTGGCGGCTGTCGGCCTCGTGGCCTTCCTGATCTGGGAGCGCGGCGACGACCACCCCGTGGTGGACCTGACGCTGTTTCGCAACCGCAACTTCTGGGCCGGCGCGCTCGCCACCGCCGTGGGCTACGGCCTGTTCTTCGGCAACGTGGTGCTGCTGCCGCTGTGGCTGCAGCAGTACATGGGCTACACCGCCACGCAGGCCGGCGAGGTAATGGCGCCCGTGGGCCTTCTGGCCATGGTGCTCTCGCCCTGGGTGGGCAAGAACATCGGCAGGACCGACCCGCGGCGCTTCGCAACCTTCGCGTTCCTGGTGTTCGCGCTGGTGCTGTGGATGCGCTCCAACTTCAACACCCAGGCCGACCTGGCGACCATCATGGTGCCCACCATCGTGCAGGGCATCGCCATGGCGTTCTTCTTCATCCCGCTGGTGACCGTCACGCTCTCGGAGATCACGCCCGACCGCATCCCCGCGGCCTCGGGCCTGTCGAACTTCATGCGCATCACCGCCGGCGCCGTGGGCACGTCGATCGCCACCACGCTGTGGGAGCGCCGTGCCACGCTGCACCACGCCCAGCTCACCGAGGGCCTGCATCACGGCAACACGGCGCTGGCCCAGGCGCTGCAGGGCCTGCAGGTCGGCGGCTTCACGCCCGAGCAGGCGCTCGCGCAGGTGGAGCGGCTGGTGAACCAGCAGGCCTTCATGCTCGCGGCCAACGACATCTTCTACGCCTCGGCCGTGCTGTTCCTGTTCCTGATCCCGCTGGTTTGGCTGGCCCACGCGCCGCACGCATCCAAGGGCAGCGCCGACGCGGCGGCGGGGGCGCACTGATCTATCAAAACCACAGCGCCTGGCGCTCTGCAGGCAAGCACCCGGGCCATATTTGGCCCAAATTCAGCCCACGTACCTGGCCAGGAAGGCCATCGTGCGCTCGCGCGCGTTCAGGGCGGCGGCCTCGTCGTAGCTGGCACGCTGGTCGCAGTTGAAGCCGTGGTCGGCAGGGTACACATGCACCTGCGCCTCGGGATGGGCCTGCGCGAAGGCCTGCACGCCGTCCTGCGTGATCCAGCGGTCGCGCTCGCCGAAATGCGCCAGCACCGGCACGCGCGGCCGGCGCGCGACTTCCTCGGCCGAGGTGATGCCGCCGCCGTAGTAGGGCACGGCGGCGGACAGGCCCTCTGCCAGGCAGGCCGCGCGCCAGGCCAGCAGCCCGCCCCAGCAGTAACCCACCACGCCGACCTTGCGGCCGCTCTGGCGCGCCGCGTAGTTGATGGCGGCCTGGATGTCGGGCAGCACGCCCGGCGCGGGCAAGCCCTCCACCGCGGCCTTGAGCGCCATGCCGGCCTGCATGTCCTCGGGACCGTAGCCCAGGTCCACATCCTTTTGCACGCGCGCGAAGGTGGATGGTGCCACCGCCAGGTAGCCGCGCGCGGCGAACCGGTCGGCCACGGAGCGGATGTGCGTGTTGACGCCGAAGATCTCCTGCAGCACCACCACCGCGCCGCGCGGCGCGCCATCGGTGCGCGCCACCCAGGCGGGAAAAACGAAGCCGTCGCCCGATGTGAGGTCTACCCACTGTCCCATGTCGTGATCTCCTGACTAAAACCTGTTCCAATGCGCGATTGTTTCAGGAGTCACGCGTTCATGGGCAAGATTGTTGTGGTCATCGGCGGCGCCCCGGCCGCGCGGGAGCTCGCATGGACCTGAAGCCGCTCATCACGCTGCTGGCCATCGTGAACCCGCTGGCCATCGTGCCGTTCTTCATCCACTACACCAACGGCTTCAGCGCCGCGCAGCGCCGGCGCACCATCCAGGTGGCAGCCTTCAGCGCGTTCTGCGTGATCGCGGCCTGCGCGCTCGTGGGGCTGCAGATCCTGGACTTCTTCAACATCTCGCTGCAGAGCTTCCAGGTGGGCGGCGGCCTGCTGCTGCTCATCAGCGCCATGAACATGCTGAACGCCCAGCCGGCCGAGGCCAAGCCCCACACGAACGAACTGGAGGCCGGCGCGCAAAAGGCGGCCCAGGGCTCCAGCATCGCCGTCGTGCCGCTGACCATTCCGCTGCTCACGGGGCCGGCGGCCATGTCCACGGTGGTGATCTATGCCGACCGCGCCCAGACCCTTTGGCAGCACCTGGCCCTTGTGGGCTACGGCGTGGTGGTGGGCGCGGCCACGGCGCTGTGCTTCGCGCTGGCCGAGCCCATAGAGCGCGCGCTCGGCAAGACCGGCATCAACGTCATGACGCGGCTCATGGGCCTGATCCTGGCGGCGCTGTCCGTGGAGGTCATGGCCGACGGGTTGAGCAAGCTGTTTCCCATCCTGGCCGCGCGCTGACGAACACCACGCCGTCGCGGTCCAGGCACGCCCAGTCGCCGGGCGCCACCCGCACGCCGGCCAGTTCCAGCGTGCAGCCGGGCGCCCCCGCCCCGCCGCCGGCGGCGCGCCGCGGCGTGGCCCCGAGCGCCAGCACGGCAAAATCCAGGCCGGCCAGCGCCGCCACGTCGCGCACCGCGCCGTGCACGATCGCGCCACGCCAGCCGTTCGCCAGCCCCAGCGCGGCCAGCCGGTCGCCCAGCAGGGCATGCTCCGGCACGCCGCCGTCGATAACCAGGATGCGGCCCTCGCCCGGCTGCTCCAGCCACGCGCGCACCCCGTCCGCCGAGCCCTGCGCGCACAGGGTGGCCACCGGGGCGCATGCCTGCCGCAGCCCGCCGTAGGCGCGCAGCGGCGCGCCGCACACGCGCGCCAGCGGCCCCAGGCGGTCGCACAGGTCGGCCGTCGATTCGCCCGGCCGGATGGGCGCCTGCTCGGATGCCATGGGCCGCCTCAATCCAGCGTGGCGCCGGACTGCTTCACCAGTTTCTGGTGCTTGTGCAGCTCGGACTGAAAGAAGGCGGGCGCGGCATCCGGCCCGATGTCCAGCACCGAGAGCCCCTGGCCCACGATGGCGGCATGCGCCTCGGGCGATGCCATGGCGCTGCGCACGGCGGCGGCGTAGCCGTCCACCACGGGCCTGGGCATGCCGGCGGGGCCGATGAGCGCGATCCAGGCGTCGAAGCCGTAGTTGGGCACGCCCGCCTCCGCCATGGTCGGCACGTCGGGCAGGCTGGCCGAGCGCTGGCGCGTGCTCACGGCCAGCGCCCGCAGGGTGCCTGCCTTGACCTGCGCCGCCACCTGCGATACCGACACGAAGCCCATCTGCACCTGCCCGCCCATGAGGTCGGTGACCAGCGGGCCCGTGCCGCGGTAGGGCACGTGCCGGATGTCGATGCCGGTCTCGCTCACCAGCAGCTCGCCGGCCAGGTGCAGCGTGCTGCCGTTGCCCGCGGACCCCAGGTTCAGCGTACCCGGCCGCGCCCTGGCATAGGCCAGCAGCTCGCCCACGGTCTTCACGGGCACAGAGGGGTGGACCACGAGCACCAGCGGCACCGTGGCCAGCACGGCGATTGGCGTGATGTCCTTGAGGCTGTCGTAGGGGATGGACTTGTAGATGCCGGGGTTGATCACGTGGTTGGACGAGACCATGCCCAGCACCGAGCCGTCCTTGGGCGCCTTCACCACCTGGCCGGTGCCGGGAATGCCGCCGGCGCCGGCGACGTTCTCGACCACCATGGGGCGGCCCAGCGCACGGCCCAGGCCCGGGCCCAGGGCGCGGGCCACCGCGTCCACGGTCGATCCGGGCGCAAGCGGAACGACCATGCGCACGGGCTTGTCCGATGCAGCGAACTGCGCCGCGGCGCCCGGCGGGGCCAGCACGAAGGCGCTGGCGGCCATGCAGGCCAGGGCGGCCCGCCGTGTGAGGGGAAAGGTTTGCATTGCGTCGTCTCCTTGGGTTTTCATGGATGCACGGGGCTCAGGCGTGGCGCGCCTGCAGCTCCTCGAAGGACAGGATCTCGCCCGCGATGGCGCTGGCCGCCACCGTCGGCGGGCTGGCCAGCCAGACGCTGCCAGGGCCGCCCCGGCCGGGGAAGTTGCGGTTGATGGCGCTCACCGTGACCTGCCCCGGATCGCTGGAGCCGCCTGGTCCGCAGTTGCCGCAGGCGCCGCAGGAGGGCTGCAGGATGCGTGCGCCCACGCGCTCGAAGGCGTCCAGATAGCCGGCGGCCGCGCAGTGGTCGCGCACCGCCGTGGTGCCGAACTGCAGGTACAGCGCCACGCCTGGCGCCACGCGCAGCCCGCGGTCGGCGGCCCAGCGCAGCACCGCGTGGTAGTGGTCGAAGTCCTCGCGCTTGCCCGCGGTGCAGGAGCCGCCGTAGGCGATGTCGATGCGCACGGGCCGCGCCAGCCGGGCCAGGGGCTGGCCGTTACCCGGGTCGCCGGGCGCCGCGACCATGGGCCCGACCTGCGCGCAGTCCACGCGGATCACGTGCGCGTAATGGGCGCCGGGGTCGCTGCGCATCCAGGACTCTGGCGCGAAGTCCACGCCGCGGCGCTCGCGCAGGAAGCGCACCGTCTCCGCGTCCGGCGCCACGATGCCCGTGAAGCCGCCCAGCTCCGCCGTCATGTTGGTCAGGGTGGCGCGCTCGTCGGTGGACATGGCGGCGATGGCCGCGCCCGCGAACTCGAACACCTTGCCGACGCCGCCGCCCTCGCGGATGAAGGGCAGCGCCAGCAGGTGCAGGGCCACGTCCTTGGCCGTGACGCCCGGGGCCAGGCGGCCATCGAGCTCGACGCGCAGCGACGCGGGCAGCGTCATGCGCACGGCGCCCGTGACGAAGGCGTTGGCCATGTCGGTGGTGCCCACGCCGAAGGCCGCGCAGCCCAGGGCGCCGCTGTGCGGCGTGTGCGAGTCGGTGCCCACCACCAGCTGGCCCGGCAGGGCGTAGCGCTCGGTCACCATGGCGTGGGAGATGCCGGCCACGTTGCTGCCGTCGTCACGCGCCGCCTCGGCCTCGGTCAGCGTGCGGTGGCAGCGCAGGCCATGGTCGGCCACGAAGCGGCGCTGCGCATCGACCATGCGGCGCACGTCGGGCACCAGCCCGCCGCGCACGTGCGCCGGGCTCTCCTCCACGTACGAGGTGTGGTCCTCGAAGACTACGATGGAGGCCGGGTCGCGCAGCGCCAGCGGCCGGCCGAGGCTCGCATGCAGCATGTGCGCCGCCATGCCGGTGTAGTACTCGTGGATGAAGCGCCAGTCCGCGCGCACGAAGGCGCCCTCGCCCGCCGCCGGGTGGGCCGGAGTGAACGCCGTGGCCAGCGCATGGCGCGCGACGATCTTCTCGAACAGCGTCCGCGGCCCCGGCGCGGCCGGAGCAGTCGGCACAGGGGCCGGCCGCATGCCGCGCAGGCACGCCTGACCGAAGCGCAGCAGCCCGCCGCTGCGCACGATGGCCGCGGCCAGCGCGTCGCGCCCGACCAGCAGCTCCTCCAGCGCAATGGCCTCGCCGGCCGCGATGCGCTGCACCAGGCCCATATCGGTGGAGGTCAGCAGGCCGATGTTGTCGGCGTTCTGTCGGTAGATGCGCTCGAAGCTCTCGGCGATGACCAGGCGCACGCCGGCCAGCCGTTCCGCCGCCGGGCTGTGCTCGCGCGACGAGCCCTTGCCGTAGCGCTTGCCCGCCACCACCACCTCGATGCCCGAGCGCGCGAGCGCCCCTGGCGCGACCGGCCGCTGCCCCTGGACCTGCAGGCCCGTGTAGGGGTAGCGGCCCAGCTTCTCGTCGTAGTGCGTGAGGATGGCGATCGGCGTGATCTCGTCCGTGGACACGTCGTCGCGCAGCGGCAGGGCTGCGGCCAGCGCCACAGGCTCGCCGCGCAGCGCGGCGTGTATGGGCGCGGGCGACCGGCTCAGGAACAGCATGCGCGGGTTGAAGCGCAGCGCGGCCGGGGCGGCGCCGCAAGAGGGGGACACGTCGGTAGCCATGCCCGGATGCTCGCCCGCCCCTGGCGCGGATCCAAGTGCCGAATCGGCACAGGGGCTCGCGCGAAACGCGCGATTGGCAATTACCCGCGCAGGCAGTCCAGCAGCGCCTGGACCGCGCGCGGCTGGGGCGAGCGGTGCAGCGCGTACAGATGCAGGCTGCGCGCGGCCCAGGGCTCGTCCAGCGGGCGCAGCGCGAAGGTGGCGCTGCCCGCATAGGCCGCCGCCGCGCTGCGCGGTATCAGCGCGATGCCCAGGCCCGCCTCCACCATGCGGCATACCGCGTCGAAGCTGCCGACCGAGACCGCCGGCGCGAAGCGCTGGCCCAGCGCCTGGGCGCGCTCATGCATGGTCCGGTCCAGCGCCCCGCCCTGGCGCACGCCGATCAGCGCATGCCCCAGGACCTGGCCGAAGCCCACAGCAGCCTGCGCCGCCAGGGGATGGCCAGCGGGCATGACCACGTGCAGGGGATCCTGCGCGAAATGCCAGGCATCCAGGCCCGCGGGTACCGCCATCTGCGCCCCCACGCCCACATCCGCCCGGTCGTCCAGGCAGGCGCGGACCACCTGCTGTGTGTCCTCCTCGTGCAGGGAGACCGCCACCTGCGGGTAGGCGGCCATGAAGCGCTTGAGCCGCTCCGGCAGGAAGCCGACGACGGAGGACATGTTGGCGTACAGCCGCACGGTGCCGCGCACCTCGTCACCCTCGGTCTGCACCTCGCGCACCAGCGCCTGCAGGTCGTCGTCGATCTTGCGCCCGCGCGCCAGCACCAGCCGCCCGGCATCGGTCAGCGCGATGCCGCGCGGCGACCGCACCAGCAGCGGCGTGCCGAAGGCGTGCTCCAGGTCGGACAGGCGCCGGCCCAGCGCCGAGGCGGCGATGTGCTCCTGCTGAGCCGCGCGCACGATGGAGCCGGCCTGTGCGGTGGCCACGAACAGGCGCAGGCTGTAGGGGTCGATGCGGCGTGCCACGGAAGGGGATGGGGAATGGGGGAGCGGCCCCGATTCTCCCATCCACGGGGTATAGCGGCCGCCAGGAGATGGCGTTCCTCCTGAAACCACCGCGTCGCGCGGTTGATGACGCCTGCGGAGCCTGGCCGCGGCCGGATCTGTAGGCGTTCCCGCATACAGCTTCCGCCGCCGGTCAGCCTGCGACCTTCCTGGAGGCCATGACCCATGCACACATTCCAACGTTTCGGACAGGATGCCCCGCAATGACGGGCGCCCATGCCGTCCTGGCGATCAGCCTGGGCGCGATCACCGGCGCGCCGTCGCGCTACGGGCCGAGCCTGGCGATGAACCCGTTGGTGCCGCACATCCCGATGGGCACGCTGGCATCGAACCTGATCGCCGCCTACATCGTCGGCGCGGCCATCGCGCTCTTCGCGGCGATGCCGGGGCACTCGCCGCACTGGCGGCTGCGGCCGCATAGGCCGCAAGGCGGGCGGCGCGTGAGCGCCCGGCGGCTCAGCGGCCCTGCTGCTGCACCCAGTGAGCGAGTTCGTCGGCCACCTGCGCCGCGGCCTCGGCCAGGGCTCGGGCGCCGCCTGCCGCGTCGGACGTGGCGGCCGGGCGCCTGGCGATGAACACGCGCTGGGCCTGCAGCGCCTCGCCGGCAGGGCCGGCGTCCGCCAGCATGGCGCGCACGCGCACCAGGCCGGTGCTGGCATCGGGGGTGCTGAAGATCTGGCTGAACTCTTCGAGCTGCACGCGCAGCACGCTGGCCTGGCGGATCTGGTCGAGCTGCAGGGCCGCGCCGCCATCGCCCGAGAGCACCATGCGGCGCTGGCCCAGGCGCTCGCGCAGCGCCTGGGCCAGCAGGTCGGCGGGGGGCTGGCTCCAACGCGCCTGGGTGTAGGGGCGCAGCTGCTGGACGTTGGCATAGGCCAGGCGGTACAGCAGGGCGGAACTGCCCTCGGGCATGCCCACGGTGTCCACGGCTGCCAGCACGATGGGGGCGAGCGGCACGGCGGCCTGCGCGTCGCCCGCGGGCTGCATGGGGCCGGGGCCGAAGTCGTACACGTCGGCGCGCACGGGCGGCGCGGGCAGCACGGAGCAGCCCGCGGCCAGGGCCGCGAGCATCATGCAAAAAACGGCCCTGGCGCCCTTCCAGCAAGCGCAGACAGCTATTGTTTCGATAGTCTTCATGAAGGCTCTCTCAAGGCTGGTTGGGCGGCGCGACGAATCCGGGCTCGCCCGGCGCGGCCGCGGCGCGGCCCGGGCCGTAGATGAGCGACTGCGGGTTGTCGTTGATGCCCGTGGCGGTGCGGCCCAGGCGGCGCGCGGCGCGCGCGGTCTCGTCGGCGGCGCGGTTCAGGCTCGGCAGCGTGACGCGCCCGAAGCGGTCGGCCGCCGTCGTGAGCGACTTGGCGCCGCTGGCGATCTCGGCCAGGGCACCACCCTCGGCATTGAGCGCGCGCACCGCCTGGCGCACCTCGTCGGCCGCGCCGGCGGCGCTGCTGCCGGCCTGGCGCAGCGCATGCAGGGTCTGCTGCGCGTCCTGCGTCAGCGCGGGCACGCCGGCGAGCGCCGGGTCGAGCCGCGTGCTCACCGTGTTGTCCAGGTGCCGGACCAATTGGTCGATGCTGCCCGCGGCCGCGCCCAGCTGCTGCAGCGCCGTGGCGAAGCGCTGCTGGTTCTCGTCGCCCAGCAGCGTGTTGATGCGCTCCGTGGCCTGCTGCACCTGGGCCATGATGGCCGGCCCCTGCTCGGCCACCTGGCTGAACGTGGAGGTCTGCAGCGGCAGGCGCGGCAGGCCGCTGGCGCCGGGCGCGGGCTGGGGCAGGGGCGCGTCGGCGTCGTCGAGCTGCACGTGGGCCAGGCCCGTGACGCCCTGGTAGCCCAGCGTGGCGAACGTGGTGGTGCTGATGGGGGCCGTGGTGTTGACGGCGATGCGGATCAGCACGTTGCCCGGTGCTTCGGGGTCGAAGCCGATCCGCGTGACCTTGCCCACGGCCACGCCCTTGTAGCGCACGGGCGCCTGGGGCTGCAGGCCGCTCACGCTGTCCTTGCTCGACAGCTCGTAGATTTGGTAGGCGGTCTGGTCGCGCGTGAGCCACATGCCGAGGCCGGCCAGCAGCGCCGCCACGACGATCACGAAGATGCCCGCAGCCAGGGCGTGGGACTTGTTTTCCATCAGGCTTCCTTGGACGCGGGGGCGGCGGCGGGCGGCTGCGCCATGGCGCGGCGGCCGCGTTCCCCGCGGAAAAAGTGGTCGACGAAGGGGTGGTCGAACCGCGCCACCTGCTGCGGCGTGCCGCTGGTGATGACGTGCCGGTCGGCGAGCACGGCCACGCGCGTGGACAGGGCGAACAGCGTGTCCAGATCGTGCGTGACCATGATCACGGTGAGGCCCAGGGCCGCATGCAGCTCGCGCAGCAGGCCGCAGAACTCGTCCGAGCTGTTCGGGTCCAGCCCCGCCGTGGGCTCGTCGAGCAGCAGCAGCGGCGGGTCCATGATGAGCGCGCGCGCCAGGGCCACGCGCTTGACCATGCCGCCGGACAGGTCGGCGGGCATGCGCGTGGCGTGCTCGGGTTTGAGGCCCACCAGGCGCAGCTTGACCATGGCGGCGGCATCCACGAGCGCGTGCGGCAGCGTGCCCAGCTCCCGGAGCGCGAAGGCGATGTTGTCGAGCACGCTGAAGGCCGAGAACAGCGCCCCCTGCTGGAACAGCATGCCCACGCGGCTGCTCGCGCCCTCGCCGCCGAGCTCGGCCGCCGGCCGGCCGAGCACCGTGACGCTGCCGCGCGTGGGCCGCGTCAGGCCCAGGATGTGGCGCAGCAGCACCGTCTTGCCCGTGCCCGAGCCGCCCACGAGCGAGAGGATCTCGCCGCGGTCCACGGCCAGCTGCAGGTCGTCGTGCACGGTGAAGGCGGCGTCGCCCTTGCCGAAGACGGTGGCCAGGCCGCGGATGTCGACGACGGGGGAGGTGCCGGGCATGCTCAGAACCCCAAGTTCTTGAAGGCCACGGCGAACAGCGCGTCCACCACGATGACCATGGTGATGGCGCTGACCACCGAGGCCGTGGTGCCCTCGCCCAGGCTCTGGGTGTTGGGCTTGACGCGCAGCCCCCAGTGGCAGCCGATGAGCGCGATGAACACGCCGAACACCACCGACTTGGCCATGGCCAGCCACAGGTTGGAGACCTTCACCGCCGCCGGCAGCGCCTGCAGGAAATAGGCCGACGAGATGCCCATGGTCAGGTCCGCCGCCAGCATGCCGCCGGCCAGTGCCGCCAGCGTGGTCCACAGCGCGATCAGCGGCATGGCCAGGCCCAGCGCCAGCGCGCGCGGCATCACCAGGCGAAAGCCGTGCGCGATGCCCATGACGCGCATGGCGTCGAGCTCCTCGGTCACGCGCATCACGCCGATCTGCGCCGTGATGGCCGAACCCGAGCGCCCCGCCACCAAAATCGCCCCGAGCATGGGCCCGAGCTCGCGGATCAGCGAGATGCCGAGGATGTTGACGATGAAGGCCTCGGCGCCGAACTGGCGCAGCTGCAGGCTCATCAGGTAGGCCAGCACCACGCCGATCAGGAAGCCCACCAGGGCCGTGATGTGCAGCGCCTTGGCGCCCATCTGGTACACGTGGCCCGAGATGTCGCGCCAGGGCGCGCGCGCCGGGTTGCGCACGAGCCGCAGCAGGTCCAGCAGCAGCTGGCCCACCAGCTCCACCATGTCGGCCAGATGGCCGAGCGCACGCAGCACCAGCACGCCCAGGCGGTCGATCTGGTCGGCCAGGCGCCAGGGCGGCGCGGGCGCGCAGGGCGTGGAAAAGCGCGCCACGCGTTCGAGCATCTCGCGCTGTGCCGCGCTCAGGTCGACCTGCGCCGGCCAGGCCCGGCCCCAGTGGTTCCACAGCACCTGCGCGCCCACGTGGTCCAGCCGCGCCAGCCCCTGCAGGCTCCAGGCATGGCCCGGGCCGCAGGCCTTGAGCTGCGCCGCCAGGCGCCGCCAGGCCCGCCGGTCGGCAAAGGCCGCTGCCACCCAGTCCCCCTGCGGCAGCGCGCGGGGCGTGGCGGTGCCGTCTTGCACGACCGATGGCGGAGTGAGGGCGGACATGATGGTCAGAACGAAGGCTTCCTCGGGGCTGCAGCGGATGTGCGGCACATCATTTCACAGATCGCCGCGAGGCAAAAGCATGGCCGCGGCGGCCGTGAAAAAACATCAAAATGGGGCGCTTGCGCTCATGGGATAAGCGCAAGCAGCAACGAAAATAATAGCATCCCGGGGTTTCCCTCTCGACACCCGGATACCGCTTTGCACAATCGCCTGCTGCACTGCATCAACGCGCGGGCTGGAACGGCGGCGCCTTTCCCTGGGCATCCATGAGCGACACCACATTCGACTACATCATCATTGGCGGCGGCACCGCCGGCGCCCTGCTGGCCAACCGCCTGAGCGCGGATCCCCGCAGCCGCGTGCTGCTCGTGGAGGCCGGCCGCAAGGACGACTACCACTGGATCCACATCCCCGTAGGCTACCTGTACTGCATAGGCAACCCGCGCACCGACTGGCTCTACCAGACCGAGCCCGACGCGGGCCTGAACGGCCGCAGCCTGCGCTACCCGCGCGGCAAGACGCTGGGCGGCTGCAGCAGCATCAACGGCATGATCTACATGCGCGGCCAGGCGCGCGACTACGACCAGTGGGCACAGATCACCGGCGACGACGCCTGGCGCTGGGACAACGTGCTGCCCGCCTTCCGCCGCCACGAGGACCACTGGCGCCTGGACCGACCCGGCAACGCGGACGAAGCCTTCGAGCGCCTGCACGGCAACAAACGCACGGGCAGCACGGGCGAATGGCGCGTGGACAGGCAGCGCCTGCGCTGGGACATCCTGGACGCCTTCGCCCAGGCCGCGCAGCAGGCCGGCATCCCCGCCACCGACGATTTCAACCGCGGCACCAACGAGGGCGTGGGCTACTTCGAGGTCAACCAGAAGAACGGCTGGCGCTGGAACACGGCCAAGGCCTTCCTGCGCCCCACTTGCTACGGGCGGCCGAACTTCGAGTTGTGGACCTCTGCCCAGGCCACGCGGTTGGCTCTGGAACGCCAGCCGGACGGCCGCCTGCGCTGCACCGGCGTGCAGGCGTGGACGGGCGACGAAATGGTCACGGCCCATGCGCAGCGGGAGCTCATCCTCTGCGCCGGCGCCGTCAACTCGCCGCAGCTGCTGCAGCTGTCGGGCATAGGCCCCGGGGCACTGCTCAAGCAGCACGGCATCGACGTGGTGCTCGACCTGCCCGGCGTGGGAGCCAACCTGCAGGACCACCTGCAGATCCGCGCCGTGTACAAGGTCCAGAACACGCCGACCCTGAACCAGATGGCCGCCAGCCTGGCGGGCAAGGCGAAGATCGGCCTGGAATACCTGCTCAAGCGCAGCGGGCCCATGAGCATGGCGCCCTCGCAGCTCGGCGCCTTCACGCGCAGCCGGCCCGACCTGCCCTACCCCAACCTCGAGTACCACGTGCAGCCCCTGTCACTCGAAGCCTTCGGCGAGCCGCTGCACGGCTTCCCGGCCTTCACGGCCAGCGTCTGCAACCTGAACCCCACGAGCCGCGGCAGCGTCAACATCAAGAGCCCGGACTTCCGCGCCGCGCCGGCCATCGCGCCCAACTACCTCTCGACCCCCGAGGACCGCCAGGTGGCCGCCGACAGCCTGCGCCTCACGCGCCGCATCGTGGCCCAGCCGGCGCTGGCCCCCTACCGGCCCGAGGAATACAAGCCCGGCCCGCAGTACCAGAGCGACGAGGAACTGGCGCGGCTGGCCGGCGACATCGCCACCACCATCTTCCACCCCGTGGGCACTACGCGCATGGGGCACGTGGACGATCCGCAGGCCGTGCTCGACCCGCAGATGCGCGTGCGCGACGGCCGGGGCGGCGTCGTGGCCGGGCTGCGCGTGGTGGACGCGGGCGCCATGCCCACCATCACCAGCGGCAACACCAACTCGCCCACGCTGATGATGGCGGAGATGGCGGCGCAGTGGATACGCTCCGCCGCATGAGGCGCACTGCGGGAAATCACCGATACACGGCGAGGGAATGGCCCGTTACATTCCATGCACTCGATGCGCGCCCCGGCTCGCCAACCGAGGGGACCGAGGAGACAACCCTAAATCCAAGAACACCCAAACCGAATCAGGCATCCGCAACGAGATGCCAACTCACAAGGCACCTGCAACCCAGGTGCCTTTTTATTTCTCGGCCGCGGCGGCCGATGGCTCGGTGGTGGCGGTGCGACAATCCCGCGCATGGAATGGATCATCGTCTCGCTGGCCTCGCTGCTCGCCGGTTTCGTGGATGCGATCGTGGGCGGAGGCGGACTGATCCTGGTGCCCGCGCTGTTCGCCACCTTCACCAACGCCCCACCCGCCACCCTGCTGGGCACCAACAAAAGCGCCTCCATCTGCGGTACGGCCATGGCCACCTGGCAGTACAGCCGCCGCGTGCAGATGCCCTGGCGCGCCATGCTGCCCGCGGCCGGCGCGGGCTTCACCGGCTCGTTCTTCGGCGCCTGGACCGTCACCGTGGTCTCGGCCGACTTCCTGCGCAAGCTGCTCCCGCTCATCCTGCTGGCGGTGCTGCTGTACACGCTGGCCAAGAAGGAACTGGGGCGCCACCACGAGCCGCGCTTCGCGGGCCGCATGGAGACGGCGCTGGCCTGCCTGATCGGCCTGGCCATCGGCTTCTACGACGGCTTCTTCGGCCCCGGCGCCGGCAGCTTCTTCGTGTTCGCGTTCGTGCGCCTGCTGGGCTACGACTTCCTGAACGCCTCGGTGTCGGCCAAGCTGCTGAACCTGGCCACCAACATCGCGGCCATCATCCTGTTCGCGAGCAAGGGGCATGTCTGGTGGCATTTCGCGCTGCCGCTGGCCGTGGCCAACGTGGCGGGCAGCCTGCTGGGCACGCACATGGCGCTGCGCCATGGCACGGGCTTCGTGCGCGCCATCTTCATCCTGGTGGTGAGCCTGCTCATTCTCAAGACCGGCTACGACGCCTTCCTGCGTTGAAGGAGAGAACGCCATGCCTCCCGTGACCCTGATCGGCGCCCCCACCGACGTGGGCGCCAGCGTGCTCGGCGCCAGCATGGGGCCGGACGCGCTGCGCATCGCGGGCATCGCCCGCGCCCTGCGCGCGCTGGAGCCCGACGTGCAGGACATGGGCAACCTGAGCGGCCCGGGCAACCCACAGGCCGCGCCCAGCGGGGGCTTCCGGCACCTGGCCGAGGTGACGGCCTGGAGCCAGGCGGTGTTCTCCGCCGCGCTGGCCGCGCTCGACGCCGGCCGGCTGCCGCTGCTCATGGGGGGCGACCATTGCCTGGCGATCGGCTCGATCAGCGCCGCGGCGCGGCACTGCCGCCTGCGCGGCCGGCGCCTGAAGGTGCTGTGGCTCGACGCCCATGCCGACGCGAACACGCCGGCCTCGTCGCCCAGCGGCAACCTGCACGGCATGCCCGTGGCCTGCCTGCTGGGCCATGGGCCGCGGCAGCTCACGCAACTGGCGGGCGCGGCCCCGGCGCTGCAGGCGCGGCAGATCACGCTGCTCGGCGTGCGCAGCGTGGACGCGACCGAGAAGCGCTTCGTCAACGCGCAGGGCATCGAGGTGTACGACATGCGCAGCATCGACGAGCTGGGCATGCGCTCCGTGATGCAGGCGGCCCTGGCCGACGTGGACGAGAACACGCACCTGCACCTGAGCTTCGACATGGATGGCCTGGACCCCACGATCGCGCCCGGCGTGGGCACGCCGGTGCGCGGCGGCCCGACCTACCGCGAGACCCAGCTGTGCATGGAGATGCTGGCCGACAGCGGCGCCCTGGGCTCGGTGGACGTCATGGAGCTGAACCCGGCGCTGGACGTGCGCAACCAGACGGCCGAGCTGGCGGTGGACCTGCTGGAGAGCCTGTTCGGCAAGTCCACGCTGATGCGCGCGTAGAGCCTGTTCAGGCGCTCAAGGCTCCGGCACGACGGAGACTTCGTCGGCGCGCCGCGGCACGCCTACGGGAGCCCCGGCCTGGCCCTTGGCGACGGCCGCCAAGTCCTGCTCGCCGGGGTACTGGCCCAGCAGCCAGTAATCGAACACGCGGCGCACGATGGGCGCGGCGGCCGCGGCGCCGAAGCCTGCGTTCTCCACGATCACGGCGACGGCGATCCTGGGCTCCTCCACCGGCGCGAAGGCGGCGAACAGCGAATGATCGCGCTGGTGCTCCTCCAACAGCCTGGCGTTGTACTTCACGTTCTGCCCCAGGCTCACGGCCTGGGCCGTGCCGGTCTTGCCGGCCGACGTGTAGGGCGCGCCCATGAACACGCGCCGGCCCGTGCCCGCCTGGTTCACGGCCATGAGCGCGTTGTGCACGATGGCCACGTTCTTGGGGTTGAAGCCCAGCGGCTCGCCCGGGGGCTGCTGCACCTCGCTCACCTGGCCGCTGACCTGGTCCTTCACGGCCTTGACCAGGTGCGGGCGGTAGCGCGTGCCGCCGTTGGCGAGCGTGGCCTCGGCCACGGCCAGCTGCAGCATGGTGAAGTTGTTGTAGCCCTGGCCGATGCCCAGCGACACCGTCTCGCCCGAATACCAGCGCTTCATCTCCGGGCGCTTGTAGGTGTTCCTCTTCCACTCGGTGCTGGGCAGCACGCCGCGCACCTCGCCCCCCAGGTCGATGCCGGTGATCTGGCCGAAGCCCAGCGGCTTCATGAAGTCGTGGATGACGTCCACCCCCATGTCCACGGCCAGCGAGTAGAAATAGGTGTTGCTCGAATACTGGATGGCGCGGTGCATGTCCACGCCGCCCAGGCCCCCTTCGTGGCTGCGGAAGGTGCGCCCGCCGTAGTTGAAGAAACCCGGGTCGCTGTAGACCTGCGTGGGCGAGCGCTTCTTGAGCTCCAGCGCCGCCAGCGCCATGAAGGGCTTGTAGGTGGAGCCCGGCGGGTAGGTACCGCGCAGCGCGCGGTTGAGCAGGGGCTTGTTGATGGACTCGTTGAGCGCCTGCCAGTTCTCCTGGTCTATGCCCTCGACGAACAGGTTGGGGTCGAACGTGGGCTTGGACACCAGCGCCAGCACCTCGCCATTGCGCGGGTCGAGCGCCACGAGCGCGCCGCGGCGTTCGCCGAACATATCCTCGACGAGCTTCTGCAGCTTGATGTCCAGCGACAGCATCACCGTGTTGCCCGGCGTGGCCGGGTGGCTGTTCAGGCGCCGCACGGCGTGGCCGCCGGCCGAGGTCTCCATGCGCTCGAAGCCCGTATGGCCGTGCAGCGTGGACTCGAAGCTCTGCTCCACGCCGAGCTTGCCGATGTAGTCCGTGCCGCGGTAGTTGGCCGCGTCGTCCGAATCCTCGATGCGCTCCTTCTCGCGCTGGTTGATACGGCCGATGTAGCCGATAGCGTGGCTCGCCACCTCACCCAGCGGGTAGTTGCGGAACAGCCGCGCCTTGATCTCCACGCCGGGGAAGCGGTAGCGCTGCGCCGCGAAGCGCGCCACCTCCTGGTCGGTCAGGCGCGTGCGTATGGGCAGGGAGTCGAAGCTGCGCGACTCCTCGCGCAGGCGCTTGAAGCGGCGCCGGTCGCGCGGCTGTATGTCCACGATCTGGGCCAGCTCGTCGATCGTCGCCTCCAGGTCCATGGCGCGCGAGGGCGTGATCTCCAGCGTGTAGGCCGAATAATTGGTGGCCAGCACCACGCCGTTGCGGTCGATGATCAGGCCGCGGTTGGGCACGATGGGCACGATGGCCGTGCGGTTGCTTTCCGCCTGGTCGGCCAGGTCCTCGTGGCGCACCACCTGCAGCACCACCAGGCGCGCGGCGATGAGCACGAAGGCCAATAACACCACCACGCCCAGCACGAACACGCGCAGGCGAAAGCGCCAGGTGTCGGCCTCGACATTGCGCAGCTCGGTCATCGCCTTCGGCCCCCGTTCACAAGGGACGATTATCGTCCTGGTCCGGCGGCCGGCGCTGCGGCGCCAGCAGGATCCAGCTGGCCAGGGGCCAGATGGCCGCCTCCAGCAGCGGCGCCACCAGGCCCTCGAACCCGGGCAGGGTACCGCCGCCGGCGACCACGCGCAGCGCCAGCTCCACCGCATGGGCGGCGAAGAACAGCGGCAGCAGCTGCAGCGCCTGCAGCAGCTGCCCGAACCACAGCAAGCGGCGATGGGTGTACTGGGCGCCGAACATCAGGCCGCAATACACCAGCGCGTGCTGGCCCAGCAACGCAGACTGGTTCACGTCGATGCACAGCCCCATGGCGAAGGCCACGCCCAGTCCCACGCGCTGCGGCTGGTGCATGCCCCAGAACACGAGCAGCACCATGACCCAATCCGGCGTCCAGACCACGCGGCCCAGCGGCAGCATGTTCAGCGCCAGGGCCGCCAGCAGGCTGGCCCAGATGAAGGCGGGGCTCACCGGCAGCAGCAGCTGCTGGCCCTTGGGCATGATCATTTGCGGCCTCCGCGCTTCTGCGGCGCCGGCTCGGGCTCGGGGCGTGCGGGCATGTCGGCCACGAGGGGCTTGAGCACCATCACGTGGCGCGCGCCATGGACCTGGGCCAGGGGCGCGCAGTAGATGCGCGCGAAGGCCGAGTCCGCCCGGCGCTCCACGCGCAGCACGCGCGCCACGGGCAGGCCCGCGGGGTACAGTCCGTCCACGCCGCTGGTGGTGAGCAGGTCGCCCTCCTGCACGTCGGCATTGGCGGGCGTGAAGCGCAGCTCCATGCCCCCGCCGGGGCCGGCCACGGGGTCGCCGTAAGCCACGCTGCGCGCGCCCGTGCGCAGGTTGAGCACGGGTATGGCCTGGTCACGGTCGATGAGCAGGGTGACCTCGCTGAGCATGGGGAACACGCGCGTGACCTGGCCGAGCACGCCGGCCGCGTCCACCACGGGCGAGCCCGGCTCCACCCCGGCCAGCTGGCCGCGGTCCACCATGATGCGGCGCGTGTACGGGTCGGCCGTGTCATAGAGCACCTGCGCGGCCTGGGCCGGCGTGTCCAGGCGCTCGCGCAGCGCGAGCAGCTGGCGCAGCTCGGCGTTCTCGCGCAGCAGCTGGTCGGCCTCGCCCGCGCGCACGGACATCTGCGCCATCTTCTTGCTGGCCTCGTCCGCGGCCTGCTGCGCCGCCTGCAGCGACTGGAAATACTGCGCGCCTTTGCCGGCCAGCTCCACGGGCTGCAGCATGAGCCACTGCAGCGGATACAGCACGGTGGCCACGGCCTTGCGCAGCGGATCGGCGACGTGGAAGCGCGCGTCCGCCACCATCAAAAACAGCGCCAAGGCGCTGTAGAGGGTGAGTCGGGACAGCGGCGACGGCCCGTGCTTGAACAGCGTAGGGGCCGTGCGGTCCAGGGTTCCCAGGGGCATGCGGGCTGCCTGCCAAGCGCGGCGCGCGCTTATTCGCTGGTGAAGATGCTGCCCTGGCGGTCCATGCGCTCGAGCGCAATGCCGCAGCCGCGCACCACGCAGGTCAGGGGCTCCTCGGCCACGAGCACGGGCAGGCCGGTCTCCTCGGCCAGCAGGCGGTCGAGATCGCGCAGCAGCGCGCCGCCGCCGGTGAGCATCATGCCGCGCTCGGCGATGTCGGCGCCCAACTCGGGGGGCGTCTGCTCCAGCGCCGTCTTCACCGCCGAGACGATCTGGTTGAGCGGCTCGGTCAGCGCCTCCAGCACCTCGTTGGACGAGATCGTGAAGCTGCGCGGCACGCCCTCGGAGAGGTTGCGGCCCTTGACCTCCATCTCCTTGACCTCGCTGCCGGGGAAGGCGCTGCCGATGTTCTTCTTGATCGACTCCGCCGTAGGTTCGCCGATCAGCATGCCGTAGTTGCGGCGGATGTAGTTGATGATGGACTCGTCGAACTTGTCGCCGCCCACGCGCACGCTGCCCTTGTAGACCATGCCGCCCAGGCTGATGACGCCCACCTCGGTGGTGCCGCCGCCGATGTCCACGACCATCGAGCCCGAGGCCTCGGACACGGGCAGGCCGGCGCCGATGCCGGCGGCCATGGGCTCCTCGATCAGGTACACGGCGGTGGCGCCGGCGGCCTCGGCCGCGTCCTTGATGGCGCGGCGCTCGACCTGGGTGGAGCCGCAGGGCACGCAGATGATGATGCGCGGGCTGGGCGTGAGCACCGAGCGCGGGTGCACCATCTTGATGAACTGCTTGATCATCTGCTCGGTGATCACGAAGTCGGCGATCACGCCGTCCTTCATGGGCCGGATGGCCTCGATGTTGCCGGGCACCTTGCCCAGCATGGCCTTGGCCTCGTGGCCCACGGCCTGGATCACCTTCTTGCCGTGCGGGCCGCCCTCGTGACGGATGGCGACGACCGAAGGCTCGTCGAGCACGATGCCCTTGTCGCGGGCGAAGATCAGGGTGTTGGCGGTACCAAGGTCAATGGCCAGGTCGGTGGAGAAGTACCGACGGAAAACTCCGAACATTCAGGGGTCCTCTCAGGCACGGCATGCGCTTCGGCCTGCCATCGCCGGGTTTTTACAGGGTGTTTGCTGGCTTTTTTCACACAATGACCGGCAATGTGGAGGTCTTGCGGCAAAGCCGGGATAATAACGCATCCCCTGTGAATAACTCCCCTGGCGCGGCACGGATGACAGCTTTACATCCGGTTTCCCCGCGCCCCATCCCCTTATGGCACTGACACCCCAGGACATCGGCCGCATCGCCCATCTGGCGCGGCTCGAGCTCAGCCCTGCCGAAAGCGAGCGCATGCTCACTCAGCTCAACGGTTTCTTCGGCATCGTGGAGAAGATGCGCGCCGTGGACACCGGCGGCATCGCCCCGCTGCCCCACCCCGTCGCGGCGATCCAGGACGTGCACCTGCGCCTGCGGGACGACGTGGCCAGCGAACCCGACCAGCGCGAAGCGAACCAGCAGAGCGCCCCCGCCGTGGAACGCGGCCTCTTCCTCGTGCCCAAGGTGATCGAATGAGCTCCACCGTACTGCACGACATGGGCGTGGCCCAGCTGGCCGCCGCGCTGCGCGGCGGCCAGGTATCGGCCGTGGAGGCCGCCCAGCATTTCCTGGCCCGCGCCAAGAGCCACCAACACCTGGGCGCCTACGTGGCACTGAACGAGGACGCCACGCTGGCCCAGGCCCGCGCGCAGGACGCATCGATAGCCGCAGGCACCGCCGCGCCACTGGCGGGCGTGCCCATCGCGCACAAGGACATCTTCGTCACGCGCGACTTCCCCACCACCGCCGCCAGCCGCATGCTGGCGGGCTACCGCTCGCCGTTCGACGCCACCGTTGTGGCCAGGCTGGCCGAAGCCGGCTGCGTGACGCTGGGCAAGCTCAACTGCGACGAGTTCGCCATGGGCGGCACCAACGAGAACTCGGCCGTCGCCCCCGTGGGGTTCGACGCGCCCCGGCCCGTGCGCAACCCCTGGGACGGCGCGCGCGTGCCCGGCGGCTCGTCGGGCGGCTCGGCCGCCGCCGTGGCCGCGCGCCTAGCGCCGGCCGTGACGGGCACGGACACGGGCGGCTCGATCCGCCAGCCCGCAAGCTTCTGCGGCGTCACCGGAATCAAGCCCACCTACGGGCGCGCCAGCCGCTACGGCATGATCGCCTTCGCCTCCAGCCTGGACCAGGCGGGGCCGATGGCCCGTTCGGCCGAGGACTGCGCGCTGCTGCTCTCCGCCATGTGCGGGCCCGACCCCGACCGCGACTCGACCAGCCTGGACCGGCCCGCCGAGGACTTCGGCCGCGCGCTGGGCGACAGCCTGGAGGGCCTGCGCATCGGCGTGCCGGCCGAGTTCTTCGGCGAAGGCCTGGCGGCGGACGTGCACGCCGCCGTGGACGCGGCGCTCAAGGAGTACGAGAAGCTCGGCGCCCGGCTGGTGCCCATCACGCTGCCGCGCACCGATCTGTCGGTGCCCGTGTACTACATCCTGGCCCCCGCCGAGGCCTCGTCCAACCTCTCGCGCTTCGACGGCGTGCGCTACGGCTACCGCGCCAAGGACTACGCCGACCTGCTGGACATGTACAAGAAGACCCGCGCCCAGGGCTTCGGCGACGAGGTCAAGCGCCGCATCATGATCGGCACCTACGTGCTGTCCGAGGGCTACTACGACGCCTACTACCTGCAGGCGCAGAAGCTGCGCCGCATGATCGCCGACGACTTCCAGGCGGCCTTCAAGGAATGCGACCTGATCGCCGGCCCCGTGGCCCCCACCACGGCCTGGCGGCTGGGCAGCCAGAACGACCCGGTGGCCAACTACCTGGCCGACATCTACACCCTGCCCGCCTCGCTGGCCGGCCTGCCCGGCATGAGCGTGCCCGCGGGCTTCGGCGAAGGCGGCCTGCCCGTGGGCCTGCAGCTGATCGGCAACTACTTCCAGGAAGCGCGGCTGCTCAATGCCGCGCACCGCCTGCAGCAGGCGACAGACTTCCACCTCCGGGCGCCGGAGGGCATCTGACCATGACCGCGAAACTCATCCAAGGCTACGAGGTCGTCATCGGCTTCGAGACTCACGCCCAGCTGGCCACTAAAGCCAAGATCTTCAGCCGCGCCAGCACGGCCTTCGGCGCCGAGCCCAATACCCAAGCCTGCGCCGTGGACCTGGCCCTGCCCGGCACCCTGCCCGTGATGAACCGCGAAGCGGTGGCCTGCGCTATCAAATTGGGACTGGCACTCGGCTCCCACATTGCGCCAGAGAGCATTTTCGCGCGCAAGAACTACTTCTATCCCGACCTGCCCAAGGGCTACCAGATCAGCCAGTTCGAGATTCCCGTGGTGCAGGGAGGCGAGGTGGGCTTCTACCTCGGCGACGAGAAGAAGACCGTGCGCCTGGTGCGCGCCCACCTGGAGGAGGACGCGGGCAAGTCGCTGCACGAGGAATTCCACGGCATGAGCGGCATCGACCTGAACCGCGCCGGCACGCCGCTGCTGGAGATCGTGACCGAGCCCGACATGCGCTCTACCGAGGAGGCCGTGGCCTACGCCAAGGCGCTGCACCAGATCGTGACCTGGATCGGCATCTGCGACGGCAACATGCAGGAGGGGAGTTTCCGCTGCGACGCCAACGTCTCCGTGCGCAGGCCGGGCCAGCCGCTGGGCACGCGCCGCGAGATCAAGAACCTCAACAGCTTCAAGTACATGCAGCAGGCGATCGACTACGAGATCCGCTGGCAGATCGAGCAGCTGGAGGACGGCCACGCCATCCAGCAGGCCACCGTGCTGTTCGACCCCGACACGGGCGAGACGCGCGCCATGCGCACCAAGGAGGACGCGGCCGACTACCGCTACTTCCCCGATCCCGACCTGCCGCCGCTGGTCATCGCGCCCGAATGGGTGGAGCAGGTGAAGGCCGCCATGCCCGAGCTGCCGCGCGCCATGGCCGCGCGCTTCGTGCAGCAGTACGGCCTGCCCGAGTACGACGCCACCACGCTCACGCAGAGCCAGGCCATGGCCGCCTATTTCGAGGACGCCGCCAAGGCCTGCGGCGCGCCCAAGCTCGCCAGCAACTGGGTGATGGGCGAGATCTCGCGCCGCTTGAACACCGAGGAGATCGGCATGGATGCCGTGAAGGTCTCCAGCCAGCAGCTGGCCACGCTGATCGGGCGCATCGGCGACGGCACCATCAGCAACAACGCCGCCAGGCAGGTGTTCGAGGCGCTGTGGAGCGGCGAAGGCAGCGACGTGGACGCCGTGATCGACGCCAAGGGCCTCAAGCAAATGAACGACAGCGGCGCGCTGGAGAAGATCATCGACGAGGTCATCGCCGCAAACCCCGCGAACGTGGAGCAGTACAAGGCCGGCAAGGACAAGGCCTTCAACGCGCTCGTGGGCCAGGTGATGAAGGCCAGCAAGGGCAAGGCCAATCCCCAGCAGGTCAACGAGCTGTTGAAAGCAAAATTGGCTTAAAAACTGCCAAAAACGTCCACCAGCCAAGCGCTGACTGCTATCAAAAAAATAAAGGCCCCGCGGGGCCTTTATTTTTGCACCGGCGCGGTGGCGGGCGGCTGCGCCCATTGCGTGGCCGCAGCCCGCTGGGCCGCCCACAGCTGGCGCAGCTGGGCCAGCTCGGCATCGAAGCGCTGGTGGATGCGGCGCTTCTCCAGGTCCTGCGCGACCAGAAAGCGCTGCTGCTCGGCCAGGGCCTGGTCGTTCTCGGCGATCTGGCGCTGCAGCTTCGCGGGCGCCTTGGCAGGGTCGCCGCGGTAGAACTCCAGCTCCACGTCGATGCGCCTGCGTTCGGCCTTCAGCGCCTGGATGCGCTTGTGGGCCACGACGATGACCTCCTCCACCTGGTCGATAGCGGCCTCGCGCTCAGCCTGGTGCGCAGCCTCGTCGGGGTAGCGCGCCAGCAGCACGCGCTCGCGCCGGCGCTCCTCCAGGAAGCGCGCGCGCTCCTCTGCCTCTTTGCGGCGCTGCGCCTCCTGGGCCGCGCGTTCGTGCTCCGTCAGCGTGGGGCCGATGCGGCGGCGCTCGGTGCCCGTGTGGTCCAGGACGCGCTGCTCGCGGTCCACGCATTCGGCGATGGGCCGGTCGGATGTGATGCGGCGGCCCTGCCTGTCGATGCAGGTGTAGACCTCCTGCGCGGTCTTGCCCTGCTGCGCCCAGGCCGGCGCCAGCGCGCCCAGCGCCAGGCCGGCAGCGCATGCCAGCAGTCCGCCCATCCGCCGTACGCCCGCCATCGCGCCCCTCTGCCCCTGCCTTAATCGTCCACGCCGTAGCGCTGGCGGTAGGCCAGCACGCGCTCGTGGTGGGCGTGGATCTGCGGGTCGCCGCCATCGGCCTCCAGGTAGCGCAGCAGGTCGGCAAGCCTGGCGATGGCGCAGACCTGCATGCCGAGCTCGCGGCGCACGTACTGCACGGCGCTGTGATCCACGTCGCGGCCGTTCTCGGTAGCCTTCTCCTGGCGGTCGAGCGCGATGGCGATGGCGTGCGGCGTGGCGCCCGCGGCGCGGATCAGCGCGATGGATTCGCGCGCTGCCGTGCCGGCGCTCATCACGTCGTCAATGATGAGCACGCGGCCCTTGAGCGGCGCGCCCACCAGCGTGCCGCCCTCGCCATGGTCCTTGGCCTCCTTGCGGTTGTAGGCGAAGGGCACGTTGCGCCCCAGGCGCGCCAGCTCCACGGCCACGGTGGCGCCCAGCGGGATGCCCTTGTAGGCGGGGCCGAACAGCATGTCGAACTCGATGCCGCTGGCCACCAGCGCCTGTGCATAGAATTGCGCGAGCCGGCCCATCTTGGCGCCGTCGTCGAACAATCCGGCGTTGAAGAAATACGGGCTCATGCGGCCCGCCTTGGTCTTGAACTCGCCAAAGCGCAGCACGCCGGACTCGACCGCGAAACGCACGAAATCCTGCGCCAGACGGTCCCGCACGGGGCCTTGCGCGCTTTCTGTCACCATGGATGCTTCCTTGTTCAAATTAACCAGTCTCAACCTCAACGGCATCCGCTCGGCCACGTCCAAGGGCGTGGAGGCGTGGATAGACCAGAACCGCCCGGATTGTATTTGCGTACAGGAGATAAAGGCCCAGTCCGCGGACATGCAGGGCCGCTTCGAGGAGCTGGCGGGCCTGAGGGGCCACTTCCACTTCGCGGCCAAGAAAGGCTACTCGGGCGTGGGCATCTACACGCGCCACGAACCCAGCGACGTGCTGGCCGGCTACGGCTCTCAGGAGTTCGACGCCGAGGGCCGCTACATGGAGCTGCGCTTCGACACGCCTTCGCGCAGGCTGTCCATCATCAGCGCCTACTTTCCCAGCGGCTCCTCGGGCGAGGAGCGCCAGCTGGCCAAGTACCGCTTCCTCGATGAATTCCACCCCCACCTGATGCGCCTGAAGGCCGAGCGCGAGTTCATCCTGTGCGGCGACATCAACATCGCCCACCGGCAAGCCGACCTGAAGAACTGGCGCAGCAACCAGAAGAACAGCGGCTTCCTGCCCGAGGAGCGCGCGTGGATGACGAAGCTGCTGGGCGACGACACGGACGGCGGCCTGGTGGACGTGTACCGCCGGCTGCAGCCGGATGCGACGGACGCCTGCTACACATGGTGGAGCAATCGGGGCCAGGCGTATGCGAACAACGTGGGGTGGCGGCTGGACTACCACCTGGCCACGCCGGCGCTCGCGCAGCTGGCGCGCACCGAGGCCATCTACAAGGGGGAGAAGTTCAGCGACCACGCGCCCATCACCGTGGGCTACGAGATGGCGCTCTGAATTCAGGAGCTTCTTGCGCTTCTTGCACAATGGTTTCTATATCATTCGATATGAAAACACAGGCAAATAAAGCGCCAGAAGCTCCTTTTTTTGTAGCTCACTTGCGCGTAGCTGTGTAGCGCTGCGCGCTCTCCCAGCCCAGTTCGGCCAGCGGGCCGGCCTTGGCGCCGGTCTCCACCGCATCCTCGGCGGCGGCGTTGCCGTCCGCCGCGCGCTGGGCGATGCCGTGCAGGATGGCCGCCATGCGAAACAGGTTGTAGGCCAGGTAGTAGTCCCAGTGGCCCACCGCGTCGCGGCCGGTGGCGGCGCCGTACCAGGCGATGTATTCGGCCTCCTGCGGGATGCCCAGGGCGGGCAGGTCCAGCCCGGCTATGCCGCGCCACAGGCTGGGCGGAATGCGCCAGGCCATGCACTGGTAGGCCAGATCGGCCAGCGGGTGGCCCAGGGTCGAGAGCTCCCAGTCCAGCACGCCGATGACGCGGGGCTCGGTGGGGTGGAAGACGAGGTTGTCCAGCCGGTAGTCGCCGTGCACCAGCGTGGTCTCGTCGCCGGAGGGCAGGTGCTCGGGCAACCAGTCCATGAGGCAGTGCATGGCCTCATTCATGGGCACGGTGGACTCGCGGCACTGGCGCGACCAGCGGGCGATCTGCCGGCCCACGTAGTTGCCCTCCTTGCCGTAGTCGCCCAACCCCACGGCTCGGTAGTCCACGGCGTGCAGCGCGGCGATCACGCGGTTCATCTCGCGGTAGATGGCGTGGCGCTCGGCGGGCTCCATGCCGGGCAGCGACTGGTCCATGAGCACACGGCCCGCTAGGTACTCCATCACGTAGAACGGCGTGCCGAGCAATTCGCCGCTCTCGCAGTAGTGCAGCATGCGCGGCACGGGCACGCCGGTGTCCGCCAGCGCCTTCATCACCCGGTATTCGCGGTCGATGGCGTGGGCGGAGGCGATGAGCGTGCCCGGCGGCTTCTTGCGCAGCACGTAGTCGCGGCCTTCGCCGGCGGTGACGCGGTAGGTGGGGTTGGACTGGCCGCCCGCGAGCACGCGCACCTGCAGCGGCGCGCTGCCCGCCAGGCCCTGGGCGCGCAGGTAGTCGGCGAGCGCCTCCACCGGCAAGGGATTCGCGGGGCCGCTCATAGCGAACTCACCAAGTGTGCGCCATCGACGGCCAGCGTGGCGCCGGACATGGCGGCGCCCGCGTCGGAGGCCAGCAGCAACAGCGGGCCGTCCAGGTCGGTCACCTCGCCGAAGCGGCGGCTGGGGATACGCGCGCGCAGCTTCTCGCCCGCCGGGCTGGTGAGGAAGCCGCGGTTCAGGTCGGTCACCACGTAGCCGGGCAGCAGCGCGTTCACGCGGATGCCGTGGCGCGCCAGCTCCAGCGCCAGGGCCTTGGTGGCCTGGACCACGCCGGCCTTGGAGATGGCATATGGCGCCACGCCGCCCGCCACGCGCTCGCCCAGGATCGATGCCACGTTGACGATCGCGCCGCCCTTGCCCGCCGCCACCATGCGGCGCGCGGCCTCGGTGGCCACGAGCCAGTTGCCCTTGAGGTTGGTGCCGAGCACATGGTCGAAGTCTTCTTCCGTCTGCTCCAGCGCGGGGCGCGTCACGGTCACGCCCGCGTTGTTGACCACCACGTCGGGCACACCCCAGGCGCACAGCGCGTCGAAGCAGGCGCGCACGCTGGCGCTGTCGGCCACGTCGAGCGCGAAGGCGCGCGCCTCGCCGCCCTCGGCCGCGATGGCGTCCACCACGCACTGCAGCTTGTCGACGCGGCGCGCGGCCACGGCCACGCGGGCGCCGGCGGCGGCCAGCACCTGGGCGAAGTGCGTTCCCAGGCCGCTGGAGGCGCCGGTCACCAGCGCCAGCCTGCCGCGCAGGCTGAACCGGTCCATCGCCGCGGTCATGCCGCGCCCCCTTCGCGCAGCAGCTCGGCCTCGGCCTTCTCGGACAGGTGGGCGAGTTTGCGCGCCATGCTCCAGCGGTGCACCTCGCTCGGGCCGTCGTAGATGCGGAAGGCCCGCATGTCGGTGAAGATGCGCATCACCGGCGTCTCGCCCGTCACGCCCTGGCCGCCGAGCATCTGCACGCTGCGGTCCACCACGCGCCACTCGGCCTCGGAGCACACGACCTTGGCGCGGCTCGACTCGAAGTTGCACTTCTCGCCCTGGTCCAGCAGCCAGGCCGTGTGCCAGATGTGCAGGCGCGCGGTGTGCAGGTCCATGTCGTTGTCGGCCACCATGAAGCCCACGCCCTCGTGCTCCACCAGCGGCTTGCCGAAGGCGTGGCGCTTGCGCACGTAGTCCAGTGCCGTGTCGTGCGCGCGGCGCGCCTGGCCCAGCCAGCGCATGCAGTGCGTGAGGCGCGCGGGCGCCAGGCGTACCTGGGCGTAGCGAAAGCCCTTGCCGATCTCGCCCAGCACGTCGGCCGCGGGCACGCGCAGATTCTCGAAGCGCAGCACGCCGTGGCCGCCGGTGAAGCAGGCGTCCATGGCGTCCATGTTGCGCTCCAGCACGATGCCCGGGCGGTCCATGTCGGTCAGGAACATGGTGGCCGAGCCGTCCTCCATGCGCGCCATGACGATGGCGTAGTCGGCGCCGTCGGCGCCGGTGATGAACCACTTGCGGCCGTTGATCACGTAGTCGCCGCCGTCGCGCACGGCCGTGGCCTGCAGCATGGACGGATCGGCCCCCGCGCCGGGCGAGGGCTCGGTCATCGCGAAGCACGAGCGCAGTTCGCCCGCCACCTGCGGGCGCAGCCAGCGCTCCTTCTGCGCGGGCGTGGCCACTTCCTCCATCAGGTGGATGTTGCCCTCGTCGGGCGCGTGGATGTTGAGCGCCGTGGGCCCCAGGCGCGAGTAGCCCGCCTCTTCGAACACCACGGCCTTCTCGACGTGCGACAGGCCCAGCCCGCCCATCTCGCGCGATGCGTGCGGCGTGAGCAGGCCGGCCGCCCGGGCGCGCGCCACCAGCTCGCGGCGCAGCGACTCGTCGGGGCCGTGGTGGGACTGGCGCGGGTCGCTCTCCAGCGGGATCACCTGCTCGGCGATGAAGCGCCGGGTCTTGTCGCGCAGGGCGCGCAGTTCGGGGGAAAGGGAGAAGTCCATGCGGGGCCTCATGAAAAAGGGCCAGCCAGGATGGCCGGTGTATTGCCGATGATATTGTCAGACAATATTGAAAACAAGCCCCCATGCGCTGTGCTAACGTCGGCACCTTCTTCCTGGCCTGCCCCATGCCCTCCAACACGCTGCCCGAACCCGCTGCCGACGTCCCGGAGAGCGCCGCCGACACGGTGTTCCACGGCATCGTGCAGGGCCTGGCGCAGCAGCGCTTCGTGCCGGGCCAGCGGCTGGTGGAGGTCGATCTGGCCGCGCAGTTCGGCGTCAGCCGCGCCTCCGTGCGCGAGGCGCTGCAGCGCCTGGCGGCCGAGGGGCTGGTGGATCTTTTCCGCAACAAGGGGGCGGCCATACGCACCCTGTCGGCGCGGGAAACCCTGGAGGTGCTCGACGTGGCCGAGCGCATGACCGGCCTGCTCGCGCGCAGCGCCGCGCGCGCCGTTGCCGCCGGCGCGCCCCGCGCGCCGATCGAGGACGCCCTGGCCCGCCTCCATGAGGCCGACCGCGGCCAGGGCCAGGACGCCTTCGCCAGCGCCCGCCGCGCCCTGTACCGCGCACTGCTGTCCACCAGCGGCAGCCGCGAGTTGCGCCGCCTGCTGCCGACCATCCACATGCCCATCGTCTACGCGCAGCATCGGCCCGCGGCGCTGCAGCGCATACGCATGCGCGACTACCGTGCGATGTGCGAGGCCGTCCTCCAGGGCGACGAGGACGCCGCGGATGCGGCGGGGATGCAGCACGTGCGCAACGTGCGCGAGGCGATCGAGGCGGCCATCGCCTCGGACCTCGGTCAGGCAAGGCGATAGAACCGCGCAGCGGTGTCGCGGTAGAGCTGCCGCTTCTCGTCCTCTGACATGCCCGCAGTGATCCGCTTGAAGGTGTTCCACAGCACCGGGTAGCTGCACGTGCCCTTGTCCACGGGGAAGTTGCTCTCGAACATGCAGCGCGACGGGCCGAAGATTTCGATGCAGGTGAGGATGTAGGGGCTCCAGGCCTGCGCCAGTTCCTCGGAGGTCGGCGGCCGCCCGGCCAGGTGGAACCCGAAGCCGAACACGCTCATGCCCAGGCCGCCGAGCTTGATGCAGACGTTGGGCAGCGCGGCGATCTTTTGCAGCAGCCGCTTCCATTCGGCGAAGACGGCATCGCGCTGCCCCACGTAGGGGCCCACGCCCAGGGGCACGCCGATGTGGTCGATCACCACCGGGATGTCGGGGAAGGCGCGCGCCAGGTCGCAGAGCTCGTCGAGCTGGGTGTGGTAGGCCCAGGAATCGAACGTGAGCCCGAAGCGCGCGAGCGTGGCGTAGCCCTCGCGGAATTTCGGGTCCATGTAGAGGTGCAGCGGCGGAGCGTGCATCACGCCGTACTGGAACTGCGCATGCGCGGCCGCGTGGCAGCGGATGCCGCGGAAGCGCCCTGCGGCGGCCTGCAGGTGCGCGGCCAGGGTCTCCTCAACGCGCGCGCCCAGCGCGAGGTCCGCGAAGCCCACGATGCCCTCGCAGACCCGCGTGCCCGCTTCGGCGGGGATGCGCCCGGCGATGGCCGCGACGCGCTCCGTCTCGCCCACGGGGCGCAGGTGCCCGGGGCCATCCTCGCGGTAGCCGAAGCCCACCTGGATGAAGACCGTGGACTGGATGTTGTGCCCAGCGCCCAGATCCGCCAGCAGGTCGTCCTGCAGGTAGCCGCCCCACAGGCTGTCGGACAGGTGGTGGTGGGGGTCGATGATGGGCAGTTCCGGCTCCAGCGGCGCCTCGTGGTGCCGGGCCAGCCACTGCGGGCGCACTTCGGCGCGCGGGACGATGGGCAGGTTCTCCATGCTCAGACTCCGAGAAAGGCTTTCTGTACGAACGCGTCCCGCAGCAGTTCCTGGCCGGAGCCCGAGCGGATCACCGTGCCCTGCTCGAACACGTAGGCGTGGTGCGCCATCTTGAGCGCGAGCCGCGCGTTCTGCTCCACCAGGATCACGGAGATGCCCGTCTCCCGGTTCAGGCGCACGATGGCCTGCGCGATCTCGGACACGATCTTGGGCGCGATGCCCAGCGAGGGCTCGTCGAGCATCAGGATCTGCGGATGCGACATCAGCGCGCGGCCGATGGCCACCATCTGCTGCTCCCCGCCGGAAAGCGAGCCCGCAAGCTGGCTGCGGCGCTCCTGCACGCGCGGGAACAGCGCGCAGACCTGCTCCAGCGAGCGGTTGCGCGCCGCCGCCGAGCCGACGGTGTGCGCGCCGACCATGAGGTTCTCCCAGACGGTCATGCGCGGGAACAGCCGGCGCCCCTCGGGAGAGAGCGCCAGCCCCATCGAGACCCGCTGGGCCGGGCCGGTGGCGTCGATGCGCCGGCCGTCCATGTGGATGCTGCCGGCCGAGACCTTCTTAAGGCCCATCAACGCCTTCAGCGTGGTGCTCTTGCCCGCGCCGTTGGAGCCGACGAGCGCCACGATCTGGCCGGCCGGCACCGTGAAGCTGACGCCGTGCAGCGCCTCCACCAGCCCGTAGTGGACCACCACATCCTTGACTTCAACCGTGGGCATCTTCGTCCACTCCCAGATAGGCTTCGATCACCGCGGGGTTGTTGCGCACCTCGTCGGGCGTGCCCTGCGCGATCTTCTGTCCCTGCACGAGCACGATGATCTTTTCGCAGGTGTTCATCACCAGCGCCATGTGGTGCTCCACGAAGAGCAGCGAGATTTCGTGCCGGTCGCGCAGCGTCTTGAGCAGGCAGCCGAACTCGGCGCACTCCTCGGGGTTGAGGCCGGCGGCGGGCTCGTCGAGCAGCAGCAGCCGGGGCCGCGTGGCCAGACCGATGGCCACGCCAATGCGCTTCTGGTGACCGTAGGCCAACGCGCCGGCCACGTCGTCGCGGTAGGGCGCCAGGCCGGTGATCTCCAGCACCTCGTCCACTTCCTCGCGCACCTTGCGAAGCGCGCTGCGATAGCTGGCCGTCTGCGCGATCTGCGCCCAGATGGGCACGTCGAAACGCGCCAGGGCGCCCCGGTAGAGGTTCTCCTGCACGGTGGCGGCGGGGTACACCGTGGCCGACTGGAAGGTGCGCGCCAGCCCGTGGCGCACCACCTGGCTAGGCCGCATGCCCTCGATGGATTGGCCCGCGAACTGGATGCGGCCGGCCGACGGCGCCAGCGAGCCGCTGATCACGTTGAAGGCCGTGCTCTTGCCCGCGCCGTTGGGGCCGATCAGGCCGACGATCTCGCCCGCGTTGAGCTCGAAACTCAGATCCTTCACGGCGGCTAGGCCGCCGAAATAGCGGGACAGGCCATCCACCTTGAGCAGTGCGGTCATGCCTTGCCCCCCTTCCCTCGGAGCTTCGCGGCGATCCCCACGAGGCCGCCGGGCAGGAACTTGAGCACCAGGATCAGCGTGATGCCGTAGAGGATGTTCTGCGTCTCGATCGCGCTGCGGAACAGCTCGGGCAGCGGCGTCATGATGAGCGCGCCCAGGATGGGCCCCAGCACCGACGCGCGGCCGCCGATCACCAGCATGACGATGGCCGCCACGGAAATGTGCTGGTTGAACGACTCGGGCGAGACGAAGCCCAGGTAGTGCGCGAGCAGCGCGCCCGCGAAGCCGGCCATGGCAGACCCCAGCACGAACGCGAACATCTGCGTGCGCTGGATGCCGATGCCGCTGGCCTCGGCCAGTTCCTGGTTATCGCCCACCGCGTCCAGCGCCGTGCCCTGGGGCGTTCGAAACAGCGCGATCAGCAGCGCGATGGAAGCGAAGGCGCAGGCGGCCGCCAGCACGTAGAACGACGTCTTGGTGTCGAACGCAAGGCCGAGGATGGACGCGGGCGGAATGTTGGCGATGCCGTTGGCCCCGCCGGTGTAGCTGCCGCCTTCCAGCAGAAACAGCCGGAACAGCTCGCCGAAGCAGAAGGTCACCAGCACGAAGTACACGCCCTGCAGGCGCAGGATCACAGCGCCGAGCAAGAAGGCCACGGCAGCGGCGACGGCCACGCCGAGCGCCACCGACAGCAGGAAGGGCGCATGCCACTGGGTGGTGGCGATCACCGAGGCATAGGCGCCCATGCCCATGAACGCAGCATGGCAGAACGAGAGCTGCCCGGTGCGGCTGAGCAAGGAGAGCCCGTTGACGAAGATGATGTTCAGGCAGATCAGCACCGCCAGGTGCATATGGAACGGACTGCTGGTGAACAGCGGCAGTGCGAACAGGACCAGCAGGCCGGGCAGCCAGAGGCGCCAGCGCGCCTGGGGGGCTCCAGCGCCGGAATCGGGTGCGCGAGGCTTCATGGTCGAAATGGAGGAAGAGGCGTGCATGGCGTCAGCGTCCGGACTTTCCGAGCAGGCCCGAGGGGCGGAAGATCAGCATCAGGATCACGAAGCCGAAGAGCAGCATGTCCGACATGCTGCTGGACATGAAGGTGTTGGCCGCGCTCTCCACCACGCCCAGCAGCAGGCTGGCGAGCGCGGCGCCGGGAATGCTCCCCAGCCCGCCGAGGATCACCACGATGAAGGCCTTGAGCAGGGGCGTGGAGCCGATGCTCGGCGAGACCGAGAACACCGGCGCCATCAGCGCGCCCGCGACGGCCGCCAGCGCCACGCCGATGCCGAAGCCCAGCGGGTACATGAGGTGCGAGCGGATGCCCTGGGCGCTGGCGATCTCGGTGTCCTGCACCACGGCGCGCAGCGCCCGCCCGCCCTTGCTGCGCATGAGGAACAGGTAGAGCAGCACCAGCACGGCGATGGAGAAGGCCACCACGTACAGCCGCGACATGGGCAGCACGATGGGGCCGAGCGACACCACGCCCTGCGCCACGGGCGGCATGGACTGGGGGTCGGGCCCGAAGACCAGCAGGGCGCCGTTCTGCAGGACCATCGCCAGCCCGATCGTGCTGATCATCCCGTTGAGCTCGTTACCGCGAAAGCCCTTGAGCACCAGCACTTCGATGATCCAGCCCGCGACCAGGGTCACGGCGAAGGTGGCGAGCACCGCCGCTAGGAAAGGCAGCTGGAGCCGGGTGACACAGACGTAGGCGAGGAAGGCGCCCAGCATGTAGAACTCGCCATGCGCGAAGTTGACCACCCGCATGACACCGAAGACCAGCGTGAAGCCAATGGCCATCAGCAGGTAGAGCAACCCGATGATGAGGCCATTGGTCAGTGCCTGACCAATGAGGAATGTGAAATCCACGGCGGTACCCAGGTCCTGCGCTTACTTGCAGGCGGAGAGGGAGCAGGTGCTTTCGACCACCTCCTGCCCGTCCTGCACGCGCGCGACGTAGAACGGCGCGCTGATCTGGTGGTTGGAGCCGTAGACCTCCTTGCCCGTCCAGTTCAGGGTGCCCAGGATGCCCTTGAAGTCCTTGATGCCTTCGAGCGCCACGCGCACCTTGTCCGTGTCGGTGGCGGTGCCCGCCTGGCCCATGGCCTGGAACAGCATGCGCGTGCCGTCGTAGAACGCCGGGCTGAAGCCGTTCATGCGCTTCTTGTACTTGCCGAAGTAGCGCTCGGCATAGGCCTTGACCTCCGCATTCGCCGGATTGATCGGCGTGTTGACCAGCATGCCGTTGGTCGCGCCCGTGCCCGCCACGTTGACGATCTCGGCGGTGGCCGGGCCGCCGCTGCGGATGATGTGGCCCTTGAAGCCCAGCTCGCGCGCCTGCTTGACGATGAGGCCGGCTGTGCCGGGCGCGTTGCCGTCGAGCTCGATGGCGTCCACACCCTTGGCCATGATGCGGGTGAGCAGGGGCATCATGTCCACACGCTCGCGCTCGAAGAATTCCTTGGCATTCATCTGCGCGCCGGCCTTGGCGTAGGCCTTCTCCAGGTCCTGGGCGATCTGCTGGCCGGTCTCGTCGTTGGGGAAGAGCGCGCCCACTTTCTTGATGTTCTTGGCCTTGACGATCCAGTCGATCTGGGGCTGCGAGGTTTCCATCGTCGTCAGGTTGGGGCGGAAGCTGAACGGTTTGTCGGCCGCCAGCGCCTTGTCGGTGAAGCCCAGGGTCAGCATGACGACCTTGTTCTTCTCCATGATGGGCCCCACGGCCAGCGCCGCAGCCGATCCCACGGGGCCGATCACGTACTTGACCTTGTCCTCGAAGACCAGGCGGTTGGCGGCAGTGACGGCCTCGCCGGCCTGGTACTTGTCGTCGTAGGCGACGACCTTGACCTTGTACTTCCTGCCGCCCACGTCGAGGCCGCCCTTGGCGTTCACGTCATCGGCGGCCAGTTCGGCCGCATACAGCATGGCCTGGCCCCAAGCCGCGCCCGCGCCGGACAGCGTCACGATGGCGCCGATCTTGAGTTCTTCCTGGGCGAATGCGCCGCAGCCCACGCACAGCAGCGAGGCGGCAAGGATCTTTTTCATGGAGTGTCTCCTGGAGGTTGGTTGGGAGTTGGAAATGGCGTGCTGACGAGCGCCTCAGCGGGCCGCGATCTCGTCCAGCACAGGCAGGATGTATTTCCTGAATTGCGCGGGGTTCTCACTCATGGGGAAATGCCCCAGCTCCTTCATGACGGTCACCTTCGCGCCGGGAATGGTTTCGGCGGTACGGATCGAGTCCTCGGGACTGCAGGAGAAGTCGTATTCGCCCGTCAGCAGGTAGAGCGGCGTGGTGGCCGTATCGATGCCGCCCAGCTTGCCGCGCAGGTCGGAATCCACGCGGTAGAAATACAGGTCGCCCTTGAAGATCCCAGGGCCGCTCTGCTTGTATTGCCACAGGGTTTCATGGCGGTATTCGCTCGGGCTTTGCGGCGCGATCAGGCCGGACACCAGCGCGGCGCAAACCTCGCCGCCGTGCACGTCTGGGCGGTTCAGCCAGCTCGTGTCGTACCAGGGCTGCTGATGGTCGGCGCTCTCCAGGCCGATGAGCGCCCGGAATTCGGCGCCGTGGGCATGCGCCAGCTGCAGCACGATCCGCCCGCCGATGGAGCAGCCCATGACCACCGGCCTGTCCAGCCCCAGCGCGGCGCTGAACGCGCGGATCGTGGCCACGTAGCGCTCGGTGGTGAGCTCGTAGTCCCGCTCGTGGAAACCGACGGGGGGATAGGACTTGCCGTGCCAGGGCATGTCGAAGGCGATAACGCGAAACCTGTCCGTGACGCCGGCGTCGTTGAGCAGGTGGCGGAACTGGCGGCCATCGGAGCCGGCCGTGTGCAGGCACAGCAGGGGAATGCCCTGGCCGCATTCCTCGAAATAGATGCGGCATGTCTCCCCCAGGACATCCACGTGGATGTATCGGCCGACGATGGGCTCAATGCGGTCTTTCATCTGGTTTCTCCTCGCTGATTTCAAGCGTCCGCAGGCACGTGGCGCGGCATTTCCAGCACGTCCTTGAGGTACTGCAGATGCGAGAACAACAGCCTGGTGTCCCCCTCGATCACCATCTCGCCCCGCTTGTGCAAGGCGAACAGGTCGTGCCAGCCGGGAGGAGGCACCTTTTCCCAGAGGCGCTCCCAGGCCTTGGCCGTCCCCTGCACAAAGAGCGCGCACGGATGGAACAGCGCGAACCGCTGCGTGACTTCGACGACTTCGCCCTGGTGGATACGCAGCAGGAACCGCGCCGTTCCGACGACGATGACGAGGTCGGCCGTCAACGCCCTGCCCCGATGCACGAGGCAGGCGTTCGCGTTGACGTGCGGCGCGAGCGAGGCGAACCGCTCGGCCAGGGATGTGTGCGTGGTGTGTGAGCTCATGCCGTTGCGTCCAGATGGTTCAACCGATCCCCGGCAGAAGGGGCGCCGCGGTCATGGTGTATTTCACGTTCATGTTGTCTTCTGCCTTAACTTTGTTATGTTCTACCAAAAAGAATTAAAGTTCTCTTTTTCAGTTTTCAAGAAAGTCATTTGCCAGTCAACCCATTGCCGATAGGGGTTAACCCGGAAAGCAACCACGCCTTCATGCCTCTGAAATGGATATCTTGTTGCCCAAGATAGAATTGCCCGTCCATCCATCACCCAAAGCCTGCATGCCAGCCCCGACTTCCACGGAGCCCTCGGACAAGAGCGACGGTGTCGCCGCGGTCGATCGCGCGCTGCACATCGCCACAGCGCTGGCGAACTCGCCCCAGGCGCTTACGCTCACGGAACTCTCTAACGTCACCGGGATGTACAAGAGCACGCTGCTGCGCCTGCTGGCCTCGCTGGAGCGTGCCGGGCTGGTCACCCACCGCGCGGACAAGCGGTATGCGCTGGGGCCGCTGGCCTTCGTGTTCGGCCGCTCGTTCGAACAGGTGCACGGCCTGCAAGGCGCCATCCAGCCCATCCTGCAGTGGCTGGTAGAACAGGGCACGGAGAGCCCGTCGTTCCACGTGCGCCACGACCAGAGCCACCGCCTGTGCCTCATGCGCATCGACTCCAATCACTCGACGCTGGATCGCGTGCGCACCGGAGACCTGCTGCCCCTGCACAAGGGCGCCGCCGGCAAGGTGATCACCACCCTGGAGCAGGGCTCGCAGGCGCAGACCGCGGCCGCTGGCGATCTCGTCTTCACATCGTTCGGCGAGCGCGATCCCCTCTGCGGCGCCATCGCGGCGCCGGTTTTCGGCCCTTCGGCCTCGCTGCTCGGCGCGATTTCGGTGTCGGGGCCGCTGGAGCGGTTTTCCGAGCTCGCGGTGCAGCGCATGAAGACCCTCGTCCTGGCCGCGGCCCAGCGCGCCACGCACAGCCTGGGCGGGAAGTGGCCGAGCGCCTCCTGACTCCCCCCACCCTCCCGGAGCACACCTGACCGCTGCGCCAGGCGGGATGCGCCCTCGCGCGCAATCCATAGCGCCCGGCAATTTTCAGAACTTCAGTTCCATCAGTAGAAACACTAAGCCTTTACGTCGAGTTTGTCCGCGAAAATTCAAAAATAGAATTTTTGTTCTGTCAGAGGAAACTAGAAAGGTCCCAGATGCTTGAACACAAGCCCATGCTGATCGCGGGGAAGGATGCGCCGGGCGAGGACGGCATTGCCCCGCTGGTCTCCGTCAATCCGGCGACGGGCGCAACCAACCATGAAGTGGCCGCCGCAGGGCCGCGCGCCGTGGACGAGGCCGTCCGCAGCGCGGCGCAGGCCTGCAAGGCCGGCGCCTGGACGCAGATGCTGCCGATGCAGCGCGCGCGCATCCTGTTCGGCATCGCCGACCGCATGGAGCGCGACGGCGACCACCTCGCGCGCCTGCAGATGCTCGAGAACGGCAAGGTGTGGAGCGAATGCGTCAAGCAGGTCAAGAGCGCCGCCGCCACCTTCCGCTACTACGGCGCGGTCTGCGAGACCACGGGCTCCGAGGTGACGCCGGCGCGCGGCAACTACCTTTCCATGACCGCCTACGAGCCCTATGGCGTGGTGGCGGCCATCACGCCGTGGAATTCGCCGCTGACGATGGAGGCGCAGAAGATCGCCCCCGCGCTGGCAGCGGGCAACGCGGTCGTGCTCAAGCCCTCGGAGGTCACGCCCTCGACCGGCCTGGCCGTGGGCCGCATCGCGCTGGAGGCCGGCCTGCCGCCGGGGCTGCTGAACGTGCTGCCCGGCACCGGGCACGACGTGGGCGCAGCGCTCGTCGCGCACCCGCTGGTGCGCATGGTGTCGTTCACGGGCGGCACGGAGAGCGGCCGGCGCATCGCCGAGGTGGCCGCGCGCAAGCTCATGCCCGTGGCGCTGGAGCTGGGCGGCAAGTCGCCGCACATCGTCTTCGCCGATGCCGACATCGACGCCGCCGTGGCCGCCGTGGCCGACGGCATCTTCGAGGGCAGCGGCCAGTCGTGCGTGGCCGGCTCGCGCCTGTTCGTGCAGCGCTCCGTGCACGATGCGGTGGTGCGCAAGCTCGTGGAGCGCGCCCGCTCGCTGCGCGTGGACCTGCCCGATGCGGCCGGTGCCGAGATGGGCCCGCTCGCCACCTTCGCGCACCGCGACAAGGTCGAGCGCATGGTGGCGGACGCGCGCACGGCTGGTGCGCAGATCCTCGCGGGAGGCGCGCGGCCCGGCGCGGCGGCGCTGGCGCGCGGCGCCTACTACCTGCCCACGGTGATCGGCGGCATCGACAACCGCGCCGCCATCGCCCAGCAGGAAATCTTCGGCCCAGTGCTCTGCGTGCTGCCGTTCGACGACGAGGAAGACCTCATCGCCCAAGCCAACGACAGCGCCTTCGGCCTCGCCTCGGGCGTCTGGACAGCCGACTACCAGCGCGCCTGGCGCGTCGCGCGCGCGCTGGAGGCGGGCACCGTCTGGATCAACACCTACAAGCAACTGTCCATCTCCACACCCTTCGGCGGCTTCAAGGAAAGCGGCATCGGGCGCGAGAAGGGCGCCTCCGGCATGCGGCTGTACCAGCAGCCCAAGGGCATCTATTTCGGCATGGCATGAACGGCCAACAGGAAAACCACACATGAGCAACACCACCAGCCAAGTGATCGGCTTCATCGGACTGGGCGTGATGGGCGAACCCATCTGCCGCAACCTCGCGGTGAAGACCGGCGCCCGCGTGATCGCGCACGACCTCGACGCCGCCCCGCTGCAGCGCCTGGCCGCGCACGGCGTGCAGGCCGCGCCCAGCGCCGCGGCCGTGATGCAGGCGGCCGACGTCGTCTTCCTCTCCCTGCCCTCGGGCGAAGTCGTCGCGCAGCTGTGCCGCCAGGACGGCGGCCTGCTGGCCTCGGCCCGCGCGGGCCAGACCATCGTGGACCTGAGCACCTCGCCCGTGGACACCACGCGCGCGCTGGCCGGCGAATTCGCGGCCCTGGGCGCGCGGTTCGTGGACGCGCCCGTGGCGCGCACCCGCGCCGCCGCCGAGGCGGGCACGCTCGCGGTGATGGTGGGCGCCGCGCCCGAGGTGTTCGAGGCCGTCAAGCCGCTGATCGCCACCTTCGCCTCCGACATCGCGCTGTGCGGTCCCGTGGGCTGCGGCCAGGTGCTCAAGATTCTCAACAACATGGTGCTATTCGAGACCGTGGTGGCCGTGAGCGAGGCCAAGGCCATCGGCGAGAAGGCCGGAGTCGATCCCAACGTGCTGTTCGACACGCTCTCGAAGGGCTCGGCCGACAGCTTCGCGCTGCGCAACCACGGCATGAAGGCCGTGCTGCCCGGTGAGTTCCCCGAGCGCGCGTTCTCCGTGCTCTACGCGCGCAAGGATCTGAAGTACGCGCTGCAACTGGCGCGCGACGCGGGCGTGGACGCGCGCGGCGCGGCCGTCGTCGATGCCTGGTTCCAGCAGGCCATCGACAGCGGCCTGGGCGAGAAGTACCACCCCGTCATCAGCCGGCTGATCGCCGGCCAGCGCTGAAGCGCGCAGGAGAGAGACATGCACCCCATCATCACCCGCCGCGGCGCACTGCGCTACGCCCTGGCCGCCGCATGCGCGCCCGGCCTGGCCTTCGCCCAGGAAGCGCCGTTCCCTTCCACCAACGTCCACCTCGTCGTGCCCTACGCGGCAGGCGGCGCCACCGACATCGTGGCCCGCGCGGTGGCCGACAAGCTGGGCCCGCGCTGGGGCAAACCGGTCGTCATCGACAACAAGCCCGGCGCCGGTACGACCCTGGCCGCCGCGCAAGTCGCACGAGCCCCGGGCGACGGCCACCTGCTCTACATGACCACCTCGGCGCACACCATCAGCGCTGCCCTGTACAAGAAGCTCGACTACGACCCGCTGGCGAGCTTCGCCGCGCTCACGCTGGTCGCCAAGGTGCCGCTGGTGCTCGTCGTGCGGCCCAGCCTGGACGTCTCGACGCTCGACGAGTTCACCCGCTACGTGCGCGCCAACCCGGACAAGGCGGCCTACGCCTCGCCCGGCAACGGCACGGCCCAGCACCTCACGGGCGAGATGTTCAACGCCGCGATGAAAACGCGCATGGTGCACGTGCCCTACAAGGGCGACGCGCCGGCCATCACCGACCTGCTGGGCGGTTCGGTGGACGCGATGTTCGCCACACTCACCGTGGTGCTGCCGCACATCGCCTCGGGCAAGCTCAAGGCCATTGCGCTGGCCAACGGCAGCCGCATCGAGAAGGTGCCCGCCATTCCCACGTTCGCCGAGGCGGGGCTCCCGAACTTCGAGGCCGCCACCTGGTTCGGCGTGCTCGCGCCCGCATCGCTGCCCAAGGGCCTGCGCGAGCGCATCAGCCGGGACATCCGCGCGGTGGTGGACCAGCCCGACCTGCGCGCGCGGCTGATCGACCTTGGCAGCGAAGTCGTTTCCAACACGCCCGCGGCATTCGAGGCCTTCATGCAGGCCGAGTCGGCCAAGTGGCAAGGCATCGCCCGCCAGTCCGGCGCGGTGATCAATTAGCGCGCCATGGTTCAGCGGGGCCGGTGCAGCGCCAGCCCCGGCGCGTCCAGCGCCGCGCGCAGGATGCGCCCGTGCGTGGAGTCGGTCACGTAAAGCTGGCGCCGCCCCTCCCCACCGAAGGCCAGGTTGGTGGTGGAGCTGCCCGGCGCGCCGCGCAGCACCAGCACCGGCTCGGCGCGGCCGTTGAGCACCCAGACGTAGCCCAGGCCCGGGTTGGCGACGAGCACGCGGCCCTCGGCGTCCACCGCCAGGCCGTCCGGGCCGCTGGGGCCGTGGGAGGTGAAAAACTGGCCCACCTTGGCCACGCTGCCGTCGGGCAGCAGGGGCACGCGCCACACGCAGTTGCCGCGCGTGACGGCCAGGTACAGCACGCGCTCGTCGGGCGACAGCGCCACGCCGTTGGGGCTGGGCACGTTGGCGAGCAGCAGGTCCAGCTGGCCGCTGGGCCGCAGGCGGTACAGGCGCCCGCTGGGGTCGTGCAGGCCGCTCTGTCCCTGGTCGGTGAAGTACAGGTTGCCGGCGCTGTCGAAGATCAGGTCGTTCACGCCCTTGAAGCGCTCGCTGTTGCGCCGCTCCAGGTAGGGCGTGACCTTGCCGCTCGCCACGTCCAGGCGCATCAGGCCGTTCTTGTAGTCGGTGATGAGCAGCGTGCCGGCATCCAGGAACTTCATGCCGTTGGGCTCGCCGTCGTACTCGGCCACCAGGGTCCAGGCGCCCTGCGCGTCGATGCGCAGGATGCGGCCCCAGGGGATGTCGGTGACGTAGAGGTTGCCGGCGTCGTCGAACACCGGGCCTTCGAGGAACGAGTCCGTCACCGCGCCGCCGCGGTTGGCGTCGGCCCAGGCGCTGCGCTGGCGGCGGCGCAGCGGCTCGGGCATGGAGGTGAACAGCTCCAGTTCGCGAACTTCGGGGGCTTGCAGCAGAAACATGGGGGAGTCCTTTCAAAAGCCGTACAGGCGCGCCGGGTTGTCCACGAGGATGCGGTCCATCGCCGCGTCCGATCCGGCCCAGGCACGCAGCAGGTCCACCAGGCCGGCATCGTTCACGGTGCCCGGCGCCTCGGTGGTGTGCGGCCAGTCGCTGCCCCACACCAGGCGCTCGGGCGCGGCGCGCACCAGCGCCTGGGCGAGCGGCAGCGTATCCGCATACGCGGGCGCGGTCGAGCGCATGTAGGCGCCCGAGAGCTTGACCCAGGCATTGCCGCCGTCCAGCAGCCGGCGCAACGCGCCATGAGCTTCTGCACGCTGCCCCTGGGCCGGATCGATGCGGCCCAGGTGGTCCACCACCAGCGGCACGGGCAGCGCTGCGAGCACGCTCTCCAATGCCACGATCTGCTCCGGATGCATGAAGACCTGGATGTGCCAGCCCGGCAGGCGCGCCGCCTTGCGCGCCAGCGTGGCCAGCATCTGCGGCGTGGTCTCGCCCCAGGATTGCGGCGAGACGAAGTTCACGCGCAGCCCGCGCACGCGGCGCGCGTGCAGGCGGTCGAGCTCGGCGTCCTGAACGTCTTGCGCCACCACGGCCACGCCGCGCGCATCGTCGCCCAGTTGATCGAGGGCATCCAGCGTGCAGGCGTTGCCGGTGCCGTAGGTGGATGGCGTGACCACCACCGCGCGCCGCGTGCCCAGGCGCTGCTGCAATTGCCGGTAGGCGGCCACGGGCGCGTCGGGCGGCTGGCGCCGCCAGTGCGGCGATGGGGCGAAGCGCGGGTCGAAGATGTGCATGTGGCTGTCGCAGGCCAGCGGCGGCAGCGTGCGCGCGGGCCGGTTCAGGCCCACGGAGTGCGGCACGGGCGCGGAGAGCAGGGGCTGCGCCACGGGCCTTAATCCAGCTTAATGTGGCCCTTGCGCACCACCTCGCCCCATTTCGCGTCTTCCTTCTTGAGGAAGGCGGCGAACTCGGCCGGCGTGGAGCCGATGGGCTGCGCGCCCATGTCGGCCAGGCGCTGGCGCACCTCGTCCTCCTGCAGCACTTCGGCCAGCGCCTTGTGCAACTGCGCGGCGATGGGCGCGGGCGTGCCCGCGGGCAGGAACATGCCGTTCCACTCATAGGCCTCGTAGCCGGGGATGGCCGCCTCGGCCACCGTGGGCACATCGGGCAGGCGCCTGGAACGCTCGGGCGAGGACACGGCCAGCGCGCGCAGCTTGCCGGCCGCGATATGCGGCGCGGTGGCGGCCACGGTGCCGAACATGAAGTCCACCTGCCCCGCCATCACGTCGGTGATGGCCGGGCCGCCGCTCTTGTAGGGCACGTGCACCATGTCCAGGCCGAGCTTCTGGCGGAAAAGCTCCGCCGCCAGGCGCTGCACCGTGCCGCTGCCGCCCGAGGCAAAGTTGAGCTTGCCCGGCTCCGCCTTGGCCTTGGCGATGAGATCGCCCACGCTCTTGAACGGCGCGCTGGCCGGCACGATCAGCACGTTGGGTGCCAGCAGCACCAGCGACAGCGGCTGCAGCGCGTTGGCCGCATACGGCATCTTGGGGAACAGATGCGGGTTGATGGAATACGGCGTGGCGTCGTAGAGCATGGTGTAGCCGTCGGCCTGCGCCTTGGCCACGTAGCCCGCGCCAATGGTGCCGCTGGCGCCGGCCTTGTTGTCCACGATCACGCTGCCGCCGAGCCTGGTGCCCAGGCGGCTGGCGATCACGCGGGCCACGGCATCGGCCGCGCCGCCCGGCGCGTAGGGCACGACGATGGTGATGGGCCGCTCGGGGAACGCGGCGTGCGCGGCGAGGGCGATGCAGGCACAGGCGGCCAACAGGTATTTCTTGAGGGATTTCATGGGGTCTCCACGGCTGAAAACAAAAACAGGAATGGCGGACTTCTTTTCTTGCAGTCATCCATGCTTGGCGGGATAGCCACCCGCCTGCGCGAAGCAGGCGCCGGACGCTATCAAGTGCGTAGCTGCCAGCGCTTGTCCAGCAAGCGCCAGAGGCCTATTTTTCTTGAAACTCATAGGACTCTCCTCAGTTATCCATGGCGCTGCGCATGCAACTCTGCGCTCCCGCTTGCGAGGGAGGGTTGGGGTGGAGGCAGTGGCATGGCGCGGGCCCTCACCCCCGCCCTCTCCCAGAGGGAGAGGGAGTGAATGCCCGTGCGCGGTAGTGCATGCAGTGCCCGGTTTCACTTCAATCCATGCGAATGCCGCTGGTGCGGATCACGCCGGCCCATTTGGCGGTCTCGGTCTGCACGAAGGACTTGAACTCCTGCGCGCTCGACCCCACGCCCTGCACGCCCAGTTCGGCGAAGCGCTTCTTCATCTCGGGGCTGGCGACGATGGCGCGGGTCTCGGCTTCCAGGCGCTGCAGCACCGGCTGCGGCGTGCCCGCGGGTGCGAACAGGCCGTTCCATTCGTTGACCTGGAAGCCCGGCAGGCCCGCTTCGGCCACCGTGGGCACCTGCTCCCAGCCCGGCGTGCGCTGGACGGAGCTGATGGCCAGCGCGCGCAGCTTGCCGCTTTTGACGAACGGGCCGCTGGCCGTGGTGGCGCTGAACATCAGGTCCACCTGGCCACCGATCAGGTCGGTGAGCGCGGGCGCGCCGCCGCGGTAGGGAATGTGCGTCATGGACACCTTGGCGCCCTGCTTGAACAGCTCGCCCGCCAGGTGCTGCGCGCCGCCGTTGCCGGCCGATGCGTAGGTGAGCTGCCCCGGCCGGGCCTTGGCGGCCTGCACCAGGTCGGCCACGGTCTTGAGCGGCGACACGGCGGGCACCACCAGCAGCAGCGGCGCCTGCATGACGAGCGAGATGGGCGCGAAGTCCTTGGCCGCGTCGAACGGCAGCTTGGCGAACAGGCTGGGGTTGACGGTGAAGGCCGTGGCGTCCAGCAGCAGCGTGTAGCCGTCGGGCGCGGCCTTGGCGACGGCCGCCGCGCCGATGGTGCCGCTGCCACCCGGGCGGTTGTCCACCACCACCTGCTGGCCCAGGCGGGCCGACAGCTGCGTGGCCAGCAGCCGCGCGGTGTTGTCGGCATTGCCGCCGGCCGGGTACGGCACGACGAGCTTGATGGGCCGCTCGGGCCAGTTCTGTGCCTGCACCGGCAGACCTGTCGCTACCAAAGCAATAGCTGCCAGTGCCTGATGGATAAGCGCCAGGCGCCGATTCTTATTGAATTGCATGTCTGTCTCCTTGGGAGTCAGCGGTCAGCGCGCCAGCACGGCCAGCGCGTTGCGCGCGGCGCCCAGGCCCATGTTCACGTAGGCGTCGCTGGTCACGCCGCCGATGTGCGGGCTGAGGATGAAACCCGGCTGGTGCTGGAACGGATGGCCGGCAGTCATGGGCTCCACGGCGAAGCTGTCCAGCCCCGCCATGCGCACCTGGCCGCTCTGCACGGCGGCGAGCAGCGCGGCCTCGTCGATCAAGCCGCCGCGCGCGGTGTTCACTACGATCACGCCCTGCTTGCAGCGTGCCAGCGTGCCGGCGCCCAGCAGGTGGCGGTTGTCGTCGGTCAGCGGGCAGTGCAGCGAAATCGCGTCGCTCTCGCGCCAGATCGTTTCCAGGTCGGCGGGCTGCACGTAGTCGGGCAGGTTCTTGGCGAAAGGGTCGAAGCCAAGCACGTGCATGCCCAGCGCATCCACCATCTTCGCGAAGCGCAGGCCGATGGCGCCCAGGCCGATGAGGCCGATGGTGCGGCCAGAGAGCTCCAGGCTCTTGTGCGTGGCCTTGTCCCAGTGGCCCGCGTGCATGCGCTCGTTGAGCTGGGGCACGGACTTGGCGCAAGCCAGCAGCAGCGCCAGCGCCTGCTCGGCCACGGCGGCGGCGTTGGCGCCCACGGCGGCCACCACCTCGATGCCGCGTACCTTCGCGGCCGCCTTGTCGATGGTGTCGGTGCCGCTGCCGTGCTTGGAGATCACCTTGAGCGACGGCGCCGCGTCCATGGCCGCCGCGCCCACCTTGCTGTAGCGCACGATGATGGCCACGGGGTCGTGCCGGCGGCACAGGGCGACGATGTCGTCCTCGGTGGGCGACCGGCCGGCGTAGACGATTTCGTAGTCAGCCAGCAGCGCGAGCGCCTGGGGCGCGAGGTCGGCCGCCGTGATGAGGATGGCGGGGCGGCTCACAGTTCCTCCCCTTCTTTCAGTACGCCGGCGGCGCGCAGCGCGGCGGGCAGCCACTTGGAGGCCGTGTCGCCACGTGCGATGGCCTCGATGCGCGCGGCCTCGTCGGCCACCTTCTTCACCGCCAGGGCCATCATCGCGGGCGCCTTGGCCCGCTCGATCACGACCACGCCGTCGGCATCGCCCACCACGAGGTCGCCGGGGAACACCGACGCGCCGGCGCAGGAGATGGGGTGATTGATGCGCCCGGGCACGAACTTGGTCGGGCCCGCGGGGTTGAAGCCCGCGCTGAAAACGGGAAAGCCGAGCTCCAGCAGTTCCAGCTTGTCGCGGATGGCGCCGTCCACGATCACGCCGCCCAGGCCGCGCTTCTTGCAGGCGCTGAGCATCAGCGTGCCCATGAGGGCGGCGGTCTGGTCGCCCTTGCCGTCGATCACGAGGATGTCGCCCGGCTGCGCGAGCGCTATTGCCGCGTGGATCATGAGGTTGTCGCCGGGGCGCACCTCGACGGTGAAGGCCGGGCCGGCGAGCTTCATGCGCTCGTGCACCGGCGCCACGCGGGCGTGCAGGGTGCCGCGGCGGCCCGCCACGTCGGCGAGGATGGCGGCCTGGAAGGTGCCGGCCTGCTGGACGACTTCGGCGCTCACGCGCTCGAAGCTGCGGATGACTTCGGGGAGTTGGCTCATGGTGGTTCCTTGGAGGAGAAAGAGGGAGAAATTCAGTCGGCCTTGATGTTTCCGTCGCGGATCACCTTGGCCCATTTGGTGGAGTCGGCCTTCTGCAGCGCAGCGAGCTGCCCAGGCGTGCCGCCCACGAGGGTGATGCCGAGCTTGTCCGCCAGCGCGGTGACGGCCGGGTCCTTGAGCGCCTTGGCGATCTCGGCGTTCAGGCGCTGCACGATGGCGGCCGGGGTCCTGGCGGGCACGAACACGGCGTGCCACTGCTCGACCACGAAGTCCTTGAGGCCCGCCTCGCCCATCGTGGGCACCTGCGGCAGCGCCGGCAGCCGCTGGGCCGAGGTGACGGCCAGCGCGCGCAGCTTGCCCGCCTGCACGTGCGGCAGCGCGGCGGCCGCGGGCGCGAACATGAACTGCACCTGGCCGCCCAGCGTGTCCTGCAGCGCCGGCGTGTCGCCCTTGTAGGGCACGTGGATGAAGCGCGCGCCCGTCTGCTGCTGCAGCAGCTCGGCCTGCATCTGCAGGATGGTGCCGTTACCGCCCGAGGCATACGCCAGCTTGCCCGGCTGCGCCTTGCCGGCCGCGACGAGATCGGCCACGCCCTGGAACGGCTGGCCTGCGCCCACCACGAGGATGTGCGGGATCGTGCCGAGGGTGATCACGGGCTCGAAGCCCGCGATGGGGTCGTAGGGCAGCTTGCCCATGAGGTGCGGCGCGATGGCCTGCGGGCCGATCGTGGTGCCCAGCAACGTATAGCCATCGGGCTGGGCGCGCGCGACGAAGGCCGCGCCTATGGTGCCGGTGGCGCCGGGCTTGTTGTCCACGATCACCGTGGTACCCAGAGCCGGGCCCAGGCGCTGCGCGATGCTGCGGCCCAGCACGTCGGTGCTGCCGCCGGGCGGGTACGGCACCACGTAGGTGATGGTCTTGCCGCCGGGCCATTCCTGCGCCAGCGCGGGGCCGGCGGCCAGCGCCACGCCCAGGGCTGCGAGCAGGCGGCGGCGGGTAGCGGAAAAGTCGTGTGCACTCATGGGAATGAGTCTCCTGTCGGGTTCAAAGAGGGGGAAAGCCGTAGAGCGCCTGCGGGTTGTCCACCAGCACGCGCCGCAGCGGCACAAAGGCCAGACGCGTCCAGTCGTGCAGGCGGTCGATCTGCCGCGCGTCGTCGGGCATGGGCTGCAACCCGGCCGAGGCGGTGGCGTGGGGCCAGTCGCTGCCCCAGAGCACGCGCTCGGGCGCGCAGCGCAGGTAGCTCGCGGCCAGCGGGTCGAGCGCGGGGTCTTCCACCGTGTGCAGCGCGCTCACGATGTAGCCACCCGAGAGCTTGATCCACGCCCGCCCGGCCTGCAGCAGCTCCAGCAGCAGCGCGTGCGCCGCCTGCCCCTGCGCGCCCGGCGCGATGCGCCCGAAGTGGTCGAACACCAGCGGCACGGGCAGGCGCCGCAGCACGCCGGCCTGCGCCGCGAGCAGCTCGGGCGCCATCAGCAGCTGCAGGTGCCAGCCCAGCGGCGCGATGCGGCGCGCCAGCGGCTCCAGCATGTCCGCCGTACCCGACACGCCCAGCGACAGGTTCAGCCGCACGCCGCGCACGCCGGCATCGTGCAGGCGCTGCAGCTCGGCGTCGATCTCGCCACCCCCGATCACGGCCACGCCACGCGCCTGGGGGCCGAGCGCGGCCAGGCCGTCGAGCATGCAGCGGTTGTCGGTGCCGTAGGTGGACGGCGTGACCAGCACCGCGCGCGTGGTGCCGAGGCGCCGCTGCAGCGCCCGGTAGTCATGCGCCGAGGCGTCGGGCGGCAGCAGCTTCGCGCCGGGGGCAGCGGGGTAGCGGCGGTCGTACACGTGCACGTGGCAGTCGCAGGCGCCGGCGGGCAGCGCCACGCCCGGCGTGCCGGTGCCGGCCGAGAAAGCGACGGGCTCGCGCATGGGCCGCTCAATCGAGGCTCGCGCCCGAGTCCTTGACGATCTTGCCCCAGCGCGGCACCTCTGCGCGCAGAAGCTGGTCGAACTGCTCGGGCGTGCCGCCCAGCACGTCGCCGCCTTCGGAGCGCAGCTTCTCGGCCACTTCGGGCTGCTTCAGGGCCTCGTTGATGGCCTTGTTGAGCTGCTGCACTATCGAGGCGGGCGTGCCCGCGGGAGCGAGGACGCCAAACCAGGTCACGGCGTCGAAGCCACGATAGCCCGACTCGGCCAGCGACGGCGTGTCGGGCAGCTGGGCCGAACGCTTGAGGGAGGTGACGACGATGGGCCGCAGCTTGCCGTTGCGCACCTGGCCCAGCAGCGTGGGCACCGAGGACATGTACAGGTCGATCTGCCCGCTCACCAGGTCGGTCATGGCCTGGGCCGCGCCCTTGTAGGGGATGTGGCGCAGCTTGATGCCGGCCGCGTTCTCCGCGAGCTCGCCGGCCAGGTGCGCCACCGTGCCGTTGCCCGAGTAGCCCAGCGTGATGCCGTCGGGCTGCTTCTTGGCGGCGGCCACCACGTCGGCGAAGGTCTTGAACGGCGTGTTCGCCGGCGCGGCCATCACGATGGGCGAGGACGAAACGAGCGCCACCGGCACCAGGTCCTTGAGCGGGTCGTAGGGCAGCCTGGGGTACAGCGTGGGGTTGATCGCGAGGTTGCTCGTCTGGCCCATGACGAGCGTGTAGCCGTCGGGCGCGGCCTTGGCCGCCGCGTCCACACCCAGGTTGCCGCCGGCGCCGGGGCGGTTGTCCACGATCACGCTCCACTTGTTCTGGTCGGCGACCTTCTGCGCCACGGTGCGCGCGATCATGTCGGTGCCGCCGCCGGGCGGGAACGGCACGATGAGGCGGATCGGCTTGGCCGGGTAGGCGGCCTGCGCCAGTGCGCCGGTGGCGGCAGCAAGGCCGAGCGCGGCGGCGCACAGCGAGCGCGAGAGGGTGCGTGCAAGCATGGGTTGTCTCCTGTTGGTGATGCGAAAAAGGCGCCTGCCGGCATACTCCCGGCATTGGGGTGCGACTTTAGGCAAACGTTTCAACCCATACAATTGCGTTCCATACAATGCAACGTATTGCGCCATGAGCAACCCCCCAGCCCCCTCGAAGCCCGCCGACGGCGGCGTGATCGCCGTCACCCGCGCCCTGCAACTGCTCGAAGCCTTCGCGGTAGGCGAATCGCACCTGTCGCTGGCGGAGCTCAGCCGCCGCGCAGGCCTGCACAAGACCACAGTGCTGCGCCTGGCGCGTACGCTGGCGCAGTCGGGCTACATGGTCCAGCGCGAGGACGGCGACTGGCGCCTGGGCCCGGCCGCGGGCTGGCTGGGCGCGCGCTACCAGGCGGGCTTCGACGTGCAGAACGTGCTGGAGCCCGCGCTGCGCGAACTCACGCAGACCAGCGGCGAGAGCGCGGCCTTCTACGTGCGCGAGGGCAACGTGCGCACCTGCCTCGTGCGCGTGGAAGGCCCGCAGGCGCTGCGCCACCACGCGCGCATGGGCGAGGGGCTGCCGCTGGACAAGGGCTCGCCGGGGCGCGTGATCCTGGCGTTCTCGGGCGAGCCGGGCGAGGTCTACGAGGAGATCCGCCGGCGGGGCTACCACTGGTCGATCGGCGAGCGCGAGCAGGGCGTGGCCACCGTGTCGGCCCCCGTCTTCGGGCGCAACTGGCGGCTGCTGGGCTGCGTGTGCATCTCGGGCCCGCAGTCGCGGCTGCCGCAGGAAAAGCTGGAGGCGCTGGCGCAGACCATCATCAAGACGGCGAACCAGCTGTCCTACGCGCTGGCCGGCAAGGCGGCCAGCACGGCGGCGCAGGTGCCGGGCGTCTGGCATCCGTGACCGCCCCCGGCCCGCGGCCTATACACTCGCCCGGCCATCGCGTGTCCACCGCACCCGTCCATCCCATGCTGCATTACCACACCATCCCCGTCACCGCCTTCCAGCAGAACTGCTCCCTCGTCTGGTGCGACCAGACCATGGATGCGGCCGTGATCGACCCTGGCGGCGATCTGGACGTGCTGCTGGCCGAGGCGAAGCGGCGGGGCCTGCACCTGAAGGCCATCTGGCTCACGCACGCGCACATCGACCACGCGGGCGGCACGGGGGAGCTGGCCCAGCGCCTGGCGCTGCCCATCATCGGCCCGCACGAGGGCGACCAGTACTGGATCGACGGCCTGCCCCAGCAGGGCCAGATGTTCGGCTTTCCGCCGGCGCTGCATTTCACGCCCACGCGCTGGCTGCACGACGGCGACACCGTCACCATCGGCCGCGAGACCCTGCACGTGCGCCACTGCCCGGGCCACACGCCGGGCCACGTGGTGTTCCACGCGCCGCAGGTCGACCGCTGCTTCGTGGGCGACGTGCTGTTCGCGGGCAGCATCGGCCGCACGGACTTCCCCGGCGGCAACCACCAGCAGCTGATTGACAGCATCACCCAGCGCCTGTGGCCCATGGGCGACCAGACGGTGTTCATCCCCGGCCACGGGCCGGAGAGCACCTTCGGGCGCGAGCGCCGCAGCAATCCCTACGTGGGCAACACCTGAATGTTTTGATAGCTGTCAGCGCTTGCCAGGCAAGCGCTACAGGCATTTTTTACGTATGAACCGGTCAGCGCCCCAGTTCCTTGGCGCTGACGCCCGCGATGCCCCAGTTCTCCTTGGGCACGTCGTGGATCCAGACGCGCACGTTGGCCGGCGGCGCGCCCACGGCATCGACGAGGGCCTGGGTGACCTTCTCGATCACGGCCTTCTTCTGCTCCTCGGTGCGGCCTTCGATCATGTAGATCTGTGCGAATGGCATGGTGTGTTGCTCCGTGAAGAAAAGGGTCAGTCGGCCTTGATGCCGAGCTTGCGGATCAGGTCGCCCCAGCGCCGGTTCTCGGCGCGGATGAACTCGGCGAACTGCTGCGGCGTGGTCACGCGCAGGTTGCCCGAGATGTTGTCGAAGGCGGCGCGCGCCTCGGGCGCGGCGGAGCCCGCGGCCCAGGCGTCGTGCAGCTTGTCCACGACGGCCTGCGGCGTGCGCGCCGGCGCGACCAGGCCGAACCAGGTCTCGACCTCGAAGCCGGGGTAGCCGGACTCGGCCACCGTGGGCACGTCGGGCAGCGCCTTGGCGCGCTGCGGCGACGTGACCGCGATGGCCTTGAGCTTGCCCGCCCTGACATGCTGCAAGGTGGTGGCGAGCGAGCTTTCCATGCTCATCATGACGGTGCCCGAGAGCAGGTCGGGCACGATCTGGCTCGAGCCCTTGTACGGCACGCCGGTGAGCTGGATGCCGGCCACCGACTGCAGCAGCTCGGCCGCCAGGTGGTTGCTGGTGCCGATGCCGGACGTGGCATAGCTGAGCTTGCCGGGGTTGGCCTTGGCATAGGCCACCATGCCCTTGAGGTCCGAGAACGGCGCCGCCGGGTGGATGACGAGCGCGCACGGCGTGGTGCCCACGAGCGAGATGGGCACGAAGTCCTTCTCGACGTTGAACGGCACGCTGCTGTACAGGTGCGGCGCGATGGCCAGGCTGCTGATGGCCGTGAGGCCGATGGTGTAGCCGTCGGGCGCGGCCTTGGCCACGGCGTCGGTGCCGATGTTGCCGCCCGCGCCGGCCTTGTTCTCGACCACGAACTGCTGGCCCAGCCTGTCGCCCATGGCCTTGGCCGCCGTGCGGCCCATGACGTCGGTCGGCCCGCCGGGCGGGAACGGCACGATCATGCGCACGGGCTTGGCGGGATAGCCGGCCTGCGCCCAGGCCGGGGCCAGGCCCGCCAGCGCGGCGGCGGCCATGAAGTCTCTTCGCTGCATTGCTTGTCTCCTTGCGTCGTCGTACGGGTTGCGCCAGTGCTCAGGCGAAGCGCAGCGACACGCTGCCCATGCCCTGCACGCGCAGGCTGACGTTGTCGCCGGCCTGCACGGACACGGCCTCGGTGACGCCGCCCGAAAGGATCATGCTGCCCGCCGGCAGCTCCTGGCCGCGGCGGCCCAGGTGGTTGGCGAGCATGGCGATGGCCGCGGCCGGGTGGCCCAGCACCGCGGCCCCGGCGCCCAGGGCCACGGGCTGGCCGTTCTTCTCCAGCACGATGCCGCAGGTGCGCAGGTCCACGCGCTCGGGGCGCTGCGCCTGGCCGCCGACGACGAAGCGCGCCGCCGAGGTGTTGTCGGCCACCACGCTCTTCAGGTCGAACTTGAAGTCGCGGTAGCGGCTGTCGATGACCTCGATGCCGGGCAGCACGAAGTCGGTGGCCGCCAGCACCGCGCCGATGTGGCAGCCCGGCCCCTTGAGCGCGTGCTTGAGCACGAACACGATCTCGGGCTCCACCTTGGGGTGGATGAGCTCGCGGGTCTGCACGGTGCCCCCCTCGGGCACGCAGTAGTCGTCCACCAGGAAGCCGAAGACCGGCGATTCCACGCCCATCTGCTTCATCTTGGCGTGCGAGGTCAGCCCCGCCTTGAGGCCGACCACGCGCGCGCCGCGCGCCAACTTGCGCTGCAGGATGGCGTCCTGGATGGCGTAGGCGTCATCCCAGTCCATGCCGGGGTGCTCGTCGGTGATCTTGGGCGTGTCGCGCACCTGCAGCTGGCAGTTCTCCAGGTGCTCGGCGAGCTGGGCGATGGTGGCTTGGTTCAATGCCATGGCGATAGTCCCTTGTCCCGTGCGTCCCGTGCCTCAGGCGGCGACCTTGATGCCGCGCTCGCGCGCCATGGTCAGGGCCGTGTCCTCGATCATGTCTTCCTGGCCGCCGACCATGCCGCGCCGGCCCAGCTCCACGAGCAGGTCGCGCGCGGGGATGCCGTACTTCTTCTCGGCGCGCTTGGCGAACAGCAGGAAGCTGCCGTACACGCCGGCGTAGCCCAGCGTGAGCGCGTCGCGGTCGATGCGGATGGGGAAGTCCATCAGCGGCACCACCAGGTCCTCGGCCACGTCCTGGATCTTCCACACGTCCACGCCGGTCTGCAGGCCCATGCGGTCGAGCACGGCCACCAGCACCTCCATGGGCGTGTTGCCCGCGCCCGCGCCCAGGCCGGCGGCAGCGGCGTCGATGCGGTTCGCGCCGGCTTCGATGGCGGCGATGGAGTTGGCCACGCCCATGGCCAGGTTGTGGTGGCCATGGAAGCCCAGCTCGGTCTCGGGCTTGAGCGCGGCGCGCACGGCGGCGATGCGCTCCTTCACCTGCTCGGGCAGCAGGTAGCCGGCGGAGTCGGTGACGTAGATGCAGTTGGCGCCGTAGCCCTCCATCAGCCGGGCCTGCTTGACCAGGCCGGAGGCAGAGTTCATGTGCGCCATCATCAGGAAGCCCACGGTGTCCATGTCCAGCTTGCGCGCGGCCGTGATGTGCTGCTCGCTCACGTCGGCCTCGGTGCAGTGCGTGGCCACGCGGATGGTGTGCACGCCCAGGCCGTGCGCCATCTTCAGGTGGTCCACGGTGCCGATGCCGGGCAGCAGCAGGGCGCTGACCTTGGCCTGCTTCATGAGCGGGATCACGGTGCCCAGGTATTCCTCGTCGCTGTGCGCGGGAAAGCCGTAGTTGACCGATGCGCCGCCCAGGCCGTCGCCGTGGGTGACCTCGATCAGCGGCACGCCGGCCGCGTCCAGGCCCTGGGCCACGCTTTTCATCTGCTCCAGCGTCATCAGGTGGCGCTTGGGGTGCATGCCGTCGCGCAGCGTCATGTCGTGCAGGGTGATTTTCTTGCCGTTGAATGTCATGGTGCGGCCCTCCTTCATGCAGCCACGGGTTGGAAGGCGAGGCGGCCGGCGAGCATTTCCTCGGCGAACATCTCGGCGGTGCGCGCGGCGGCGGCGGTCATGATGTCCAGGTTGCCGGCGTACTTGGGCAGGTAGTCGCCCAGGCCCTCGACCTCCAGGAACACCGAGACGCGCTTGCCGTCGAACACCGGGCCGTTCACCAGCTTGTAGCCGGGCACGTATTTCTGCACCTCGGCCAGCATGGCGTGGATGCTTTGCGTGATGGCCTCGCGGTCCGGCTCCTCCTCGGTCAGGCAGTGCACGGTGTCGCGCATGATGAGCGGCGGGTCGGCCGGGTTGATGACGATGATGGCCTTGCCTTTCTTCGCGCCGCCCACCTTCTCGATGGCGCCGGCGGTGGTGCGCGTGAACTCGTCGATGTTCTTGCGCGTGCCCGGGCCGGCGGAGCGGCTGGAGACGGTGGCCACGATCTCGCCGTAGGCCACGGGCTGCACGCGGCTTACCGCCACCACCATGGGGATGGTGGCCTGGCCGCCGCAGGTGACCATGTTGACGTTGGTCTCGCCGCGGCCCAGGTGCTCCTTCAGGTTCACGGGCGGCACGCAGTACGGGCCGATGGCGGCGGGCGTGAGGTCGATCATGAGCGCGCCCTGCGCATTCACCTTGCGCGAGTTCTCGGCGTGCACGTAGGCGCTGGTGGCGTCGAAGACGATCTGCACGCCGTCCTGCTTCATGTGCGGCACCAGGCCGTCCACGCCCTCGTGCGTGGTCTTGATGCCCATCTCGCGCGCGCGCTTGAGGCCGTCGGACTCGGGGTCTATGCCCACCATCCACACGGGTTCCAGCACCGGGCTGCGCTGCAGCTTGGCGAGCAGGTCGGTGCCGATGTTGCCGGGCCCGATCAGGGCGCATTTGATTTTTTGGTTCATGGAAGTCTCCTTGCAAATTCAGACGAAACGAACGCTGCAGCCGCCGATGCCGCCGATGGTCACGCGCAGGTTGTCGCCGGCCTGCACCGGCACCATGATGCCCAGCGAGCCCGACAGCACCACCTCGCCCGCCTCCAGCGCGATGCCCAGGCGGCCCAGGGTGTTCGCCAGCCAGGCCACGGCGTTCGCCGGGTGGCCCAGCGCGGCGGCGCCGGCGCCGGTGGCGACGATCTCGCCGTTCTTCTCCAGCACCATGCCGCAGGTGCCCAGGTCCACGTCGCGCGGGTCCACCAGGCGGTCGCCGAGCACGAACACGCCGCAGCTGGCGTTGTCGGCCACGGTGTCCTGGATCTTGATCTTCCAGTCGCGGATGCGCGAATCGACGATCTCGAAGCAGGCCATCACGCCCTCGGTGGCGGCGAGCACGTCGGCCGCCGTCACGCCCGGGCCTTGCAGCGTCTTCTTCAGCACGAAGGCGATCTCGCCCTCGGCCTTGGGCTGGATCAGCGTATCCGCGGGAATCGCCTCGCCCTCGTTGTAGACCATGGCGTCGGTGAGCCAGCCGAAGTCGGGCTGGTACACGCCGAGCATGTCCATGACGGCCTTGCTGGTCACGCCGATCTTCTTGCCGACGACCTTCTCGCCCGCGGCCAGGCGGCGCGCCAGCATGCGCTGCTGGATGGCGTAGGCGTCCTCGATGGTCAGGCCGGGGTGGCGGTTGGAGAGGGGCTCCAGCACCTGGCGTTGCCTCAGGGCCTGGTACAGCTCCTCGCCGAGCTGTTCGTGCAGTGGTGTGTTCATAGGTTCAAGCGGCTAGGGGAAGGGGTTCGTCGGCGGCGGCTTCGGCCAGGAAGCCGCCCACCAGGCGGGCGAAGCGCGCCGCGTGCTCGATCTGCGTCCAGTGGCCGCAGCGGCCGTAGACGTGCAGCTGTGCGCGCGGCAGCCAGTCGGCCAGCGTATAGGCGTTGGCCAGCGGTATCACGCGGTCCTCGCGGCCGTGGATGACCAGGGTCTCGTGCGGCAGGCGGCGGATGTCGCTCTCGCGGCTCGCCAGCGCATCCACCCAGCGCTGGCGCGGCGCGGGGAACATGGCGGCAAACGATTCGTGAAAGCCCGGGCGGATGCTGGCCTCGTAGCGCAGGCGCGCGAGTTCGTCGTTCACCAGCGCACGGTCGAAGGCGAAGATGTCCAGCAGCGCGCGCATGGCCTCGAAGGACGGCTCGTAGCCCCACACCGCATCCAGCCCCGGCGTGATGGCGAACGGCACGCCCACGCTGCCCATGAGCACCAGGCGGCGCACGCGCTCGGGGTGGCGGATGGCCAGCGCCAGCGCCAGGCCGCCGCCGAAGGAGTTGCCCACGAGGTCGGCGCGCGCGATGCCCAGTGCGTCCAGCAGGCCCACGGCCTGGCGCACCCAGGCGTCCAGCCCATAGGCAAAGCCGGCCGGGCGCTCGCTGTAGCCAAAGCCCGCCATGTCGGGCGCGATGACGCGCGCACGCTCGGCGAGCGCGGGCATCACCAGGCGCCAGTTGGCCCAGGCCGACACGCCCGGGCCCGAGCCGTGGATGAGCAGCACCGGATCGCCCTGCCCCACGTCGTGGTAGTTGGTGCGTAGGCCCGCGGCGGCGATGGTGTGCGCCAGCTCCGGGTTACGTGCGGTGTCGGTCATGCTTGCTATCGTTGAAGTAGCTTCCTGCGCTTGTTTGGCAAGCGCTGGAGGCCGATTTGATTCAAAACTTCACCATCACGTTGCGCAGCTCGGTATAGAACTCCAGCGAGTGCACGCCGCCCTCGCGGCCGATGCCGGACTGCTTGGAGCCGCCGAAGGGCGTGCGCAGGTCGCGCAGGAACCAGGCGTTGATCCAGCACAGGCCGACCTCGATCTGGTGCGCCAGGCGGTTGGCGCGCGCGATGTCCTGCGTGAACACGGCCGTGGCCAGGCCGTAGCGGTTGGCGTTCACCTTGCCCAGCACTTCTTCCTCGGTATCGAAGGGGCTGATGTGGCAGCAGGGGCCGAAGATTTCCTCCGTCACCACGGTGGCGGTCTCGGGCAGGCCGGTCCAGATGGTGGGCTGCACCCACGAGCCGCCGCGCAGCGCCTCGGGCATGTCGGGAATGCCGCCGCCGGTGACGATGGTGGCGCCCTCGTCCCTGGCCTTCTGGTACAGGCCCAGCACCTTGGCCTGGTGCTTCTTGCTGATGAGCGGGCCGATCTTCGTGTCCTTGTCGAACGGCAGGCCGGGCTTCATGGTCTCGGCGCGTTCCTTCAAGGCGGCGACGAGCTTCGCGAAGATCGGGCGCTCCACGTACACGCGCTCGGTGCCCAGGCAGACCTGGCCGGCGTTCTCGAAGCACGAGCGCGTGAGCGTGTCCACGGCCACCTGGAAGTCGCAGTCGGCGAACACCACGGCGGCGTTCTTGCCGCCCATCTCCAGCGACACCGGGCGCACGCCGTCGGCGGCGGCCTTCATGATGGCGCTGCCGGTGCGCGTCTCGCCCGTGAAGGTGATGCCGTTCACGCCCGGGTGCCTGGTCAAAAATTCGCCCGCCGAGCCGGGGCCGAAGCCGTGCACCACGTTGTACACGCCCTTGGGCATGCCCACGGCGTTCATCACCTCGCCCAGCAGCGTGGCGGTGGCCGGCGTCTCCTCGCTCGGCTTGACGACCACGGTGTTGCCGCAGGCCAGCGCCGGGCCGACCTTCCAGGTCATGAGCAGCAGCGGCAGGTTCCACGGGCACACCACGGCGATCACGCCGCGCGGCACGCGCACGCCGTAACTCAGCGCCGTCTTGCCGTCGGGCGTGCGCATGTTGAACGACTCGGTGGCCGTGCTCTTGATGGTGTCGATGAAGATCTGGAAGTTGGCCGCGCCGCGCGGAATGTCCACGTGCGATGCCAGGTGGTGCGGCTTGCCGGTGTCGGCGATCTCGGCCTGCAGGAAGTCGTCGAAACGGCGGTTGATCTCGCCCGCCACGGCGTCGAGCAGCTTGCAGCGCTCCACCACCGCCAGGCGCCCCCAGTCGCCCTTGAGCGCGGCCTGGGCCGCCGCCACGGCTGCATTCACCTCGCCCTGGCCGGCCTCGTGGATGCGTCCGATGAGGCTGCCGTCCACCGGGTTGATGTCGTCGAACGTCTTGCCGCTGGTGCCCCTGACGTACTCGCCGTTGATGAAGTTGAGAAACTCTTTCATGGTGTCACTCTGTTGTTGCATAGGTGAAATGGCTTGGGGGGGCTGGGTAGGACGCTCTTTTTTGAGTCTTGGCTAGTGGTTTGGATGTTGCTGGCCGGGATGTGCGCCCGGCGGCGCACTCACTTTCTTTTGCTTCGCCAAAAGAAAGTAAGCAAAGAAAAGGCGACCCTGCTGTCCGTGTCCCTTCGCTGCGCTACGGGCAACCTGCGGTGCTCGCGCATGGGGTGCGCCGTGGAACTCACTGCGCGCCTGCGGCGCTCCGTTCAGACAACTACGGCGAGCCAGTTCACGAAGCATGGGCGCTAGAGCGCCCATGCCACCCCATGCGCTGCGCTCCTCGGCACGGCCAGAAGGGAACCCGCGACACGGGCCATCGCTGCGCTCGGCCTGGAACGCGCAGGCGCTACGCGCCGCGAAGGCGGGGCCGAGCGCAGCGATGGCCCGTGCTGTCTCCAACCCCCTTGAGGCTGCGCCTGCGGCGGGGCGCTTGCGGGGTGAGCATGGGCGTCGCAGCGCCCATGCTTCGTGCTCTGACTTGCCGCGGTTGTCTGAACGGAGCGCGTCAGCGCGCAGTGAGTTCTGCGGCACACCCCGCAAGCACCCCGCCGCAGGTTTGCCCCGCAGCGCAGCGAAGGGGTCGCAGACGTGGGGGCGTGTTCTTTGCCTCCTTTCTTGCACGAGCAAGAAAGGAGGTCGCCCGCCGGGGCGAGTCCCGGCCAGCGACACCCAAACAGCCGACGCAACCAAACCAGCGCGCATACAGATCAAGATCAGAACGCCTTCACCAGGGTGAACCGCACCAGCGACCCCTTGGGCTGCGGCCCCGTGCCCGCCGTGGCGCTGAATTCCTTGTACACCGCGCCCTTGAGGAACACGCCCGCCCCCGGCACCGGGTAGACCAGCTCGGCGCCCACGGCGTGGCGCGCGGCCTTGTTGGTGCTGGCGCCGGCGCCGTCGTCGTTCGTGGTCTGCCACTGGCTGTAGCCGACCAGGCCCGCCGACACCGCGCCGAACGACTTGCCCAAGCCCCACTCCAGCGTCAGCTGGTCGCCGGGGCGCACGCCGGCGCTGTTGCGGCCGTTGAACTCGTAGCGCATCAGCGCCGAGCCCGACAGCGTCTTGGCGCCGTCGAAGTAGTAGGTCAGGCCGCCCGTGAGCATGGTGCTCTTGAAGCCCTTGCCGGCCGAGGCCGGGTGGCTGGTGCTGGCGGTGTCGAACCACATGCCGGCGGCGGCCACGGCGTCCCACTGCGGGCCGTGCCAGCCCAGCACCAGCGGGCCGAGGTAGATGTCGCCCACGCCCGAGCGCGAGTCGGAGATGCCGGCGGCGTTGATGGTCAGCGAGGTGCGCACCAGCGGCACGATGGCCTCCACGCCGTAGTCGGCGCCGAGCAGCTTGTGGCCGGTGATCCAGACGAAGCGGTTGGCCAGCGCCGTGACGGTGCCGCTGTTGTGGCCCGGCAGGTTGGTGCTGCTGCCGGGCGCGCGGAAGTCGTCGATGTTGTAGTTCACCAGGTAGCCCAGGTAGTACATGCCCGGGGGCGGCACGCTGGCCGCCTGTATGCCCTCCACGCCGGGCACGTAGTGGCCGTCGGCGTGCGCGCCGGTGGCGGCCAGCAGGGCCAGGGCGGCCGCGGCGGCCGCGGCGGCGATGCTTGTCGTTTTCATGGTGTGAGTTCCTTAGGTTTCTTCGAGGCCCAGCGCCGCCAGCGCGGCGCGGGCACAGATTTCGTCCTGTTCGGCGCTGCCGCCGGATACGCCGATGCCGCCGATCAGCACCCCGCCCTCGCGCATGGGCAGGCCGCCGCCGAAGACCACGTTGCGCGGGCGCTGGGGCATGCCCAGGCGCAGCGCCTCGTCGCCGCGCAGGATGCCGACCCACTGCGCGGTGGCAAAGCCGAAGCCCGCCGCCGTGTAGGCCTTGTCGATGGCGATGTCCACCGAGTGCAGGAAGGCCCCGGGCATGCGCAGGAAGGCGGCGAGCACACCCGAGGCGTCGGTGACCGCCGCGTTCACGCGGATGCCCAGCTCGCCCGCCTTGGCGCAGGCCGCGGCCACTGCCGCGTGCGCCGCCTCGGCGGTGATGGCGCGCTGCTCGACGCTGCGCTGCATCAGGTCACCACGCTCAGGAAGGCGTCGTTGAGCTTGCGGTCGTGGTAGAAGATGCCGCGCCCCACGTGCTCCCAGCTCCAGGTGATGGGGTGCATGTCGGGGTAGTGGTCGTAGCCGCCGCAGAAGGTCTCCAGCCGGTTGCCGCTGGGGTCGAAGAAGTAGATCGTGGTGCCCTGCGTGATGCCGTGGCGCGTGGGGCCGATGTCGATGGACACGCGGTTCACGCTCATGATGTCGGCGGCGCGCAGCACGCTTTCCCAGCTCGGCATCTGGAACGAGACGTGGTGCAGCTTGCCGTCCTCGCCGTGGCGCACCATGGCGATGTCGTGCGCCTTGGCGCTGCAGGTGAGCCACACGGCCAGGTCGGTCTTGCCGTCCTCGAGCTTCACGCGCTCCACCAGGGTGAAGCCCAGCACCTCGGTGAACAGCTTCACGTTGCCGTCGATGTCGCCGCCGTAGAGCAGGCAGTGGTCCATGCGGATCGGGCGGATGCCGGGGCCGTCGAGCACGTCCACGTCGGGGTCCTGATAGCCGATGCCGTTGCCCACGTCGGTCTTCTCGGCATACAGCTCGATGGTGTGGCCGGTGGGGATCTTGAAGCGCACGCGCTCGCCGGTCTCCAGCAGTTCGCCGGCAGGGATGCGCTCGGTCTTCACACCATAGGCCTGCAGCTTGCGGTCGAAGTCCTCCAGCGTGGCCTTGTCGAGCACCTTGAAGGCGAAGAAGTCGATGCCGGCCTGGTCGGCCTGGCGCAGCACGACGCTGTTGTGGTCGCGCTCGGCGCGGGTCTTGAAGTACGCGCGGCCCTGCTGGTCGCGGCCCATGGGCACGAGGCCCATGACGTCGGTGTACCACTGCACCGATTCCTCCAGGTCCAGCACGCGCAGCTGTGCGTGTCCGGGGCGCAAAACGCCTGTCATTGCCATGGTGTGTCTCCTTTACGTTGTTTCAGGGTGTGGAAAGGGTTGGCGCCGCCTGTTCCTGCGGGCGGCATACGTTTTTCTTCATGGCACCGACCACGCTCACGCGCAGGTCGCTGCTGGGCTTGATGCGGCACGAGAGCACGCAGCCGCTGGCTTCTTCCTCGGCGCTGACGTGGGCGCGGCTCATGACGCGCTTGGCATAGCGGCCTTCGAGCACCTGCACCTTGCACACGCCGCAGCCGCCCTGGCGGCAGCCCACGGGGATGCCCTTCCTGCCCAGGGCCTCCATGCCTTCGAGCACCGAGCGCTCGTCCAGGCAGCGGTAGCTTTCGCCGGTCTCGGCAATCGTGATGGTGTAGCTCGCCATGGCCCGCGCGCCCTCAGATCTTCTTGAACAGCGGGCTGCGCACCTGCTGCGCGTCGGCGGCCGAGATGAACTTCTCGGTGTAGATGTCGCGCTCGAACAGGCGGCCCTGCATCAGCGTGCTGATGCAGGCGTCGATCATCAGCGGCGGGCCGCACAGGTAGGCCTTGTGGCCGCGGAAGTCGTTGCCGAAGTGCGCCTTGGCGGCCTCGTGCACGTAGCCGCGCGCGCCCTGCCAGCCGCTGCCCTCGGGCTCGCCCGAGAGCGCCGCCACGTAGGTGAAGCGCGGGTGCTCGGCGGCCAGCTGCAGGAATTCCGCGTGGTGGTACAGCTCGTCCTGCGCGCGCGCGCCGTTGACCAGGGTGATGGGCTTGTCGCCGCCGGCGGCGAGCAGGTCCAGCACCATGGAGCGCGGGCTGGACAGGCCGGAGCCGCCGGCCAGGAACAGGTAGCCCAGCCCTTGCTTGTCGTGCGCCGAGGCGCGCACGAAAAAGCGCCCGTAGGGGCCGGACAGGCGCACGCGCTCGCCCGGGCGCAGCTGCTGGTGCACCCAGCCCGTGCCCTTGCCGCCGGGCACCAGGCGGATGTTGAGCTCGATCTCGCTGGCCTGCGCCGGGCTGCTGGCGATGGAGAAGGCGCGCGGCTGGCTTTCGCCCGGGATCTGCAGGTTGATGTACTGCCCGGCCTGGAAGGTCATGGGCGCGTCCAGCTCGATCCACACGCCCTTGATGGTGGGCGTGAGGTCCTCGATGCGCGAGACCACGCCGGCGAAGTCCTGCACCGGCAGGTTCAGCGCGTCGGGCTCGTCGTCGATCTCGGCCTCGATCACGGCGCTGTCGGACTCCAGCGTGGCGCAGCAGGCCAGGCACAGGCCCTCGTCGCGCTCGTAGTCCATGAGCGCGAAGCCGCTGGCCTCGCCGTGTTCGACTTCGCCGTCGGTGACCTGGACCTTGCAGGTGCCGCACAGCCCGTGGCAGCAGGCGTGGGGCAGGTAGATGCCGGCGCGCAGGGCGGCGTCGAGGATGGTCTGGCCTTCCTCGACCTCGATCACCTGGCCGAGCGGTTCAATGGTGAGCTGGTGGCTCATGGCGTACTCACAGACTTCAAATTCAATAGCTGCTGGCGCTTGTTGCGTGCCGGCTGGATGCCGATTTCATTCAAAAGCACGAACCCTGCAGGCCGGTCAGCCCGGGCGTGCGGAAGCGGATCACGCTCTTGTGGCCCAGGCCGTTCTCGGCCACGGTCTTGTCCATGTCGGGGGTGAAGGGCTTGCCCGAGACGAACCATTCGGCCCGGTTCCAGTCGATGCGCGCGAAGTCGGGGTGCGCGCCGTAGAGGCCGGGCAGCGCGCCCTGCACCATGTCGCCGAACCGGGTAGCGGGCGGCATGGGCACGCAGAACGGCGCGCAGAACATCTTGTGGTCTTCCCAGCCGATGTACAGCAGCGGCGCGGGGAACTTGTCGGCGGTGTCCTGCTGCGGGAAGTCGTAGGGGGCGGCGGATGTGACGGCCATGGACTTGTCTCCTGTCGTGTGGGGTGGGGTGGGGTGCGCGGCGCAGCCCGGGCTGCGCCTTGCGCGTCAGTTGCTGGTGGACTGCGCGCGCCAGGCCTCGAAGTTCTTCTTGTCCTGCGAGTCGGCGTAGTCCAGGTTGTCGCGCCCGAACTCCATGCGGTACCAGCGCAGCACCTCCATCAGCGGGTCGAAGCCGGGCTTGGACGGGTCGGCGTCCTCGGGGAAGCAGTTGCCCTGGTAGATCTGGTGCACGGGCAGCCAGCTTTGCACGTACTTCTCGGGCTCGTTGTCGAAGATGTGCTTGCAGCCGTCGGAGCAGAAGTGGTATTTCTGGCCACGCCAGTCGCTCTCGCGGTAGGCGATCTTGGTCGGGTCGCCCGGTTCGGTGAAGAACATCGGGATCTGGCAGGTCTGGCACAGCATGGGCAGCGTCTTGTTGTAGAAGCGCCGGCCCTCGGCCTGCTCCTTGGCGTAGTGCTCCCACACCGGGCGGTAGTACTTGTCGAAGGTGTCGGGGTACTTCTCGCTCAGCCACTTCATGTCGGCCTCGCTCGGCGCCCAGGTGTGGAAGGGGGCCGCGGCGCCGTAGTTGTAGAACACGTTCCAGGCCTGGTGGCTCAGGTGGTCCTTGTCCTTGCAGGCCTGTTCCCAGCCGGCGGGCACCTTGATGCCGTAGCGCGCCAGGTCGGCGAACAGGGCGCCGCCGTTCTGCTCGGCGTAGGTCTCCCAGGCTTCCTTCCAGCTCATCACGCGCTTGGGCAGCATGTAGTCCATCATCATGGCCACCAGCGTGAGCACGCGGTAGCCGCGCCAGAACCACTTGTCCAGCCAGGCCTGCACGATCGGCAGGTTGTCCGGGTCCTGCTCCAGGATGAACTTGATGATCTCCAGCCCCAGCGTCATGTGGCGCGACTCGTCGGACTGGGCCGAGAAGCCGAAGGCCATGGCGCCCATGTCGCCGTTGTAGGCCGCGCCGCTGATGAAGGGCACGAACAGCAGGTTGGTGAGCACGTATTCGAACGCGAAGCCGATGGCCACGATGAACTCGAACGGCCCGGCGCTCACGGCGTCGTCGAAGAAGCTCTTGGGCACGCTGAGGTACCACACGCGGTCGTGCTGGTGGCGCCAGTTGGCGAAGCCGTTGTAGTGCTTGTTGTAGTTGGACAGCGAGTGGATCTGCGTCTGCGAGTGGCGGATCTCGTCCAGGCTCTGCATCAGGCAGGCCACGCGCGGGCCGGCGCCGGGGTACTGGCGGCCGACGTGGGCGAAGCCCCGGTGCGCCATGTATTCCAGCGGGCTGACGCCGGTGAGGAACAGCTTGAGCGCGTTGATGTAGCGCGCGTCCGTCACGCCCAGGTGGCCGTTGTTCTGCGTGAAGGCGTCGATGATGGCGTAGAGCTTGCGCTCCTTCTCGGCCTGGTACTTCCAGTACGAGTCCATGGTCATGCGGAACGGGTCCTCGAACTTGTCCCAGTCGTGGATCTTGATGCCCTCGTACTCCATGTACGGGAACACGTCCTTCAACGCCTGGTAGGTGGGCGTCCAGGCCAGGTCGCGCGTCATGAGGTTGTAGCGCTCTTTCAGGCCCAGCTTCTTGCTGACTTTCATATCCATGGTCTGTCTCCTTGTGTTCGCGGGTTCACTGATTCCAGGTCAGGCTGAGCTCGTCGTCGGTCTCGTCGATGTTTCCCGACAGGGTGATGAGGTGCACGTGCATCTCCTGCAGGTCGAACTCGCGCCCGATCTCCTGCTCGATGCTGCTCTTGCGGATCACCAGGCGGCCCGGGGCGTCGATCTTCACCATGGCGGGCTGCTGGTTGACGATGGCCTGCGGGTTGTCGGCGACGATGGCGTCGACGATGGCGCGCGTTTCCTCGTTCTTCTGGAAGGCGATGAATACGTTGGACATGGGGTGCTCTCCTGCGGGGGCTTCAGACGGCCAGGCCGGACTTGTGCATGCGCGCATCGACGGCGGCCACGGCGCGCGCCAGGGCGGCATCGCCCGCGTCGCCCAGCGCCAGGCGCGCCACCGGCGCCAGCGCCTCCTGCACGCGGCCGCGCCAGTGGGCGTACCACTGGCCCAGCAGGGCCTGGTTCTCGGCGCTTTCGGCTGCGGCGGTCTTGATGACGGCGTCCACCCACTTGTTCGCGTCCTGGAACCACTCGGCCTGGAAGCGCGTGAGCATGGACACCGTGGGGCCGGCCTGCTCGGACAACGCGGCGTCCACCTCGCGGTAGGCCAGGCCGAACAGGATGCCGTCCAGCGCCACGTTCTGCGCCACGTACAGCTCGAACCAGTCCTTGAGCACCCAGGTGTCCTCCACCACGCGACGCAGGCCCTGCCACGCGGGCGCCTCCAGCCAGGCCTGCTTGCCCGCCTCCAGGTCGCCCTGGTTGCCCAGCAGCAGGCCCAGGCGCGTGAGGTACTGGGCGATACCGAGCTGGTCCATGCCGGCGTACAGGCAGGGCTGGGTGATGGCCGTGCCGTGCCCGTAGGCGCACTGGTAGGCGCCGTTCATGTTCGCGCCCCAGGCCACGTGGCGCAGCGGCACGTAGAAGTCCAGCGCCGTGCGCCGCGCCGTGTCGTCGAAGCGCTCGGCCAGGCCGCGCGACTCGACGAACTCGAAGTCCGCCTCGGCCACCTCCTGCAGGCGGGCGCGCGCCTGGGCGTAGGTGCCGTAATAGAGCTGGCGCGGGTCTTTCAGCGCGTACCAGTCCTGCATCACGATGCGGGTGCGCGAGGCGTCGAACAGCTCGTGCTCCGGGTCCCAGGTGGGGCGGTAGTGGAAGTTGGCCTGGGGCTGCACGTCCATCGTGGCCTCGATGTAGCGCGAGGCCGGCTTGTCCGCGCCCAGCCGCCGGGCGATGTGGTCGTAGGTCTGGCGCAGCGGCGTGATGCTGACGGTGCGCAGGTCGATTTGCATGGGGCTTGTCTCCTGTGGTTTCTGTAATGGAAAGTGGTGCTTCTCAGGGCTCGTGGCGGAAGTGGCGCTCGCGCGCGTCGCGCAGGTTCCAGTCCCATTCGTGCTCGGCGCTGCCCTGCTCCTGCCCCGGCAGGCGCCCGACGGTGGGCTGCACGCCCTGCGTGGCGCAGAAGTCGTCGAACTGCGCGCGCGGCATCACCATCTCGACGTAGAGCTGCGGCTCGCCCACGGCGAACTCGAACTCCACCATGCCGTTGCCGTGCTCCTGCACGATGCGGATGTAGCGGCGCTGGAGATCCCAGCGGTCGTTGGAGGAAGGTGGCGTGGTGCGCATGCCCAGGCCTATGCAGGACATGTGCCAGGCGGCCCGGCACCATGGCGAAAATCTCGATAATTTCGGGTAAACCCCTAAATTTAGATCCAGTTCGACCGACCCCAAGGCCGCCCGAGCAGGGGCTGGAAAGGCGGTTGCTGCAGTGCATCTTGATGATTTGCACACCATCCACACCCCGGAATTCACCATTTGGTGAAATCTCTGCGGACAAGCCATCTTGCGCAGAAAAATCTTTTATCGATAATCATCAGCATGCCCACCCTTCCCGCGCTGCCCTCCGACGCCGACCTGCGGCGCCAGATCCAGTTCTCGGCAGCCGACGGGCGCATCTGGCTGGCGGGCCAGCGCATGGTGCTGATGCACGCCGCGTCGCTGGGCATACTGCGCCGCGAGCTGATACACACGCTCGGCCCCGCCGCCACGCGCCGTCTGCTGCTGCGCGTGGGCTACGCCTCGGGCGAGCGCGACGCGGCGCTGGCGCGCCAGCTGCGCCCCGGCGCCGACGCCTTCGCCATGTTCAGCGTGGGCCCGCAGCTGCACATGCTGCAGGGGGCCGTGCAGGTCACCCCCGAAAAGCTGGAGCTGGACGCGGCGACCGGCCACTTCCACGGCATCTTTGCCTGGCAACAGTCGTGGGAGGTGGAAGTCCACGTGCGCGACTTCGGCCCGCAGAACGTCCCCGTGTGCTGGATGCTGCTGGGCTACGCCTCGGGCTACACCAGTGCCTTCATGGGCCGCACCGTGCTCTACAAGGAGGTGCAGTGCGCCGCCAGCGGCCACGCGCACTGCCGCATCGAGGGCCGCCCGGTGCAGGACTGGCCCGACGGCGCGCAGCTGGCCGCCGACTACGCGCCCGACGCGCTGCTGGACGACGGCGCGCCCCAGAACGGCCCGCGCGCCCTGCCCGCCTGGCCCGCGCCCATGCCCGCCGAGGACCGGCCCGAGCCGCCCGCCGACGCGCTGGGCCCGCTGATCGGGCGCTCGGCCGGCTTCACCGCCGCCACGCGGCTGCTGCGCAAGGCCGCGGGCACGCAGGTCACGGTGCTGCTCACGGGCGAGACCGGCGTGGGCAAGGAGCGCTTCGCGCGCGCCCTGCACGCTTTA